>JBDKKE010000490.1:0-9624 GCA_039796255.1 Verrucomicrobiota bacterium | reverse complement strand
CCTGTTCGCCGAGTCCTCCAACCAAATCTATGACTCCCTGCCCTTCCGCGTAGCGTGCGTCCATCTTCAGGGCCGGGGGATCGTTCCAGCACCGGATCCCGGTGACACAAATTCCTTTCTGCTCGGAAAGGCGCGCCTCCGGAAGTTCGAGCCCGACGAGGGTGCGTATGTCGGGGCCGATAACAGCGGCTGGCAGATGCTCCTGGATTTTCGCTGCCCCAACCAGTTTACCCGTTTCACGGTCGTTGACGTGCTTTCCGGCCGGGTTCCTGCCGGCACCTTTCGCGACAAGATCGTTCTGGTGGGAGTCAACACCCCCAGTGTGTCGGATGAACGGGTCACCCCGATAAAGCATTCGCACAAGGGAATTGAGGTGCAATCCCAGGCAATACACCAACTACTGCGACAGGCGATCGAGGGAGAGGAAGGCCTGAAGTCATGGGGGGACTGGATGGAAGATGCCTGGGTCCTGCTGTGGTGCGCGCTGGGGGCGGTCATGGGCTACTGGGTGCGTTCCCCTTGGCGGTTCACCCTGCTCGCCCTCGCCTGCGTCGCCTCGCTGGCCGCCACCTTATCCATGGCCTTTGAGGCAGGCTGGTGGATCCCACTCGTCGCGCCCGCCCTCGCTTTCATTGCCTCGGCAACCCTGGTCACCTCCTATGTGTCCTTCCACGAGCGGAAGCAGCGCGGGCAGTTGATGCAGTTGTTTTCCAAGCAGGTCTCCCCCGACATTGCCCACGCCTTGTGGGATCAGCGCGACGAATTCCTTGCCGGTCAGCGTCCCAAATCACAAAAGCTCACGGCCACGGTTCTGTTTACCGACTTGGTGGGATTCTCCACAACCTCCGAAAGGATGGAACCCGCTGAATTGATGGATTGGCTCAACGAGTTCATGGACGCCATGGCCACCACGATCATGGCCCACAATGGCGTGGTCGAAAAATACATTGGCGATGCCATCATGGCTGCCTTTGGCGTGCCGCTGCCGCGCACCACACCGGAAGAGATAAGCCATGACGCGCGGAATGCGGTTCGCTGCGCCCTGGCGATGGGTGTCAAGATGGAGCAACTCAACGTGGAATGGATCCGGCGGGGCCTGCCTGCCTGCGGGATGAGAATCGGGATCCACACCGGATCGCTGGTCGCCGGAAGCCTGGGAAGCGCCGATCGGCAGGAATACACTGTTTTGGGAGATTCCGTGAACACGGCGTCCCGTCTTGAGAGCTATGATAAGGACTGGGTGGACGAGGGGATGCCCGTGAATCGCTGCCGGATCCTGATCAGCGAAGCGACTCGATCGCTTCTCGGCCCCGACTTTAACCCCATTAAGATTGGGACTGTGGCCTTGAAAAATAAGGACGAGCCAGTCACTATATATGTGGTGAGGCCAGAGGCGAGCCATTCGGGCGCCCAAAGCTGCACCTCGAGTACCCAGTCAATCTCATGAGATTCTTCAACGCTAGCCGAACCGGGTGGATCTGTCTGATCCTCATCGGGGCCCTGTCCCAGTTGGAATCCGGAATCACCCACGCCCAGGAGGCCGCTCAGAAGCCGAAGCCTCCGGCCACGGTCAGGTTCCGCCCCCAGGTCACCGGCGCCCCGTCCGTGCGATTGACCGGGGGTTCGCGCGGAACCGGAACGGCAGCCACCACCCTGGATGTGCTGGCTCCGGACGATGTCGGGGTGACCACGCAGGAGCAGCCGTCGCTGTTCTGGTTCCAGTCGAAGCCTGCCGAGGCGCGATTTGAACTCACTCTGTTGCAGGAGAACAAAGTAAAGCCTCTGGTCCAGGTGATGGTGGAGCGATCCACCAAGTCCGGGATCCAACGCCTCAAGCTTTCCGACCACGGCGTGAAATTGTCTCCCGGAGTCGAGTACCAATGGGTAGTCGCCCTGATCACTGATTCTGACAATCGCTCCAGCGATCTGGTGGCCAGCGGGGTCATCAAACGCGTCGAACCTACGGATGATCTCAAACGGAAGGTCGCCGGCGCTCCGGCGGAGACACTGGCGGCCATCTATGGAGAGGCGGGGATCTGGTATGATGCTCTGGCTCTGTTGTCAGACCAGATTGACGCCCATCCCGAGGATAAGTCCCTCCGGGAGGTCCGCGCGGATCTGCTTCGGCAAGTGGGGCTGGGATCCGCTGCCAACAATCCCTGACCCTTTCCTTCCGTCGGAGGAAAACTCCCAAGGGTCAGAGGATCAGAGGGCCATGAGGGTGAGCCGAAAATCGAATCCCAATGTTTGCAGATCCTGCTGGGACGGCATGTCCACCTCGCGCCACCGGTGTCCCCAATAGATCTGCGCATTGACGTGGCGGTTTGGAGACAGCAGCAGACCCACCCCTGTGCTGTAGATTGTGGTCGGACTCGGTGAGCCATCGACATCCCAGGCGCCACCGAAGTCAAAGAAAGGGGCCAGGTACACGATTCCAGCTCCCGCCTTGTTGAACAGCACCGGAATTCGGAACTCTGCGGACGACACCACGCCGCGATCGCGAACCAACTGGTTCTCGAGATATCCCCGCACACTCTCAAAGCCGCCAACGCTCAACTGTTCCAGGGCGAGAAGGGGATTGTCCGTCCACTGGCCTGCCATGCGCAGTACCAGTTGATTCTGGGTATGAAACAGACGCTGGATGTACTGCGCCTGTCCCAGCCAGGAAACGAACTTCCCGTCGGGATCCCCCGGCACTCCATTGTCGGTGGCGTCAAGGACGTCCAGCCCCACGTTGAACGTCGACCTCAGCGCAAGCACGTGATCCTGTCCGCGCCGAGTCCATTCCTGGGACAGACGCAGAACGGAAACCGACATCTTTCCATCCACCGCGCCCGGCGAGATGTTGAAAGGCTCGCCCAGCAGCCAGGTCTCGTTCACGCGACGGTCAAATCCAATACCCACCGCCACCTCCTGGTTGGCCGTCTGATACAGGGGCTGCCGCAGCGTCAGGCCGTAGCTGGTGGTGAGGCTGGTGATGGCCAGGGGTGGAAACGGCTCCTCCACCAGACTGGTGTTCAGCCGACTTCCATGGACGTTAACCGTGGTGTCGAAGCGGGTGAAGGGAAGGGTATAACTCCCCTCGAGATTGTTGGCCCCGGAAAACTCGTACCCGTCGAAGGTACTGTTCGCAATGCCGTACCTGAACTCCACCGGATCACTGTGCCCGGTCAGGTTGAGATCCGAGGTGAGCAGCCATACCTGACTGGATCCGACGCTCGGGGGGCGCTGATTGTCGAACTGGATTCCTACCCGAAACGGCTGGGTATCCTCCACGCGGATGCCCAGAACGCTTTGACCCGGCGCGGTGCCCGGCTTCAGCTCCGCATTAATCTGCCCGACGTTTGGATTCTGACGCAGTTGCTGTAGTCCATCCTGAAGCTCATTCAAGTTCAGGGGCGCTTCGGACCACCGCCGCAACCGGCTATTAATGTAATCATCGCGAAGCCAGCGGTTGCCACTCAGGTCAATTCGAGAAAGCTCACCCTCGATGATACGGAGGGTAATCACGCCATCCTGCGGATCCTGATCCGGAATCACCGCACCGGAATTGACATAGCCGTGCTCAATGTAGTGAAGGGTCACCGCACGGCGGGCCTGTTCCAATTCCCCACTGGACAGTTCGCGGTGGGCATAGGGCGCCGTGACGACGCCGAGTTCATCGGCGGTGAACGCGTGGTTTCCTTCAAAGCGGAAGCCAGAGACACGGAGCCGGGCAGCAGGGGCGATGGTGTTGGCAGGATTCGACGAGGTCGGCGGCGGGGGGAGCACCTGCGCGGCGCCGTAAATGCCGGAGACGGTCGCTCCCAGAAGAACCGAGGTCGCGAGTCGTCGGATTTGGGAGAAACGCCTACTTCGATTCATTCGGAAGAGGGACCAATCCACTCGGCAGGAAACCACCCGGCTCAAAGGGAAGACCACCCCGGCCCAGCACGATGAACGTGCTGACGTTCCCGTTCAGGCGGACACCGCAGTCCGGACGCAATTGAGTCTCAAGTCCCAGCAAATTACTCGGAAGGCCGACGAGACTTCCGCTGAGGTCCACGTTCGGAGCGGAAACCCGCACGATTCCAGGAATCCCAAAGGGGGCCGAGGCATCAATGTCGCTCTGCGACTGAAAGAAGTAGTCGGACAGAATCGTGATATTGCCGCCGTTTGCGGTGCTCGATTTGGAAATCAGGGCGCTTTCACTGATGACGAAGAACTGGGTATCGACGATATTGAGGTTACCGCCATCCCCTTCGGCCTGCGCGTTGAGGGTGCCATTCAGCAGGTACACCAGTTGCGGGGCGGACACGGTGACGTTGCCGCCGCCGCCCGGTCCGGCCTGGGCGGTGATCCCGCTGTCGAAAATCTGGAGTTCGCCGCCGGACCGAACCTCGACATCGCCCCCGCTGCTCAGGGGCGCCGAGGTGCTGATGGCGGACTGGCCCGTGAGGAGCACGCTGTCGGTGGCCCGGACGGTGATTGTTCCGGCGCGGCCGGCGCCGAGGGATGCGGACTGGATGGAGGATACGTTGTCGAGGGTCACCGAGCGGGCCCGGATGTCGATGCTGCCACCATCGGCCATGGTTTCGGTGCTGGCGGAGATCGTCACGCCATTCTGCAGGCTGAGGCTGCCGGCACGGAGGGTGATGTCGCCGCCCTTGCCCCCGGTTCCCTCGCCAAAGAACGACGGCTTGCTGGCGGCCGTGATGCCCGCAAATCCGCCGGGTTGCGGGGTTGCGGTATCGAGCACCACCGCATCCGCCGTGATGTCAATGTCGCCACCGGTGCCATCCCCGTAGGTGCTGGCGGAAATGGCGGCATCGTTCAGGAGTCGGAGGGTACCGGCAGTGAGGTTGATCCGGCCGCCATTGCCGGAGCCCGTGGTCAGCGCGGTGATGGACGAAAACGGGCCGTCCAGGGTGATCTGGTCACTGTCGATGCGGATCTCCCCGCCGCCGCCCAGTCCCGCCGTGTAGGTGGAAATGCCGCCGTTCGCAATGCTCAGCGAACCCGAAAGAATGTCGATGGTCCCGGCATTTGCGTCCCCGGTCGTCACCGCCTGGATGGCGGAGCCGCTGGACAGTTCGACGGTGTCGGCGCGAATGACGATCTGTCCGCCCGCCCCGGTGGCGGTGCCAATCACGGGAGCCGCGTTGGCGCTGATCTGGGTGGGGAACTGGGGAGCCTCGGAACCCTGGAGCCGGAGGGTCCCTGTGGTGATGTCCACTCTCCCCGCGTCGGCGGCGCCAAAGGTGGACACCGAAATCTCGGAGCCGCGCCGGATGTCGACGGAGTCGGCCTCGATGACAATGTTGCCACCCTTGGCCTGGGGATCCTCGCTGGAGGTTTCGGCCGCAATCCGGGTGGGAAGCGAACCATCGAGGCCATCCACCACGAGGGCCGGCGTCACGATCGAAATCTTGCCGCCCTGGATGGAGCCCGAGCTGGTTGTGTAGATCTGTCCTCCGTTGATGACATCGACTCCCTGGGTCGTGGCGATGTCAATGTCCCCGCCGGCCGTCCCAGCGGTGATGACGGCATTGTCCACGACGAGACGGCCTCCTCGGATGACCACGTTCCCGCCGTCCGCGGTGCCTGCAGGAGTGCCCGTATGGGAACCGACCCCGGGCGTCGCGCCGGCCGCGATCCCGGGAACCGGAACCTCGGACGGGAAGGCCACCCCGGCGAGGGTGATCCGGGCGTTGGGAGCATCCAGGTGGGCGCCTTCCGCCACGGACACGGAGGAGCCGATGATCGTCAACGGCTGTCCGGGCGCACTCGACAGGCTGCCGCGAACCTCGATGGCACCCGTGGCGCCTTCCAGGAATCCGAAGGACACCACCGGCGCCGTACTCAGCAGCGAATCATCGGCATCAATCGCCGCGACAAACCGCGCTCCGTCGGCGAGCTGAAGAGAATTGGCGGTGCTGACGGCAAAGGCGCCGCTGACGTTGACGGCCGCATTCGGGCCGAACATCACACCGCTGGGGTTAATGAAGAAGAAATTGGCACCCGCAATCGTGGATTGGAGGGTGCCATCGATGGATGAAGGGCTGCCGCCCGTCACCCGGCTGAGGATGTTCTGGATGTTGGCCCCCCCGGAGAAGGTGGCGACCTCTCCCGCCTTCAGGTTGAACTGGCTGAAGCTGTGAAAGAGGTTGTTCCCGCGGGTGGTGCCGAGATCCTGGGTGACCGAGAACTTGGGGCCGGTCAGCGCGCCCCCGGATCCCGTCTTTCCATCCAGGACCACCTCGGCCTGAACCTGGTCCGTCTGAACCCCCGACAGCAGGGCCAAAATCAGGCCGGCCGGAAGGGCCTCGGTTCGGAGATTCCAGGACATTAGTTCATGGCGAGCATTCCGCCCCGAAGGCTACTTCAGCCGGATGAATACGGATTTCCGGCTTCCGTCCTGAAGGGTCGCAATCAACTCGTAGTCGCCCTTGGATATACCGGACGTGAGCCATTGGAAATGCCATTCATTGACGACCTTGTTGAAGTTTCCGCCTCCGACCACGGAGCCGTTCGAGCACCTCTTAATGGACAGGCTCGGCTGCCCGGTCAGGACGGGGGATCCACTGCAGGAGACCTTGAACTTGACCGGGACCGTGCTGCCGACGTTGATCATGCGGACCGGACTCCCGCAGGAGCCGCCTGTTCCGCTGATCGGCGAGTAAAATCCCTCGAAGACAAGGCCCTGCCGGATGACGCTGAAGGAGCACTGGGTCGTCCGTCCGAGGGAATCCGTGGCGGTGACGGTAACCAGGTTGGTGGTACCCGGTTGAATGGCGCTGGCGAGCGGGCTGTAGGCAACGCTCACCGCGCCGCAGCCGCCGCTGATTTGGGCCGCCGGATAGGCCACGGTTTGGGAGCAGGTAAAGACGAGATTGGAGGGGCAGGTTACGGAGAAAGGAATCCCCTTGGCGGAGTTGTCAGCCACGAAGCTGCACTGCGCGCTGTTGCCGACCTCGTCCGTAGCGGTCACCGTCACGGTGGAAACCGTGGGGGGAAGCAGGTTGGCCGGAGGATTGTAGGTGATGGTGACCTGCCCACAGCCGCCGGCGACTTGGACTGAGGGATAGACCACCGTGTCCGCGCAGCCGAAGGATACATTACCCGCACAGGTCACGGTGAACGGAGTGCTCTTCGCAACGCCGTCCGCGACGAAATACAGATTGGTGTCCGATCCGCTAAAGGTGAACGGGATGTTGAGGGCGGTGCAGTTGGTCGTGCTGAATTCAAAGGGGCCCGCGATGAGGACGTCCCACTTGAGCGTGCCGTTGGCCTTGAGTTCATCCAGGTCCGCTGGCACCCCGGTGCCGTTGTACTGGAAGCCGCGCAGCCAGATGGCCGCGCCCGCGCTGGCGTTGGCATTGACGATCAGGGTTCCCGAGTTCGGGCCGGTGAATTGGGCGGCCGATTCCAGCGCGTAGTAGGCGCAGTCAGCCGCGGTCACAGGAAGTCGCTCTTCCAGCTCCGGATTGTCCGCAGTCGCCCCGCCGGTCACGTAGGACTGAATCGAAAACACCCCCGGGGCACCGCCGCGACTCTGGCAGAAGACCGAGGAGGGGGTTCCCTCCGGCAGCTTGGTGGTGTAGGTGGTGTTGGTGAAGGTCTTGTTGGTCTGGATGTTCACCGCGGAAACCGGATTGAGCATGCTGATGCTCTTCGCGGTGTTGGTGACCCCGTTGAAAACCACGGCATTGACCGCCACACCCACGCCGCTCGAATTGACGAATGCCCCTTTTGTCCCCGCGAATGCGGTGGACATCAGGGCCTGGAGGGCAACGAGTACGGCGGGGATGAATGGGAACGACTTCATTAAAGTTTCGAGATCGGACGGTTCCTAAGGGTTGACCAAGGGAAGAAGCACGGGTTGCGGACATCCCCTCAGACTTTGCTTAGTCCTTTCCTTTAGATCTCTCGATGGTCAAGGTCGATTTGTTGTAGCTGGAGAAAAGGAATTCAAGTCGCAGGTGGAGGATCATGCAAAGAGCTCATGCCACCGCTCACCCCGAGGGCCGAGGGGGCCCCCTCCCCAGGCAAGCCTCAACGCGGCGGAACCGGGAGGGGACCGCGCACAACATGATCCGGGAACTGGTCGGCGCGCGCCTTCGCCCACGAAAGTCGCTCGGCATGGCCGTCGGTGAACACGTAGTTGGCGGCACCCTGATGCCGGTCCTGACGGATCCATCCCTGGTCCCCGTATCGGCCCTCGCCCCAGCGGATCAGCGCCGCCTCGCCCACCCAGGAATCATAGTCGTCCTGCTTCACGTTCCCGTAAGCAGCGTTGTCCGCGGCATTCATGGCCTCGGAGTTCCGCTCGGAGAATAGGATCACGTTGGGATTGGGCATCGCGGCAATGACGCTATCGGTGGCGAATCCCGGCAGGGCCCGTTCCAAGGCGAAGCGGGCACTCTTATGGGTGAAGATCGAATTGAGCAGATAGCTCTGCAGAGTGAGGCCACCCTTCTCGGCGATGGCCAACTCACTGTCGGCGGGGGGCGATTGGTCGGACAGCGTGATGCCGCCGTTGAAGCCGATCAGATCCGTGGATAGTTGCCTGGAGCGCGGGGTGCGGTCCGCGGGACAAAACGCGACTTGCCGGGTCTTGAGGTAGGGCTGCAGGAAGATGACCCACGGCTTCTCCGCATCGCTCGCCCCCATACCCCCTCCTTCCACACCGGAAAGATCCGCGGGCAACTCGTCCACTTGGGAACCATCATCCAGCACCCACCCTTCATGGTGATGGACATCCCCCCGCCGTGATCGCTCATGTACAACTGGGCGGCGAGTCCGATCTGCCGCTGGTTGGAAATGCAGGCAATGCCCGTGGCGCGACGGCGGGCACTGGACAGGCTGGGAAGCAGCAGTCCGGCCATCACGGCGATGATGCCGATGACCACCAGGAGTTCGACGAGGGTGAACCCGGACTCCTGGGTCCGACGGCGGAGATGCAAATGGGGAATCATTTCGGGGAGACTTCCCTGAAAGATACGACCCGAAACTCCATCCGGATGCAAAAACACGGGGAGACCTGCGCGGGGTTGCGAAAGTCAGTCGGCAGAAGTCCTCAGGGGGTGCAGATCACTCCCAATTCAGGGGGATCGGTGCGCGAAATCGCGCCACTCCCCGCGTCGGTTTTCACCAACGGACTCCGGTCCCTACTCCGCCCGGGCCGAGAGTCCCTTGCGGGGCGGGGAGAGTTGCAGGACGTCCAGAACGATGCGCTCGGCCTCGCGCAGGTGAGGATCGTTACCGGTGCCGCGGACCGGCTCATCCTCGTCGTCATCGTCTTCGGAGGCCCCGACCTTGGCATCGGACTTGAGTTCGCCGGCAGCCTCGGCCGCGGCCACCTGGTCCTTGGCGAGGTCCTCCTCAGTTTTATGAATCGCGGTGACCACGCTGTTGGTCATGGGCGCCGGCAGTCCGGGAAGATCGACATTCTTCAGAGTGATTTCCCAGGTGGTCGGCAACAGTTCCTTCCGGGCGGCGAGCTCCTTCTTCCGCGCCTCCAGGCGGGCCTTGTTTTCCCCAATCTCGCGACGCCGAACCTCCTCATTGAGGGAAACCGTCTTCTCATCCTGGGCCTTGCGGAAGCGCTGGATGTCTTCGCGCACGTAGTCGAAATCCCGCTCG
>JBDKKE010000489.1:0-5700 GCA_039796255.1 Verrucomicrobiota bacterium | reverse complement strand
AACAGCGCCGTCGACGACGAAACTGAACAAGTGGTCGGGCAGTTCTTGACCATACACATTGGCAACATCGGTGCGCAAAACGAGCGATGGCTTGCTTTTGCCTGGCAGTGACTGCAGGTGGCGAGCCTGCCCAACCGTGAGCTGAAATGCGTCGGGTGATGCTTCCGCCAACATGCTAACGGCCCGCGGCATGTCTTCAATTCCCGCCAAGAACGACATTTCGTTGAAGAATCCGTGGTCGATGGCCACGTCAAAACAGCGTCCGGACTTGGCGTGAAACAAACGATTGAGGCGATAAGATTTCATCGGCAGCCCCGATTCCGAAGGCACCCAGCCGACTTGCCAACTGAAAACCGCGGGGACCTATGGGCGAACTCACTCCGCAATCAGACGGACCCGGAAAAAGCGCTGACTCTGGGAGGCGGATAAACGGAGGCGCTGTGTCCCCGGTCCCGGAGAAGGTTCACCGGGAGAAACTGGGACCGGCTCCCACCTGCCGCCGGATTGATCGGCCGCTTCGATGACCGACTGGTAGCCCGCCGCCACCAGCCATCGCAGCTCCACGCCTCCGTGTTCTCCGGGCAGGGCGGCGAGCTCCGCTGGCGGACGCGGCAAGGGTGCCGCGAGGAAGGGTGCCAGGCGAAGGGCCGCAGGCTCCGTGCTGCGGACACCTGGGTGCCCCCCGCGCAGGAACTCCCAGCCGTCACTGAGTCCATCGCCATCGGTATCGGGATTGTCGGGACGCGTTCCCAGGGCAGTCTCGGCGAACGACGAAAGCCCATCCCCATCAGGGTCACTCGAATCCGGCGGCGTCCGCCGCCATTCCAGGGCATCGAACACACGCCCCTCGGCGTCCACGGGCGTCAATCGCAGCATGTCCCCGCGCACCTGCACCGCCGTGTAGTGCCAGCGGGCCTCAAACAGGGCGCTGTTGGGATCCAGTTGGGACATTCCATAAAGAAAGATTCCGCCGCCACCGGTGACGAGGGTATGGGTGCCGCGGACGGCGTGAAAACGCTCATAGTTGTGATCATGACCGGAGACGACCAACTGGACCCCGAAGCGTGCCGCGAGGGGCATGATGCGCTCCGCCAATTCCTGACGGTCCTCAATCCGGTTGCGATTATAGTCGTCAAACCGATGCACCCCGGAGGTGTTTACCGGATGATGCATCAGGAGAACCTTCCAGGGCTTGGTCGTGGCGGTCAGGTCCGCCTGCAGCCAGCGCAACTGGGAACATCCCTCGCGCATTTGGTACTGGCTGAAGTAGGGCGCAAAAAGGACCACGAAATGGACATCGCCAGCGTCGAAGGAAAAGAACGACTCGGGAAGAGTACCCTCGGCGCGGTGTTCCTCGGCGCTCACCGAATTGGTCGGCTGGCGGAATGCGCTCAGGAACGGCTCCGTACCGGCGTTCAGATCGTGGTTTCCCCAGGCGAAGAAAAAGGGCGTGGTCCTCAGCATTCCCCGATAGACACTGAGGCAACGGGTGTCGGCGGCGCCGATGGTAAACATGGGATAGATCACGTCCCCGAGATGCAGGACCAGATCGGCCGGTGCCAGGGCCATCTGACGGGCCACCTTGAACTGGGCCGCACTGCCCGCACCGGAGTCGCCGAACAGGAGGAAGTCCAGATTCCCGGATGCCGGCAGTGTGCGAAAGGAGGAGACCGGGGACACCACCTCCTGGGCTCCGCTGCCTGAACGAACGCGGTAGGAATACCGGGTACCCGGTTTAAGTCCGGTGAGGGTCACTTCCTGGGCGGCCGCCACCGGCGCCACGGCAATCCCACCCAGGGTTTCTCCGGCACCGAACTCCACCTGCCCCCCCTGCGACGCGGGAGTGCGCCAGATCACGGTAGTGCGATCCTGAAGCACGCTTTGCAGGTAGGGTCCGCGGGTGAAGTTGGCAAGCAATTCGGGGACCAGAACCACATCCAGCCAGCCGACCTCGTATGGCTGCACCTGGATCGCCAGCAAGTTGGTTCCCGGACGAAGCAGCAGGCGCGGATTCGTCACCGAAAAATTCTCCGCAACCCCGGCGTAGCGCAGCGAAGCGGGAGTATCAAAGGGCACGGGTGTCCCAGGAACTCCCGGAAGGTTTCGTCGGGCGATCTCGACCCCGTTCAAGAAGGCGACAAATCCCCCCTGCCAGTCGCATCGAAGTGTGAGACTGCGGATCGCCAGCATGTCTGAAACCACGAACTCGCGTCGAAAGCAGATCCCTCCCGAGCCCCTAGAAATGCCGGTGAACAGGGTATTCTCACCGTACCGGGACGCACCAAAACCCGACTCACCGGCGTACCACGAGTGATCGTCGAAGTCGGGTTCGTTCCAGGAGTCGAAGAACTCCGACTCTCCTGGCTGAAAGCGCCATTCGTCACCCACACTGACCAACGCCACTGCATCCGCACGGGCGACGGTGATTCCCAGCAACAGCGCCAGGCACATCCCTGCAAGCATTCGGAGCACAGGAAGAATCCTACGGATGTTCCACCTGCGGGCAATGGACGGATTCAAGGCTGACGCGGCGAATCCCATCGGCGACTGAAACCCGGCGACTGCCATTCCTCGATACCCCCGTCCGGCATGCGTAGGGAGAACACCACGGCATCCCGCCGCCGGGCGACTGGCCATCCGCGTTCAGCACCCAGGACACTGATAACCTTGGAGAGCGCGTCGGCCTGCATGCCCGACGGGGCGATCACCGTGACCAGGCTGTGGTCCGTGAGCCCGATGCCCGTGCGCGGATCCACAATATGGGAATAGCGGCGTCCGCCGATCTCCGCCCGCTGAAACGTGTCCCCGGAAGTGGCCAGAGCCTCATTGCGGAGCCAGACAAATCGGGCAGACGGCGCCCCGGGCGCATCGAAAACCCCCACTTCGATCCGCCATCCAGGCGTTCCGGGCGGCGGTTGGCCCACGACGATGTCTCCGCCGCCACTGATCAGAAACCGGTCGCGGCCGAGTCCGCGCAGCACTGTCCCCGCCTCGTCGAGCGCATATCCCTTGGCGATGCCGCCGAGGTCGAGCCGCATGCCTGGACGCCGCAGTTGCGCCTCCCAACCGGCAGCGGAGCGACGGAGAAGCACATTCGTCCATCCCGTGGATTCGCGTGCCAAATTCAGGGGTGTCTCTGCGGGCAATTCGCGCTGCCGCCGCGCTCGTTTCCACAACTGAACCAAGGGGCCGACGGTCACGTCGAAGGCGCCGTCTGATTCCCGGGAAATGGCTTCGGAGGTCCGCAGAACACGGGCAAGGTCCGGAGCCAGCGGGACCCAGCGTCCGCTTCCGGAAGAACGCGACAGCCGGCTCAATTCAGAGGCCTCATCATAGTCGCTTAACGAGCCATTGAGTTCGTGGATGCGTCCGAATGCGGCATCCGCCGCCCGTCCGGCCTCGGCGGAGTCCGGCGCATAAAGAACGAGCCGGAACGGAAGGCCCATCTCGGCCCGTTCAAACTCGAAGCGGCTCAACCGGGGCTCTGGATGCGCGACGCAGCCGGCGACCGACAGAACCACCAGCAGCGAAATCGCCCGCCAGAGAATCATCACGGCATCCGCTCCCGGATCTGGGCGACCGAGGCGGTTCCGGTGGTCCCCAATTGGTGGATCACGACATGGGCGGCGGTCATCGCCATTTCCATGGCTTCGCGCAGGGAGGCTTGGGCCGCCAGTGCCGCCGTGAGATTGGCGGTCACCGAGTCCCCTGCCCCGACGATGTCAATGGGTCCGCGCACCGGCAGCGAAGGCACATGCTCCACTTCCCCGGAAGGCAGCGCGCCCACGATGCCCCGCTCCGCGAGGGTCACTACCGCGGGGCGTCCATTGGCCGCGGCCAGGGCCGCACAGGCGGCCCTAATTTCCGTCAAGGATTCCACCGGAGCGCCCGTCAGCGCACCCAACTCCCGCGCATTCATCTTAAAGATCACTGGCGGCCAATCACGCAGCCCCTGGCGGCTGTCCCCGACCACTAGGAGGTCCGGACGCTCCTTCACCAGCCGGGCAATGCATTCGCGAACCCGCACCGTGAGCACACCGGTCTCGGGCAGATCCACCTGGTCCATGAGAATGAGTCCATCCGCCTGCCCCGCCACCGCAGCGATGGCCGACGCCAGGGATTCCTGGAGAGCGGCGGGGGATGGGGTCCAGTTCTTAAGGTCCAGCCGGTTCAGTTCCCGGGGGGGGTGTCCCGCCTCATGCACCAGCGGTTTGGTGTAGGTGAAGGTGTGGCGAAGCGGCGTCTGCTGGAAGTACGAGACATCGACACCCGGCCGCGCCAGAAGGGATCGGCGCAGCTCCCATCCTTCGCCGTCGTCCCCGGAGAATCCAACCGGCAGCAAGGTCCCCACCCCCAAGGCGGCGAGATTGTTGAGAATGGTTCCCGCCGCTCCGGGCTGGCAGCGGACGCCGCTCACATTGTACACCGGCAGCCCGGTCTCGATCGACATTTCCGATCGGGCAGGATCGATGTCGAAATAGCGGTCGAGGCAGAAATCCCCCACGACTGCGAGACGCAGCGAGGGATAGCGGGCAGTAATGGCGGCAAACCGGTCCGGCGACACGCGGAGAGTCAACACCGGGCGCGCGTCGGATTCCAGCCCGGGACGCGTCAGAGTCTCTGTCGGGACGAACCTGTGACCCGTCTCGCCTCATGGGCGAACGCCAGCCCCAGCGCCAGGGCGTCCGCAGCATCCGGATCCGGCAGGTTCTCCAGTGCCAGCAATCGCTGAACCATCTTGGCCACGGCCAGTTTCTGGGCGGCGCCGAACCCGACGATGGCCAGCTTCACCTTGCGCGGCGCCATCTCATAAACGGGAACGTCCGCCTCGGCGACCGCGGCGATGGCCGCGCCACGCGCTTCCCCCATGGTCAGTGCCGTCTTGAGATTCTGCGCGAAGAACAACCCCTCCACGACGCAAACCTCGGGCCGATGGTTTCGGACCACTTCCCGGACCACCGATGCAATCTGACCCAGACACCGCGTGCGCAGCCAACTGGCCGGACACCGGATGGTCTCCTGATGGACCACCGCGGGTTGGACGCCCTCAAAGCTGATGACGCCCAGTCCCGTCCCGCGCAGCGATGGATCAATGCCCAAAATCCGCCGAACCGGCAACGGTGCGGTCAAATCCGCCGCACGTGACTGCACCGAGGTCCGGCGTCCCGCCAGTCGGCCCTGCAGATTCTCGAAATCCTTTGGCGAAATACCCACGCTGACAGACTAGGAGGAAAGCGGCGACGGGAACAGGGAATTGGGGGCTAGGGTCTGGGGTCTGGGGTGTGGCGTTTGGGGGCAATCGCCAGCGGGTTCAGCGTCCCGCGGTCTGCGGGAAGATTTGGTAAAGGAGAACGTAGATCAGCACGCCGGTGACGGACACGTAGAGCCAGATGGGAAGCGTCCAGCGCGCGATGCGCCGGTGTTGGTCAAATTGTTCCCGGAGGGCGCGGTAGAAGGTCGTGGCGATCAGCGGCAGAATCACCAGGGCGCCGGCGAGGTGGGTGAGCAGGAGGGTCAGGTAAAATGGCCGGAACCACGCCGGATCGGTAAAGCTGGTATGCGCGCGCCCGTAAAGCCGCTGCATCTGGAAGTGATACCAGAGGTAGCAGCCCAGAAAAATGGTGGAACTCAGGAAGGCACCCACCATGCAGTTTCGGTGCGCCTTTCGGCGACCGGAGCGGATGAAGATCCATCCAGTGA
>JBDKKE010000488.1:0-29762 GCA_039796255.1 Verrucomicrobiota bacterium | reverse complement strand
CGGTGCGGCGGGCGATCATGGTGCCGGCCGACTTGAGACGGGCGACCAACTCCTCATCGGACAACGGCGCCGATTTGTCCTCCGAGGTGATGAGTTCGGCGAGCTGCGTCTTGACGCTCTTATTGGAAATCTGCTCGCCGGAGGCGGTGGCCAGTCCGGAAGTGAAGAAATACTTCAGTTCAAAGATCCCCTGCGGACACGACATGAACTTCGAGGCAACGGCCCGGCTCACCGTGGTTTCGTGGACGCCCACCACCTCGGCCACCTGAAGCATGGTCATCGGACGCAGGTGCGCGACACCGTTGTCCATAAACTCCCTCTGCCGTTTCACGATCTCCTGGGCGATGCTCAGAATGGTGCTCTGACGCTGGTGA
This sequence comes from Verrucomicrobiota bacterium, assembly GCA_039796255.1. Lineage (GTDB taxonomy): Bacteria > Verrucomicrobiota > Verrucomicrobiia > Limisphaerales > UBA9464 > UBA9464. The sequence goes on along the minus strand of JBDKKE010000488.1, from coordinate 29,388 downwards.
AGGCTCTTGATCAGGAACTTCCCCGCCTTGATTTTTTCCCGGACGTACTCCCGCACCTCGCCGCTGGTTTCGGACTGCGACAGAAGGTCCTTGTAGATGTTGCTGATCCTCAGGTGGGGCAGGTGGTCGTTGACCGTGGAGACGGTGTAATCGCCGTCGGACCCGCGGGTCACGATAACTTCGGGAGTGACGTAGTGCTCGGGTTCGGCGGAGAACTGGCGCCCGGGTCGGGGATCCAGGCGGGCGATCCTCGCCGCAATGGCCTGGGCCTCGACGGCGCTCACCCCCAGTTGACGGGCGATCTCAGGAAAGCGCCGTTTGCCGAGGGCCTCCATTTGATCGCGCAGGACGCGGTATTCTGGCGACTCCTGCCGGCCGATTCGCTCCAACTGGAGCATCAGACACTCCCGCAGATCCCGTGCACCGACTCCCGGCGGTTGAAACGTCTGCACCGTCTTCAGGGCGGCTTCCAACTCCTCGGACGGAATGCCGGTGGAGAATGAAAGTTCTGCCAGGGAGGACTGCAGGTAGCCGAAGTCGTCGATGTTGCCGACCACCAGTTCGGCGACCTGCTCCTGTCGTTCATCCAGTCCCGCATTCCGGACCTGATCCAGCAATTCCTCCTGGAGCGAAGTGCCGACGGTGAGCGAATCGAGCATGAACTGGCGGCGTTCCTCGTCCTCCGGGCTGGCCTTGCCGGTCCGTTGATTGGAGCTGAAGAAGTCACGCCACTCCTGATCCAGGTGCATCAGCCGCTGCATGTCGGCGTCAAACTGATCCACAGGCTCTGAGTTCGGCTTTTCCGTGGCCGGATCAAAGCGGGTATCGGCAGGAGGCTCTGCCGGATCGGAAAGGAGGGTCGCCGCATCGTGTTCGTCACGATCTTCGGACGACCCCTCGAGCGCTGGGGCTTCTTCCAGCATTGGATTCTGCTGCAGCTCCAGCTCGACCATTGCCTTGAGTTCCAGCACAGGAGCCTGCAGCAGCGCCAGCGATTGCTGGAGCTGTGGCGACAGCACCATCTGCTGCGATAGCCGCTGTGAGAGATGAAGACCTTGGGACACCCGGGACGGAGCCTATCGATCAACACATTGGAAACAAGGTAAGGACGCAGGAAAAGTGCCAGAAGCCACCGGGAATCACCTCCACGGGTGGGGAAACTCCGGGTCTCGGCGATGATCGACGGAAGACTTCCCTTGCCGTCGGACGTCCCGCACGGTTCCCGTCCAATGGCGGTTCGGTTCACGATCCTGGGCAGCGGCAGCGGCGGCAATTGTGCGTATCTGGAGTCCGGGGAAACCCGGCTGCTGATCGATGCCGGATTCAGTGCACGGCAGATTCGCGAGCGGCTGGCGTCCATCGGGCAGGCGCCGGAGGGGCTTTCCGGGATCCTCATCACCCACGAGCACGGGGATCACATCCAGGGCCTGGGGGTTCTCGCCGGGAAACTGGGTATCCCGGTCTACGCCAACCGACTGACCCGGGAAGCCATCGAGCATCAGTTTCCCCAGTCACGTCTGGCCTTCGCCCTCTTTGAAACCGGGGGGACGTTTTCGATCGGCGATGTGGAGGTGCGCACGTTCAGCGTCCCCCATGACGCCATGGACCCGGTTGGATTCGTGCTGGCAACCCCGGCTGGAGAGCTGGGATTTCTCACCGATCTGGGGCACGTCACCCGCCTCATCCTGGAACGGGTGCGGAGAGCCCGCTGGCTGGTCCTGGAGGCAAACCATGACTTGAAACTCCTCCAGGACGACCTGCGCCGCCCGTGGAGCACCAAGCAGCGCATCCTCAGCCGCCATGGGCATCTGTCCAATGAGGCCGCTGCGGACGTCGCGGTCCAGTTGGCCGCGGGGGGCGGACTACAGCGGATCTACCTCGGCCATTTGAGCCGCGACTGCAACCGTCCGGACCTCGCCCTGAAGGCGGTCTGTCGCAAACTTCAGGAATCCGGCGCTCCGCCCATCGAGGTGCACAACACTTCCCAGGAAACTCCCAGCCCGACTCTCAACCTGGACCCGGCCTCACCGGGGGCCCCGCAGTCCGTGAACCACGAAACGGCGTTCCGCTTGGACGGCACTCCCGGTCCTCCCGTCATCCCGCCCGCCGTCCGGTCATCAGAAAATCGAGATAATAGATGAGCCGCGACTTCATTTCCTTGCGGGGTACGATCGCGTCAATCAGGCCGTGTTCCTGGAGGAATTCGGAGGTCTGGAATCCCTCGGGAAGATCGGCCTGGGTGGTGTCCTTGATCACCCGGGGCCCGGCGAAGCCAATCATGGCCTCCGGTTCGGCAATGATGAGGTCGCCCACGGTGGCAAAACTGGCGATCACCCCCGCGTAGGTGGGATTGGTGAGTACGGAAATATACGGCAGGCGGAGGCGGGAATGGAGGGCAAGGGCACCGCAGGTCTTGGCCATCTGCATCAGGCTAAACATGCCCTCGTACATGCGGGCCCCGCCGCTGGTGGAGATGATGATCACCGGCAGACCGCGGTCGGACCCGGTCTCGATCAGGCGGGTGAGTTTTTCCCCCACGACGGATCCCATGGATCCCCCGAGAAAGCTAAAGTCCATGACCCCCAAAGCCGCCCGGTGGGGTCCGATGGACCCGATGCCGGTGATCACGGCGTCCTTCAGCATGGAGGACTTCTTCTTGTAGGCGGCCAGTTTGGCTTCGTAGCTGGCGGCACCCGTGAACTTGAGGATGTCCACGGATTCCATGGCGGCATCCATCTCCTCGAAGGAACAGGTCTCGACCAGGGAATGGATCCGCTCGCGGGCGCCGATGGGAAGGTGATGACCGCACTTCGGACACACCTTCAGGTTGTCGTCGAGCTCCTTGTCGTAGATCAGGGACGCGCAGGAAGGGCATTTCGTCCAGAGTCCCTCGGGCATGTCCCGTTTGCGCGAACGGACAGCAATCTTGGGTCGAGTGAGGAAATTCGTGTCCGAGGACAGCGGAGGCGGCGTGACCTTGGGTTCGACCGGGTCGGTCACCACGCTTTTCTTCTTCAGGATGCGGGAAGCCATGTCACAGGAGCGGCCCGGGGACGGGTCGCAAATTCGACGGAATGAATACCAGAGGCATGGTCCGTTGGCCAGCACGCGAAACGGGTCTTTTACTGAGTGGGAGTTTCGCCCAGGACGGCGCGGGCGACCGACCAGACGCAGACGCGCGAGGCTCCCAGGCGGCGGAGCACGCCGGCGACGGCGCTGGTGGTGGCCCCGGTGGTGAGGACATCGTCCACCACAATGAGTGATTCCCCATCCAAGCGGTCGTCATTCCTTCTCTGGAACGCCCGGCGCACGTTCCCGGCCCGCTGGCTCCGGGAGAGATGGGTCTGGGTCTGCGTGGGTGCCACCCGCTGAACCAGCCGTCGGCGCAGGGGGATTCCCAGCGCGCGGGCCAGGGGAAGGGCGAGGCAATCTGCCTGGTTGAACTCCCGCTCGCGTTCCTTGACCGGATGAAGGGGCACCGGAACCACGGCCGTCCATCCGGCGCCCCGGAGTTCCGGCAGCGCGGCATTCAGCAGCAGGTCCACCAGGAAGGGTTCAAACCAGCGGGCCCGCTGGTACTTGAACCGGTGGATGACCTCCAGCACCACTCCGGCGGCCACCACCGCCGCCCGGGCGGAGTCGAACGCCAGATCCAGGCCTGCGCAATTGGCGCACGTGAACTCGTGGTTCAAGTCTCCCGGGAAGGGGAGTCCGCACCGAACGCAGCGGGCCTCCCCGATGGGGCGCAGGGACCGCCGGCATTCGGCTCCGACATAGCCTTCGGCGGCGGTCGCCGGTTCTTCGGCACAGATCTGGCAGCAGTTCGGATACACCAGGCCGAGCAGAGCGTCCCGGGACTGTTTCCAGGCATCCCTGGGGGGCAGGAGGGGGATCATCCGGGGAGCATGCGCGGCTGGAACCGACTTGGGTCAATCGCAGGAAATGAGGATCCGCCCCTCCGCCCGGTTTTTCAGCCTGTCCGGCCCATGTATTGCTAAGTCGTTTCGCCGAGGGGCGAGGTCCCTCTGTTTTTCTGCACCGGATGCTTTTCCGAGCCGATTTCCTGTGGTAGCTACCCGCGCGCCTGATTCAAATGCCGACCGCCGGAGACAAACTGGGCCAGTACACCCTGCACGAAATGATCAATTCGGGCGGGCAGTCGGAGATATGGCTGGCCACAGACGAGGCCGGGCGTTCGTTTGCCGTCCGGTTGATGCTGAATGACTCCGTGTTCGCCTTCACCGAGAAGAGCCGCTTCACCACGGGATCCGAAACGCTGAAGGCCTGCCAGGACCAGAACTACATCATCGGCTACGTGGAGCATGGCAAGCTGGGGGGCAGCCGGGCGCTGGTGATGGAATATGTCGAGGGAGCCAATCTCAAGCTGCTGATGGCGGCTGGGGATCCGGTGTTGACCGAGAACATCGCCCAGGTGCTGATCGATTTCGCCTCGGCCCTGGAGGTGGTGCATGACCGCGGATTCATGCACCTGGACGTCAAGCCGGAGAATGTCCTGCTGTCGCGCAATGGAAGTCTCCGGCTCATCGATTTCGACCTCGCCCAGCCGATTCCCAATCCTCCCCGCAAGCAGGACAAGCTTTCTGGAACACCTGCCTACATGGCTCCCGAGCAACTGCTGCGTCAGCCCGTGGATCATCGGGCCGATATCTGGGCCTATGGGGTGAGTGCCTATGAACTGCTGACTCTGAAGAAGCCGTTTCCCGGCGAAAACGCCGACGAGGTCCTCCGCCGACAGTTGGATCGCCAGGAGTTCATTCCTCCGAGGGAACTCAATGGCGAAGTGCCCCTGGAACTTCAGCGCATCATCCTCCGTTGCCTGGAGCGGGAGCCCGACCGGCGATATCCCATCACCAGCGTTCTGGTGCATGAGCTCCGGCAGGCGCTCTACGTCGGATAGGGCGTCCGAACGTCTTCGCCCCGAACCGCCGCCGCCGCCACGCTCTACTCCCGGACGGCATTCAATCCCGTCAGCAGATCCAGACCGCGGGCGAGGACCGGGTCCTGGACGGTCGGCGTGGGCTTGGGCGGGGAATCAGATCCGGCGACATGGGTGGACCCGGCGGGCAGTTCGGGTTGGCCCAGAGCCTGACGCTTGGTGCGGATCAATTCCGCCTCGGTCAGACGGCGACGGACCTGCATCGCTGCCGTTACTTCACCGGAAGAAGAGGTCGCTCCCGAAGAATAGGGATCGGAGAGAAACCGGCGATCCGCGTCCAGGGTGGTCTGGACTCCGATGTCCGGCACCAGACCCTCCACCGGGATCACTGCTCCGTCCCCGGTCTTAACCGGAGCGACCGCCAGTCGGAGAACGCGTCCGCTCGACAGGGCAAACTCGCGCCACTGCGCCGCTTCGCCCGCCGTTTTTCCACCGATCACCATGCCCAGGCCGGCGCTGCGCAGGGCGGCGGCCAGGGTCTCGGCGGAGCCCCGGGTCTCCGGGTTGACCAATAGGGCCACCGGACCGGAGAACCAGTTGGTGCGCCCGGGAGCTGCCAGGGAGCCGTCCCCCCAGTCGAGAACGGGCTGGGCGGACGAGAAGAACAGAGCCGAAGCGCGGGCGGACGCGGGGAAATCGCGTCCGGTGGCAAACCGCAGATCGATCACCAGTCCCCGCAATGGCCCCTGCTTCTGGAGATCGTCCACGGCGGTTTCCAGCCGCGCGGCAACGTCCCCGGACACATGACTCAGGCGAAGGTAACCCAGGTCACCCGGGAATCGCCGGGCGCCGGCAATCGTCTCGCCCGATGCCACAGCATTTGTTTCGCTGCCCGCCCAGCGGACCCGGGGCGAGAGCTTGACCACCAGCGCGTCCACCGTCGGCGCCGAAAGATCATCGGGTCCCAAGGCCGGCAGATTGGTGCTCAGCAACCGGTGCACTTCGTCCAGTTCGGTCGTCGCCAGCGTCTGGCGAGGAAGAACGGCGGTCAGCAGCAGAATCAGCAGGAGGGGCAGTCGCATGGGGGGGTAAAGCTTAGGTGGAGGAGAGCGCCTGTGCCGCAATGTCCCGACGGTACTGCATTCCCTCGAAATCGATCCGTTGAATCGCGGCGTAGGCTTTGTCCCGGGCGGCGGACAATCCCGGCGCCCAGGCGGTGATCCCAAGAACGCGACCCCCGTTGGTGACGACCTCTTCGCCGCGCTGGGCGGTGCCGGCATGGAACACCTTGACCCCACTCTCCTGCGCCACCGGGTCGAGTCCGCGGATGGGCTGTCCCTTCGAGGAACTGGCCGGATATCCGGCGCTGGCGGCCACCACGCAGACGGCGGCATGATCCGACCAGCGGAGCTGATGGCGATCGAGAGTGCCGTCCACACACGCTTCCAACAGCTCCAGGAGATCGTTCTCCAGTCGGGGCAGGTACACCTGGGTCTCGGGGTCTCCAAAGCGCGCATTGAACTCGATCACGCGGGGGCCCGAGGCCGTTAACATGACCCCCGGATAGATCAATCCCCGGAAATCGATGCCCTCGGCAGCGCACCCCTTGAGCCAGGGATCCAGAATGGTCGCGCCCACCTGATCCAATTCGGCGTCGGTGAGGAAGGGGGCGGGGGAGTAGGTTCCCATTCCGCCCGTGTTGGGCCCCTCATCGGCGTCGAAGATGCGTTTGTGATCCTGCGAGGCGGGAAAGAGCCGGTAGCAGCGTCCGTCGCTCAGGGCATGCAGGGAGATCTCGCGTCCGACCATGCGCTCCTGAATGACAATCCGGGCTCCGGAGGCGCCAAAGCTCTTGCGGACCAGGATTTCCTCCACGGCTTGCGATGCCTCCTCGGGATTCGAGGTCAGGAGAACGCCCTTGCCCAGGGCGAGTCCATCCGCCTTCACTGCACACCGACCCTCCAGCGACTGGCAAAAGGCCCGGGCGGCGACCGGGTCGGTAAAGGTGGCGGCCCGGGCGGTCGGGATGCCATGGCGCTCCATGAAGTCCTGCGAGAAGGCTTTAGAGGATTCGAACTGGGCAGCTTTCTGATTGGGCCCCCAGATTCGGAACCCGGCTTCCTGGAACCGGTCCACCACTCCCAGGGCCAGCGGATTGTCGGGTCCCACCACGGTGAAGTCGGGACCATTTTGTCGGGCCCACTCCAGCAGGGCCGTCAGGTCGTCAGCAGCGATGGGCAGGTTCTCAACAGCGATCCCATTGGACACCAGACGCTCCCTGGGAGTGCCGGCATTGCCGGGCGCGACCCACATCCGCGAGATGCGCGGGGACTGGGCGAGTTTCCATACCAGCGCGTGTTCGCGTCCGCCGGATCCGATCACCAAAACCTTCATCGTCGACGGAGTGAAGCAGCGGGACGCCCTGCGGCAAATCGCTTTCTGCCCCGAAACGCGGGCGTCCGCCGGTGCGTTCCCTGCATTCCTCATGGACGATGGACCGTGGATGGGGTTTCTTTTCCACGAAATCCCAAGAGGCATGTTTTCATGATCACCCTGACCGGACGCGGATCCACCACCACCTGCGACGGGGTGACCCGGCGCGACTTTCTCCAGGTCGGCTCCCTGGGCGCCCTGGGACTCTCCTGGGCCGGGTTCAATGCCCTGCGGGCCCGGGCTGCGGAGGCGGGAAAGCCAGCGGAAGACAATGGCCGCTCCGCCATCCTCATCTTCAACCTGGGAGCCCCGTCGCAGCTGGACCTTTTCGACATGAAACCGGACGCGCCCCGGGAGATCCGCGGGCCGTTCTCCCCAATACGCACCAAGGGAGATTTCCAGATTTCCGAACTGCTGCCCCTGCATGCGGCCCTGGGGGATCAGTTTAGTCTGGTTCGGACGGTCTATCACACGGCGGCAGCGGTGCATGACACGGGGCATCAGTTGTTGCAGACCGGACGACTCTTCACCGGCGGCATCAACACCCCCCACGCCGGCTGTGCCCTGGAGTTTCTCCGGGGACGGCGCTCCGACCTCCCGGCCCACGTCATCCTTCCCGAGCCGATGGGCAATACCGGTGGCGGACTGCCGCACGGGCAGGATGGCGGGTTTCTGGGAAAGGCCTACGACCCGTTTTCGATCAACGCGGATCCTTCCAAGGCCGATTTCAAGGTGCCGGACCTAAGGCCGCCCGAGGAGATTGGTGAGGCACGGTTGCGCCGGCGTCAGGAGTTGCGGGAGATCGTGGAGGGAACGGTCCGCCAATTCGAAGCCAGTGAGAGCGCCAAGCTGATGGATGCCAACTTCGCCGCCGCCTATCGCATGATGACCAGCGAGAAGGCGCGGGAGGCGTTTGACCTCACGCGCGAGCCGGTTTCGGTTCGTGAGCGCTACGGCATGTCCCGCTTTGGTCAGAGCTGCCTGCTCGCCCGCCGCCTGGTGGAGCGCGGAGTGCGGTTTGTGACCATCAACACCTTCATCACCGTGTTTGACGAGATCACCTGGGATATCCATGGATCCAAGCCCTTCACCAGCATCGCGGGCATGAAGGAGATCGTGTGTCCGATGTACGACCAGGGATACAGCGCGTTGATCGGGGACCTGAAGCAGCGCGGGATGCTGGATTCCACCCTGGTGGCCAACCTGGCGGAGTTTGGCCGGACGCCGAAGATCAATCCCACGGGCGGACGCGATCACTGGCCCGCGTGCTGGACCTGCTACTTCGCCGGGGGAGGGGTCAAGGGCGGGCGGGTGGTGGGAAAGTCCGACGACATCGCCGCCTATCCCGCCGAGCGGCCGGTGAAGCCCTCGGAGATTGTGGCCACCATTTATCACAGTCTCGGACTGGACCTGGAAACCCACCTGCCGGGACCGCAGGGACGGCCCTTTCCGCTGGTGGATTTCGGTACCCAACCCATCCGGGAGCTGTTCGCGTGAAGAGTTTGGAACAAGCGAGGAAGGGGCGCCGATTCGGGCCAGGGTCTCCTCGGTCCCGAATCGATCTATGGGGCTCGGGGAGTGGGAGGTTCGGTTCGTCCCTGGCCATGCTCTGGTTGCTAGCGACCACCGTCCTCGCGGCCGCTGAAACCCCTCCCGTTTCGGCGGACAAAATTCCGGAACCCACCTTTCGAAATCATGTGCAGTCCGTGCTCACCAAGTCGGGCTGCAACATGGGGGCCTGTCATGGCGCCGGGGCCGGCAAGAACGGATTCTACCTCAGTCTGCGCGGGTACAACGACGAGGCGGACTGGATGGCCATCACCCGTGCGGCCGGCGGTCGGCGGATCACCCCGGCGGATCCCGGCCGCAGTCTCCTGCTTCTGAAAGCGACGGCGACGGTGCCGCATAAGGGGGGGCGGCGATTCGAAGTGGGTTCACCGGAATACACCACCCTGGCGTCGTGGATCGCCGTCGGGGCTCCCGGTCCGTTGCCGACCGATCCGAAACTTGTTCACCTCGAAGTGCTGCCGGCGCGTGCCCGTCTTCAGCCGGGGGGAACCCAGTCGTTGCAGGTTCGGGCGCGATTCAGCGACGGCCGCGTCGAGGATGTCACTCGCTGGGCGAAGTACTCGAGCGCCAATGAATCCGTCGCCAACGTGGGCGAATTCGGCGAGGTTCGCGTGGTCGGTTACGGCGAAGCCGGCGTCACGGCCTGGTACCTGAGCCAGGTCGCGGTGGCGTTCGTGACCTCGCCCTACACCAACGTTCTCGCGCCCGGCTTCTTTGCGAGCCTTCCCCGCCGCAACTTCATTGACGAGCAGGTCCAGGCCAAGTGGGAGGAACTCAACCTGCCGCCCTCACCGGCGGCGTCCGATGCCCAGTTCCTGCGCCGGGCCTCCCTGGATACAGTGGGCGTCCTGCCGACTGTGGCCGAGGTGCGGTCGTTTCTTTCCGGCTCCCCTTCGGCAACCGTCCGCGACCGCCGCGATGCGGTCATCGAGAGCCTCCTGAACCGTCCGGAGTTCGTGGATTACTGGGCCTACAAGTGGAGCGATCTTCTGTTGGTCAATTCCGCGAAGCTGCGTCCGGCCGCCGCCCGCGCCTACGGCGCCTGGATCCGCAGCCAGGTAGCCATCAATCGTCCCTGGGACGCCCTGGTGCGCGACCTCCTCACCGTTCGTGGCAGCACTTGGGAGAACGGGGCGGGGAACTACTTTTTGCTGCATGATGATCCGCGAACATTGGCGGAGACGACCACCCAGGCTTTCCTGGGCATGAGTGTCGGGTGCGCCAAGTGTCACAATCACCCGAGCGAGAAGTGGACCAACGACGATTACTTTGCCCTGGCCAATCTTTTCTCCCGCGTGGCCACCAAGAATGCGTCGGGCGACGGAGAACGCATTTTGGTGACGGCGACGGCCGGCGAATTGGTTCAACCGCGGATTGGTCGTCCTCAAAAGCCGCGTCCGCTCACCGGCACCGCCCTCGAGTTCGATGCCGCCACCGACCGTCGGGAACATCTGGCCGCGTGGCTGACCGCTCCGGACAACCCCTACTTTGCCCGGGCCATCGTGAACCGCGTCTGGGCCAACTTTTTCGGGACCGGCCTGGTGGAGCGGGTGGACGATCTGCGGGTGAGCAACCCGGCCAGCAACGAGGCCCTGCTGACGGCGGCGGCCGACTTTCTGGTGGCGCAACGCTACGATCTCAAGGCGCTGATGCGGGAAATTCTCCGGAGCGAGACCTACCAGCGGTCCAGTGAACCCCTGCCGGGCAATGCGACGGACACCCGCTTCTACGCGCGGTACTATCCGCGCCGCCTGATGGCGGAAGTCATTCTCGACGCGTATTCCCAGGTCACCGGAGTTCCCACTGAATTCAAGCGGTCGACCGGAAACGGGGACACCTTTCAATTCACCTATCCCTCCGGGACGCGGGCGCTGGAGTTGCCCGACTCGCAGATCGCCAGCTACTTCCTCAAGAGCTTCGGCAAGCCGGACCGTCTGCAAACCTGCGAATGCGAACGCAGCGCGGAACCCAGCGTCGCCCAGGTGCTGCACATCGCCAATGGGGACACGCTCAACGCCAAGTTGTCCGCCCGGGAATGCCGGGCCACCCGCCTCCTGGAGGAGACTGCGGCAGAGAAGGTGATTGAGGAGGCCTATCTCGCCGCGTTCGGACGCCACCCCTCGGCTGACGAAAGCGCACGGTTGAGCCGCCTGTTATCGGAGGCCCCGGCTTCCGAGAGACGGGCGGTCCTGGAGGACACCTACTGGGCGCTTTTGAGCAGCAAGGAGTTTCTGTTCAACCACTGACCGGAGTGCCGGCGATTCGCCGGCGCCTTCAGCCGGAATCTTCCCGCCCACCGATTTGACGAACGCATGAACGTTTTTGACGGAATCCCCCCCCGCCGGCGGGCTGTCCCCGCCCTGGCCACAATGGCGACGATTCTGCTGCTCGCCCGACTCGCCGCCGCTGATTTCTCGAGGATCGAACCGCTGCTGCAGGAGCATTGCGTGGAGTGTCACGAGGCCCGCGAACCGGAGGGCGGCCTGGCGCTGGATTCGCGGGAAGGGATTCTTAAGGGAGGCGAGTCGGGGCCGGCACTGACACCTGGGAAGGGGGCGGAGTCGCTGTTGGTGAAGGCGATCGAGGGCAGTTGGGGAAAGACCGGGAAGAATCAGTTCATGCCTCCGGGCAAACGCGGGAAACTGGACCCCGATCAGATCGCGCTGTTTCGCGCCTGGATCGATGCCGGGGCTCCGGCGTTGTCTTCTGCGGCGGTGCCCCGGGAACTCACGGTTCCCCGAATCTCCCCGCGGACGCCACCGCGCCGCCCCATTCAGGCGCTGGCCTTTGAGCCAAAGTCGCGCCTGCTGGCGGTGGCCCGTCCGGACTCCGTTGAGCTGGTGCACGTGGACTCCCGCTCGGTGGTGCGCACGCTCTCGGGCTTTCGCGGCACCGCGAATTCCGTGGTGGTGACTGCGGACGGCCAGTTTGTGTTCGCCGGAGCCGGCGATGCGACCGGGGGCGAGATTGTCCAGTGGCGGCTGGCGGACGGAACCAGAGTCCGCTCCCTGGTCGGTCATCCGGACGCCGTCTACGGACTGGCGGTAACGGCGGATGGTCAGACGCTGGCCAGCGGCGGCTACGACTACTCGATCCGGTTATGGAATCTGGCCGATGGCTCGCAGCGATCGGTGATCTCCGTGAACCAGGGGGCAATCCTCGGTCTGGCGTTTCGAGCGGACGGCCGGATTCTGGCCAGCGCCGGATTCGACCGCACGGCCAAGCTCTACGCGTCTCCCCTGGGAACGCGCCTGGAAACCTTCGGCCAGGCGTTGAAGGAATTGAATGCCGTCGCCTTCTCGCCGGATGGACGAACCCTGCTCACGGGTGGCGGGGACAACCGGATCCGGGCCTATCGCATCGGAGCTGAAGGCCGTGAGGGTTCCAACGAATTGCTTGCCGCCGTTTTCGCCCACGAGGGGGCAATCCTGCGTCTGGCGTACAGTCCGGATGGCCGGACCGTGGCTTCGTCCGCCGAGGATCGGACGGTGAAGCTCTTTACCGCCGACCCGCTTCACCCCCGACTCACCCTGGAGGAACAGCCGGACTGGCCGACGGCACTGGCCTTTGCCGGCGACGGAATGCTTGTGGTGGGGCGTGCGGACGGCTCTCTGGCGTTTTACGAAACCGCCAAGGGAAAGCCGGCGGCGCTTCCCCGTCCGGAATTGACCCGCGCAGAACCCCGCGGCATCCAGCGGGGAACATCCGCTGTGGTCCGGTTGCAAGGACGTCACCTGGAGCAGGCCACCGTGGTCCGCGTCCATCGCGGCGGGCGACTCTGGTCGGTCTCGGCCGCGGAATGGGTGGTCGGCTCGATCCCGCTCACCCTGGTTCCACCTGCGGACGAGCCGCGCGGCGCCTGGGAAATCAGTGTTGGAACTGGGGACAACGAGTCGGGGAGGATTTCGGTGTGGGTGGACGACCTCAGGCAGCAGGTGGTCGCCGCAGCGGATGCCACCCGCAGCACCCATCTGGTTTCTGCAGAGGCACCGGTCTCCCTCTGGTCCACGTTGGAGAAGCCAGGCACCGCCGCCACATTCGCCATCACGGTGCGCCAGGGACAAACGTGGGTGTTCGATCTGGCGGCCCAGCGATTGGGATCGAAGGGGGACTTCTCGCTCGAACTCCTGGATGGCGCTGGTCGCCTGGTGGCTGCCAATGACTCCCATGCCGGACAGGCAGACCCCCTCCTGGTCTTTCGTGCCCCTTCCGACGGCACCTATGGCGTCCGGATCCAGGAGGCGACCTTCGGAGGGTCGGCAGACCATTACTTCCGGCTGAGTTGTGGAGAACTGCCCTTCATCACCGGCTTGTTTCCGCACAACGTGCCGGCGGGTCGGGAATCCGAGATGCAACTCTTCGGGGCGAACTTGCCCGGAGAGGGTCGCGTCCAGATGCCGGCGGCGGAGCCAGGGGAGCATCCGCTTCCGGAGCCGGCAAAGTCCTGGCGCAGTCGGCGGGATTGGACCGTCGGGGTCAGCGCAGCGCCGACACCGCTGGAAAAGGAGCCCAACGACTCACCAGCGCAGGCCAATCCGGTGCCGGTGCCGGTGGTGGTGAACGGACAACTGGGAAGTGCCTCCCCGATGGAGTCGACAGGGTCGGCGCCGGGGAATGAGGCCACTGGCGATCTGGATCTTTTTCGTTTCCACGCACGCCGTGGTGTGACCTACGTCATTGAGACCACCGCATCGCAGCGGGGTTCGCTGGCGGATACCCGGATCGCCATCCTTCGTCCGGACGGAAAGCCGCTGGAACGCGTCCGGCTGCAGGCGGTGCGCAACTCGGCCATCACCTTCCGGCCGGAGACCAGTGACGAAAACGGGGTTCGCTTCGACAGTTGGGAGGAAATGGAACTGAACGATCTGCTGTGGTGCGGCGGCGAGGTCATGAAAATCCTCCGGGCGCCGCAGGGACCCGATTCGGACACCCTCCTCTACGCATCCAATGGTCGCCGGACCGGATTCTTCGACACCACGCCGATGGCCCACTATCTCGATCAACCGGTCTATTTGGTGACGCCCCTGCGCTCGGAAGAACAGCCGGTGGCGAATGGACTGCCGGTGTTCTCGGTTCCTTTTGAGAACGATGATGCCGCGCGACGGGATCTGGGAAGCGATTCACGCCTCCACTTCACCGCGCCTGAAGACGGCGAGTTCCTGGCCCGGGTGATGGACGCCCGTGGCTTCGGTGGCGCCGAGTACGGCTACCGGCTGTCCCTTCGCGAGGCGGAGCCGGGATTTTCCGTCAGCCTGAACGGGGCGCCTTCCACCGTAATGACGGGCAGCGGACAGGGCTTCAGCCTCTCAGTGGCTCGCCGCGATGGTTTCGACGGCGCGGTGGACATCGCGGTGCAGCATCTCCCCGCAGGATGGAGGGTGTCCGACCCCCTGCGCATCGAGGCGGGCCACGATGCGGCGAGGGCGACCGTTTATGCCGACCCGGGGGCGTCCCCGGGGACGGATGCCGAGTGGAAAGCGGTGAGTGTCGTGGCCACAGCGCGGGTGGAGGGGCGACCGGTGGCCATGGCGGTGTCCTCCCTGGGGCGTCCGAAGTTGAGCACCGAGGTCCCCAAGGTGCGGGTACGTTTGGAGCCGCTGACCGAGAGCGTCCGCACCAACTCGGCCACCGGATTGCCAGTCGTCTCCATCGTGCCCGGAGGAACCGCCCGCGCACGACTGGCCATCGAGCGCCACGGTTTCGAGGGAGTGGTGACCTTCTCCGTGGACAACCTGCCGCATGGGGTGATCGTCGAAAATCTGGGTCTCAACGGCATTACCTTTCTGGCGGACGAGAACGAGCGGGAAATCTCATTGGCGGCGGTCCGCTGGGTCGCGGACATGGATCGTCCGTTCCACGCGGTGGAAAACCAGGCCGGACAGCAGTCCTCCGCGCCGCTGCTGCTGGAGGTGCGCAGGCCAGTCCTGCAGGCCGGCGGGAGGTGACGGGAGAAGTGGCGGGTGAGGGGATTCCCAGCGGCAGGAACACCGTTCAAGGCCTGGGGGAGGAGCCCTGCTCGTCGGGGGAGAAGTCCTTCAACAGCGCCCGGAAGTTTGGCGAGTTGCGCAGCAGTCGTCCCCCAACTTCGCGAAGGCGGTCCACAGATTCATTGGACAGAAAGAAGGACGTGGGGACGTTGAGGAAGTAGCGCCGCTCCTGTGGATCGGGCAGATTGTCGAAGCTGAGCACGATCGGGAAAAATTTGATCCTTCCCCCAGCCTGCTCGCGGACGGCGCCTTCCATTTGCCGAACCAGGGCGCCCATGAGGTCCACGGTATCCCGGGAATAGCGGTCCATGGTGATGGAGGGAGCGGCCAGGGCCAGGGACATCATTCCCGGAGGGGATTGATGCTGGTCCCAATCATTCTCCGGAGATGAACGGGCATTGACCGAGAGGAGGACCACCCGCTTCAGAGTTTCGAATCGCAGGCCCTGGCGGAAGTCGGCGTTGGATTCTAGGGTGGCCAATCCCTCCAGCAACGGCCGAAGCCCAAGGTTGTCCGCCACCCCGCCGTCGACGAGGTGCAGGTACGGACGAGTCTCGCGGTCCCGCAGTCGGGCCATCTCCCGGGCGCGTCCGCCGAGGGCGTTCTCTCCGGTATCAGGGATGCCGTCGGAGCGGGATGAACGCGTCTGCATCCACGGCGGCGGAACATAGTCGCAGGTGCCGGCGAAGTTCTGGAGCGTGATGGGCGAGAGAGCGACGGGGACCGCTGAGGAGGCCGCCACGGCACGGGAAAGGGGAAAGCGCGAAACGTCCGAGCACAGGTTGTCAAACAGGTCCTGGGTGAACCAGAACTGGATGCCGGTGCTGACCTCGGTGGCGTTGATCAGGACGAAGGGACTCTGCGCCTGCCGGAGATCCGCAAACGTGGCGCCGTGGAAGAGGATGCGGTCGTAGTACTCCGCAGCCATGTCGGAGCGTCCATACCAGGGCGATCCCAGCGCCGGCCAGTTCCACGGACTGAACGTCTTGCCCACCAGCTTTCCCTGGACGTCCCGCTTGAGGAAATTGGTCTCAAAGGAGGGAAACAGTTGATCACCGTAGAGGGCGTAGGCTGCGGCCGTGAAACTGCCTCCGGACACCGAGGAGATCACGCTGATGTCATCAATCAGGGCGCGCGGGGGTTGCGCTCCGGGGACTGCGGTGCGTCGGAGTTCCTCCAGCACGCCATAGGACATCGCCGCCGCGCGGGTGCCACCGCCGGAGAAGGCCACCAGGAAAAGGGTTTCCCCATTGTTGACCCGGATGGGTACAAAGCGGCTGAAGTAATATCCATTGGTCTCCGATCCGGATTTCTTGGCCACATTCAGGGGCGCACGGGCGCACCCCGCTCCGAGAAGGGTTACCAACGCCACGACCAGCAGGCGAAGATCAGTCACCCACGGATCGAAGCTCATCGCTGCCGTTCACCGCAAGCCCCGGGACGGGTCCGCGCCTGGGGAGATTGGAAATTTAACGGCTTCGACACGCCGAAACTCGTCTAGGCACGGACCTGCCAGCGCGCCACCCAAGTCTTGTCCAGGGGCTTGGCATGCGTGAGGCAACATTCCATCCTGCACGGATGCGCCCCACAGATCTCACCCAGTTACCCCAGACGGATCCCACACGCGCCTATCACTATCGCGACAGCCTGTATGCCGCCGATCTGATTGCCGCGGCCCTGGTGCAGTTCGATTTCTTCACCTCCCTCGCCGGACAACCCGGCACCGCGGAACAGATCCGATCGCGATTCGGATTTGCGGAGCGTCCGACCGACGTGCTGCTCACCCTGTGCGCGGCCAATGGATTTGTGGTTCGGGATGCCGACGGGGTATTTCGAATCTCGGATTCCGGCCGCGAGTTTCTCACCGGGGAATCACCCTGGAATTTGTCGCCGTATTACGCGTCGCTGAAGGACCGTCCGGTCACCCTGGACTACGGAAAGGTGCTCCTCACCGGGAAGCCGGCCAACTGGGGCGCGGCGAAGGAGTCGTTTGACTGGCACAAGGCCATGGAACAGGAGCCCTTTGCCCGCATGTTTACGGCGACCATGGACTGCCGCGGACGCCTTCTCGGGCCGGCTTTGGCCCGGCAATTGGACCTGACGGGACGTCACTCCGTTCTGGATATCGCCGGCGGATCCGGGATCTATGCCTGCGCGCTGGTGGCGCGGAACCCCGCGTTGCGCGCCACCGTCCTCGAGCAGGCGCCCGTGGACCGCATCGCGTCGGCGCGGATTTCCGAGTTGGGCTTTGCCGACCGGGTTTCGGTGGCTGCCGGCAACATGTTCGATGACCCGATGCCGACGGACTGTGACGTGCACCTGTTCTCCAATGTCCTGCACGACTGGGAGGTCCCCGAGGTGGTGAAGCTGCTTGCCCGTTCGTTTGGAGCCCTGCCGTCCGGTGGACTGCTGGTGATTCACGATGCCTTCATCAACGCGGAGAAGACCGGCCCGCTGGCGGTCGCCGAATACTCGGCGCTGCTCATGCACTCGACCCAGGGGAAGTGCTACTCGACGGGGGAGTATGCGGATCTTCTCGGTGCAGCGGGTTTCATTCCCGGACCCTACGCGGACACGGTCGCCAACCGCGGCTTCATGACGGCCGTGCGTCCGTAGTTCCCGGAGGCGGCCGCCTCTCCCGAGTGAAGTGGCGAATTGGCGGAGATTCTACGCCCCGACATGTGCGGAAGCGGGATCGGCGTCGACCCATTTACCGTGTTCCCGGATGAGATCCACCAAAAGGTCCACGGCCTCGTCCTCGGGGATGTTAAACTTCACCGGCTTCTTCCCCACGTAGAGGTTGATTTTGTTGGGCGCCCCGCCCACGTAGCCGAAGTCAGCATCGGCCATTTCACCCGGGCCGTTTACGATGCATCCCATGATGGCGATCTTCACGCCCTTGAGATGGTCGGTGCGCGCCTTGATGCGGGCGGTGACGGTCTGGAGGTTGAACAGAGTGCGGCCGCAGCTTGGACAGGCCACATAGTCGGTCTTGAAGGAGCGGCACCCGGCGGCCTGGAGAATGTTGAAGGCGAGACGCAGGGACTGTCCGGCCCCGGATTCCCCGCGGACCAGAATGGCGTCGCCGATGCCGTCCGCGAGCAGCCCGCCCAGATTGACCGCCGCGCGCAGCAGCGCGATTTCCGGGGTCAGTGCGGTCGGCTCGAAGTGAAGGCAGTCCTTGAGCAGGATGGGATTCTGGCGTCCCAGCTTTCGCAGCTTCAGGGCCAGCAGGCGAAATGCGGTGATCGGGGGCAGTGACACGCCGTCGGCCACGGTGACCAGTTGCGTGTCGCAGTTGATTTGACCGATGGCCAGGGGCTGGAGCGGGTCCAGTTCAAGGACGTTGAGGTCCTCGTAGATGGCCTCCGGCTTGACATCCGCCTTGGGCAAAATCCTCGGGGCGACTTTGTCAAAAGTGGCCTGGGTCACGACCACCCGAACCGTCTGCTGACCGCCGGCCCTGAGGTCACCCAGGTCGATTTCGGGAGTCAGCCGACGCTCGAAATGGAAGGCGTCAAAGGGAAGATCGGCCACCGTGAGGGATTCGAGGCCGGCGCCGGGCGGCGGCACCAGCCGGGGGATCTGGGCGAGCAGGTCGTTGCAGACAGCGATCTCCCGGGGGCTGTCTTCGGTCAGGGAGACGCGGATGGTGTCCCCGAGTCCGTCGCAGAGCAGGGAACCAATGCCGATGGCGGACTTGATCCGCCCGTCCTCACCCTCGCCCGCCTCGGTGACTCCCAGGTGCAGGGGATAGTTCCAGTCCGGCCCCTCCTTCTCCAGGCGATCGGAGAGCAGGCGATAGCACTCGATCATCACCTTGGGGTTGGAGGACTTCATCGAGAAGACGAAGTTGTGGAAGTCGTGACGGCGACAAATCCGGGCGAATTCCAGGGCGCTCTCCACCATGCCCAGCGGCGAATCCCCGTAGCGGTTCATGATCCGGTCGCTGAGGGAACCGTGATTGGTGCCAATGCGCAGGGCGCGGCCCAGTCGCTTCGCCTCCAGGACCAGCGGGGTAAAGGCGGTCTCGATCCGCTCCAGTTCGGCGGCGTACTCCGCATCGGTGTACTCGATGACGGCAAACTTCTTCTTGTCCGCATAGTTGCCTGGGTTGACGCGGACTTTCTCCACCCATTTGACCGCCTCCATGGCGGCATCCGGCTTGAAATGGATGTCGGCCACGATGGGTACCTGGCAGTCGCGGGCCCGGAGTTCGCGGACGATGTTCTCCAGATTGGCGGCATCCTTCACCGTTGGCGCGGTGATGCGCACGATCTGGCATCCCACCGCGACCAACTCCAGGGTCTGCTTCACGCATTCCGCAGTGTCCATGGTGTCGCAGGTGAGCATGGACTGCCGCACCACCGGATGGCGTCCGCCGATGATCACGCCTCCCCGTGCGGGATCACCCACGGGAACTTCGCGGGAGGGACGGCGGGTAAAACTCCAGGGAGACGAACAGTAGCTCATCGTTACGGGGCGGGATTCTACCGGAGATCTTGAACCGCAGTCGAGCAATCCGCATGCGTCATCGGTGACCGGGGAATCCGCATGCGGACGGCGGCAGGCCGGGCAGGCTCAGGGCTTGGCGGGCGCCGGGGCGGGGGGCTGTCCGACGGTTTCGACGACACTGTTCTGGCGCAGCAGTTGCCCAAAAATCGGGGCGCGGCGCAGGTCGTAGAAGGTGACGTAAAGCATGAAGGAGATCAGCACGACGGCGAAGATGGTCGTGGCGTACTCCTGGAAACGGATGCCAACGCGTCGCCGGGTGACGATCTCGTACAGCGCCATCAGGATGTGGCCGCCGTCCAGCACCGGGAGCGGCAACAGGTTGAGCAGGGCCAGGTTGATATTGAGCATCACCATGAAGTTCAGCGCCAGCCGGTAGTCGGTCTTCACGTCGACGGCCAGCTTGCCGAGAATGCCGACCGGCCCGCTCATGTCCTTGGCGCTCACCCCGGTCTCCTTGGAGTGAAACAGGGCGGTGAAGGTCTTGCCCATCAGACGGAGAACATCCTGCACCTGGGCAATCGGGGTCGGACCCGGGCGCTGCACCTCGTAGTGACCGCCGGCGAATCCGATGCCGATCCGGCCGCGCTTCTCCTGGGAATCGTAGACCGGGGTGATGGTGAAATTCTGCTTCTGCCCGTCCCGCTCGATGACCACTCCGCACGGCCGCCCCTCGCCCTTGCGGATCAACTCGGTGAGGTGCTCCTGGTTGATCACATACACCCCGTCAAAGGACAGGAACTTGTCACCCGCCTTGAGACCCGCGCGGGCGGCGGGCATGTCCGGCTGCACGAGTCCCACCACCGGCTTCTCCTGGGGCTCCAGATCCAGCCACTTCAGTCCCAGCGTCTCGGAACGCTTGGTGGCCAGTGGCACGGTGAACTCACGTCCCTCGCGCCGCAGGGTCACCGGGACCACGTTGGTCAGCGCCGTAATGACCTCCAGATTGATGTCCTGCCACGACTTTACCGGTTGGGTGCCGATGGCCACAATGCGGTCACCGGCCTTCACTCCCAGCAGTCCCTCGGGCGACTGCGGATCCACGCGTCCGATCACCGGCGGATTCACCAGCACCGGCAGTCCGATCACCCAGATCAGGCTGGCGATGACAAAGGCAAAGATCACGTTCATCGCTGGTCCCGCTGCGGCCACCAGGATGCGGGAAAGCGGCGAGGCGGGCGGCACCTCGGCGGACCCTTTTCCCTCCAGGGCCTCGGAGGTGATCATCTGCGGCAGCTTGACGAACCCGCCCGCAGGGATCCACCGGACCGACCATTCCACGCCATCCACCATCCACGAAAAGATCTTGGGTCCGAACCCGATGGAGAATCCCTCCACCTTCATTCCCCGGCGGCGGGCCATCCAATAGTGGCCGTATTCGTGCACAAAGATGCTGGCTCCGAAGAGCACCAGCACCGCGATACCGATGTACAGCCAACTGAAAATCGATTCCATAGTGACGGCGGGAAACTACGCGGCGACCGCGTGGAGCGCAATGCGCTGCCTCGTCGGGGAGGGGTTGGGGACGCCTCCAAGAATGCGCAGGGGGGAACTGCCCGGGAAGAGCGCTGTCCGCCGGGGAGCTAGGCGAGTAGGCCGCGCACCACTTCTCCGGCGACATCGGTCAGGCGGTAATCGCGGCCGGTGTGGCGATAGGTCAGACGCTCGTGGTCCAATCCCATCAGGTGGAGAATGGTGGCGTGGAAGTCGTGCACGTGAACGGGGTTTCGTCCGACGTTGATGCCGTAGTCGTCGGATTCACCGTACACCGTACCTGCGTTGACGCCGGCGCCGGCGAGCCAGGAGGAGAAGACCCAGTGGTGATGCTCGCGTCCCTTGTGGTCGGCCGAGGCGTTGAAGGGCGTGCGGCCGAACTCGGTGGTCCACACCACCAGGGTGTCGTCGAGCATGCCGCGTTGCTTGAGATCGCGGAGAAGTCCGGCGACAGCCTGGTCCACATTCTTCGCCAAGGGGGCGTGGGTCATCATGTCGCCGTGGGCATCCCAGTTGTCGGAGGAGCCGACATCGATCAACTCCACAAACCGCACCCCCCGCTCCGCCAGACGGCGGGCCACGAGACACTGCCAGGCGAAGCCCCGGGTGCTGCCGCGTTCGAGGCCGTAAAGGGCCAGGGTGGCGTCGCTTTCACGGGAGAGGTCAAACACGTCCGGCAGTTCCATCTGCATGCCGAAGGCGGTCTCAAAGGACTGCATGCGCGCCTGCAGCAGCGGGTCGTCCATCCGTGGTCCCAGGTGACGACGGTTCATCCGGGACATGGCCTCCAGTTCCAGCTCCTGCAACCGGCCGCTGGCGACGCGGCGCCGAATGTTGGCCACCGGTTCGGCGCCCGGCACCACCAGCGTTCCCTGGTGCGCACCCGGCAGGAAATCGCCGGCCCAGACCTGCCCGCCGGCATACGGCGTCTTGGGGGCGATGACCACGAACGACGGCAGGTTGCGATTCTCCGTGCCCAGGCCGTAGCTGACCCAGGATCCGATGCTCGGGCGGGCGAAGGTGAAGGAGCCCGTATGAATGCCCAGAGTGGCCTCGTAGTGGTTGGTGTGGTCCGACTTCATGGACCGGATCACGCACAGGTCATCCACGCACCCGGCCATGTGCGGAAAAAGACCGCTGACTTCGGTGCCGCATTTCCCGTGGCGGGCGAAGTCCCATTGGGGACGTTTGGCGAACATCTTGAAGTCGCCCTTGCGTCCCTGGAATTCGTCCACGGAGACGGTCTTGCCCGCGTCCGCGAACAACTTCGGTTTGGGATCCCACGAATCCACGTGGGAAACGCCGCCGCTCATGTAGAGAAAAATGACCCGCTTGGCCCGCGGCGCGAAATGGGCGGCGTGAGGGGAGAGCGGATCCGTGCCGCTGGACGGGGCCCCGGCATCCTCGGCCAGCAGTCGCGAGACGAGACCGGGGAAGAGCAGGGAACCGCCCGCCAGGGAGCGGAGGACGGTCCGACGGGCGGGATCAAAGGCAGGCTGGGGCTTCATGGGTCCGTCAATCCACGGTGAGGAATTCGTTGCTGCCGAACAGGACGCGCACCAGCGCCGCGAGCGCCGGGATGTCCGGGGATTCGCGGCCTGCGGCCCTCAGTTCGGCCCGGTAGGCCGATAGGAACTCCGCTGCCTCCGCCTGCTCGGCGGCCGTGGCGCTGCGACCCAGGGTGCGCCGGTAGGCCGCTTGGATCCGATCCGGTTCCCCGGCGCCGGTGCCCGCGACCCAGGCGGCACACTTCTCGGCGCTGGAGTGGACGAACGGATCGTTGAGGAAGTACAGCGCCTGGGTGGGGACGGTGGTCACGCGTCGTTCCGGGGTGCTGGAATTGGGATCAGCGCCGTCGAACAGTGCCAGAAAGGGATGCCGTTTGATGCGCTGGGTCATCAGGTAGACGCTGCGGTGCTGGCTGTCATAGACCGCGCTGAAGGGCCCGTGCTGGGTGAAGCCCCATCCAGTGGGCGAGGGAAAGGGGTGCGCCCCGCCGGGGCGAGGATCCAATTCGCCAGAGACCAGAAGAATTTCATCCCGCGTCTCCTCCGCACCCAGCCGTCGGCGGGTGAAGGGGGTGAAGTAATCGGACGCCGGTGAGCCCTTCACCTGGGAGGCCGAACGACTGTTTCCACTGGGCAGGACCGGACAGTCCGCATCCGGGTCGCCCACCGTCTCCGCACCGCGCGCCGCGGACCACTGGCTCCTCTGCTGGTACACCGCACTGGACATGATCATCCGGTGCATGGCTTTCAGGGACCACCCGCTGCGGACGAATTCCGCAGCCAGATAATCGAGCAGTTCCGGATGGCTGGGCGGCTGGCCGCGGGTGCCGAAATCATTGGGAGTCTTCACCAGGCCCTGACCGAAGTGGTACTGCCAGATTCGGTTGACCATGACCCGGGCGGTGAGCGGATTCGACGGGCTCGCCAGCCAGTTCGCGAGTTCGAGACGACCACTGCCTTCCGTCTGCGGGGGCAGGGAGCCGCCGCCCAGTACGCTGAGGAATCCCCGCGGCACCTCGGCGCCCGGCTTGTCGGGTTCTCCCCGCAATTGAATGCGCGCGTTGTGCGGAGTGCCCTCGGTGACCGCATAGGTGAGATCGAAGGGGCCGTTCACCAGGAGGGTCTCCAATTCGCGCCGCGCCAACTCGGCGTCGGCGGCCCGGCGGGCCATCTGGCTGCGAAGTGCGGCGATCTGATCGGACCGGGACATTCTCCCTGCTTCGTCGGTAGCGACCAGCGATGGGCCATCGGGTGCCGGCAGGGGTTGTTCCCGGAGGACGAAATTGTCGGCTTCCACCGCGCATCGTGTCCCGCTCAGGTGCCCGTAACTGTCGATGAAAGTGTTGTCGAGGGTGCCGTCCCAACCCTTGGCAAACGAACCGGTGAACTCGGCGCGATCCACAGCCGAGGCGATCAGTCCGGTGTAGCGCTTTTCCGCCAAATCGAGGGTGATCTGCACCTGATACCAGGTGCCCGGCTGCAGGGAATGCACGCGTTCGATCGTCTCCCCGCTGAGTCGGAACAGTTGGTGGCGGTTGAAGTGCAGCACGACGGCAGCGGACGACCCTGCGCCGTGGCCCAGGTAGTATCGCCAACTTCCGTCCCCATCCCCCGCGGTGGCAATGCAGCGGAAGTCGAAGGCTGCGTAAAGCCGTCCCGTGGTCCCGGCGGTCCACCGCGAAGTTAGTGCCTGTCCGAATCCATTGTACGCGCTTCCGGCAGGCAGGTGGATTCCCCTCTGGCCGGGAGAATACAGGTTGCGAAACGGGCTTTGGGCGGTCGCCCGGAGACGGACCTCGCTCTTCGGGCCAGGATGCCACGGGAGGTCCGGCGAAGCGTCGTCGGCTTGCAGTTCAAAATCACCGTCAAGTCCGACCAGCTCGCGTAATTGAACCGCGGGGTCGCTGGCGTCCGAAGCCTTCCGCGCGGCTAGGGACGACGCTACGGAAGTCACCGACGGAATCGGCGCCTCCTGCACGCCCACATTGTCCAGGGTCAGCGAGGGCAGCGGAGCGTCGCCCGTCGCGCTTCCGTCGAAGGCGAAGAAGTTCAATGGACCGGTCCACGCCACGGAAAGCGGGCGAGAGGAAAACTCCACCACGTCGTCCGGAAGTCCGATCCGGCCCGCAACCGTGCGGGACGCGAGGTCCAGGTCGAGTTGGAGATTGTGCCACGCGCCGGGCTTGAGGGTGCGGATCTGCTCCGTCTGGTCCCCAGTGCGCACGGACAGGGAATCCTGCCCGATCAGCACCTCCACTGCGGCCGCACCGGACTGCGTGCCCAGCCAGAAGCGGTGGTGTCCGAGGGCAGGCGGCTCATTGGTAAGAACGCGGAAGTCGAGATTGACGAAGATCCGGCCACCCGGGCCTCGGGTGCGTGCCGGATGGAGGGCCTGAGCGATGCGGTAGTTCCGGGTCGAGCCGTGGATGCTGGCCCCGACGCGTCCCGCTGGATGAAGGTTCTGGTAGGGGCTCTGGGCGTCGGTGGTCACCGCAATGGAGCCTTCGTAAATCCACGGGGGAACCAGCACCCCATTGCTGCCCCCGGCGGCCGGCGCCTGAATCTCGAAGTCGCCATCGAGTTCGTCCAATGAGCGCAGATTGGCGGTGGGCACCGGGACCTTCTGTTGCTCCAGGGTGCGCGCCAGCGAAGCGACCTTGGCCTCAAACTCACGCCAGCGCGGAGCCGATTCCTCCGGCGGAACCAGTGGGGACAGCGCCCGGGTTCTTTGCTTCTGTTCGGAGCCCGGAAACGCGTAGCGCGTGCTGTCGAAGATGCCGTAGAGGGCGTAGTAGTCCGGCATGGAGACCGGATCGAATTTGTGGGCGTGGCAGCGGGCGCAGCCCAGGGTCAGGCCCAGGACGCTCTGGCCCACATTGTCGATGGTGTCCTGCAGGGTGAGATGATGGTAGTTCTCGGAGTCGAATCCGAACCGCCGCGAGAGGGCAAGGTAGCCGGTGGCGGTGACCTGTTCGGCGTAGCGTTCCCGCGGGCCGCTGCGGGCGAGGATGTCTCCGGCGATCTGCTCCCGCAGGAACTGGTCGTAGGGCTTGTCGGCGTTGAAGGCGTCGATGACGTAGTTGCGGTACCTCCAGGCTACCGGAACCGGATAATCCGCCGTTTCGCCGGCGGTATCCGCGTAGCGCACCACGTCCAGCCAGTGCCGACCCCAGTGCTCACCGTAGTGCGGGGAATCCAGGAGCCGGTCCACGAGCCGCGTGAACGCCCCGGGAGAGTCGTCGGCGACAAAGGCGTCCACCTCCTCGGCAGAAGGGGGAAGTCCGGTCAGATCAAACGAGGCCCTCCGAATCAGCGCCCGGCGATCCGTGCGCGGGGCCGGTTGAAGTCCGTGCGCTTCCAACCGGGCCAGAATGAAACGGTCCAAAGGCGTGCCACACCACGCGGCATGGGTGACCGCGGGCGGCTCCACCGGCGAAACCGGCTGGAAGGCCCAGTGCGGCGCCTTCGGGGCGCCCGCGACGCCGTGCAGGCATTGGCTGCCCACCAGCATTCCCATGAGAATCCAGCGCTTCATTCCAGAGACTTCCTGGCAAGCGTGCCACGGCGTCTGCTGATTCGCCACAAGGGAGAATGAACGGGAAACGGCCTGTGGGAAGGGATCGGCGCCCGGGAACCGGCGCGGGCCTGCCGTTCCTATCGGCCCGCCTTCGACAGGTTGGCGGCGCCGTTGACGGCGGAGTTCACCCGCAGGCGCAGGCCGTTGAGGCGGATGAATCCGGTGGCGTCGTCCTGGTTGTAGGCCTTGGTCGGATCCGCCTCCATGGTGGCGATGTGCGGATTGTAGAGGCTGACCGGACTCTTGCGTCCTGCCGCGTGAATGCCGCCCTTGTAGAGTTTCACCCGGACGGTTCCGGTGACGTTCTTCTGGGATTCCTCGACCAGGGCCTGCAGCGCGAGGCGCTCCGGGGCGAACCAGAAGCCGTAGTACACCAGTTCGGCGTAGCGCGGGATGAGCGAGTCGCGCAGGTGCATGACCTCGCGGTCCATGGTGAGGCTTTCAATCTGGCGGTGGGCGAAGTGCAGAATGGCCCCGCCCGGGGTCTCGTACACACCGCGGCTCTTCATGCCGACGAAGCGGTTCTCCACCATGTCCACGCGGCCCACGCCATGCTTTCCGCCCAGTTTGTTCAGCAGGCGCATGACCCCCAGCGGATCCAGTTTCTTGCCGTTCACCGCCACGCAGTCGCCCTGGACGAATTCCAGGGTCACCATTTCCGGCTTGTCCGGGGCGTCCTCGGGCAGCACCGACAGGGTGGTGAAGTAGTCGCGATTCTTGAGATCGCCGGCGTCGTACCAGGGATCCTCCAGGATGCCCGCCTCGTAGGAGATGTGCAGAAGGTTGCGGTCCATCGAGTAGGGCTTCTTGGCGCTGGCCTGCACCGGAATGCCCTTCGCGGCGCAGTAGTCGATCATTTCCTGGCGTCCGGGGAAGTCCTTGCGGTACCGGGCATCCCGCCACGGCGCGATGATCTCCAGCTCGGGGGCCAGGGCGGCGGCGGTCAGTTCAAAGCGGACTTGGTCGTTGCCCTTGCCGGTGGCGCCGTGGGCGATGGCGTCGGCCTTCTCGGCCTGGGCGATTTCCACCATGCGCTTGGCGATCAGCGGACGGGCGATGGAAGTGCCGAGGAAATACTGTCCCTCGTAAATCGCCCCGGCCCGCATCATGGGGAAGATGAAGTCCCGGGCGAACTCCTCCTGCAGGTCGTCGATGAAGATCTTGGAGGCGCCGGTCTTGCGGGCCTTGCGCTCCAGACCCTTGAGTTCGTCGTCCTGGCCGATGTTGGCGCAGAAGGCGATCATTTCGGCGTTGCCGTAGGTGTCCTTGATCCAGGAGAGCAGGACGGAGGTGTCGAGACCGCCCGAGTAAGCGAGAACGATTTTCATGCGTGCGAAAAAGCGGGCCGCAGTGAACGCGACACCGCCCTGCCCGTGAAGGGGAATCTTGCTCCCGGACGGAGTTGGGGGTCCGCGCGGAAACCGCATCCGAGGCTTGTTTCCCGGGGCGAACTTCTGCCTACCTTCTGCTCAGATGGTTCGCTTGAAGGAAATCGCCGCGGCTGCGGGAGTCTCGGTCATGACGGTCAGCAAGGCCCTACGGGACAAGCCAGACCTGGCGGCCGCCACCAAGGCGCGCATTCAGAGCCTCGCGGTTCAGATGGGCTACGTGCCGGACATCAGCGCGCAGGGCCTGCGCAATCAGAAGAGCCGCCTGTTCGGACTGGTGATCTCGACGGCCACCAATCCGATCAACGCCCGCATTGTCCTGGGGTTGGAGGAACGGGCCCACGAACTGGGTTATGATCTGTTGATCGGACAGACGCTGAACCGGACGGATCGGGAGGAGTCGGTCCTTCGTCGGCTGATTGCCCGTCGTGCGGATGGCATCTTTCTGTCGCCGGTCTACCGGATGGAATCCACCGCGCCGATCTATGAGGAACTCCTCCGTCGCAAGATCCCGGTGGTGCTGCTGGGGAATCGGGCGCCGTTCTGCGAATCGTTTCCTGCCGTGGAAACCGATGATCTCGGGGCGAGCGCCGCCGCCACGCTCCACCTCATCGAGCTGGGCCATCGCCGCATCGCCTTCTTTGCCGGGGCGCGGGTGTCCCCACCGGCGCTGGAGCGGCTGGACGGCTACCGGCGGGCGCATCGCGACGCCGGCATTCCGCTGGACGACAAACTGATCTTCAACGCCGGGGCCACCATCGAGGAAGGGGCGTCTGCGGCGCTCCAGTGGATGCAGGAGGAAACCGGCGCCACGGCCATCCAGTGCGCCCATGATCTGGTGGCCATCGGAGCCGCCGACACCCTGCTCAACCAGGGATTCCGCATCCCCGGCGACGTGAGCGTGGTGGGGTTTGGAAACGTTCTGACGGCCGAATACTTTCGCGTGCCCCTGACGACGGTCCGGCAACCCAAGCTTCGGCTGGGAACCGTGGCCATGGATGTCATGATGAAGCTGCTGCGCGGCGAGCCGGGAGTCACTCAGCGGCTGGCGGCGCAGTTGGAAATCCGGGCCAGCACGGCTCCGCCCCCGGCGACCGGGGTCGTCGGGCGGATCGGAGGCTGAAGAGCCCAGGCACCGCTCTCCCGTCGTCCCGCCGGCGTCGCATGAAACGCGTTCTCATTACCCGTTGGGAGCCGCCCGGCGTTTCCCGACGCGCCCGGGACTCCGTGGCGGTTGAGGAACCGCTGGAGTTGCGCGTGGATACCCGGCCGGTCGCGGTGATCATGCGGACCCCCGGCCACGACGAGGAACTCGCGGCGGGGTTTCTGGTGTCCGAGGGATTGATCCGCGCACGGGGCGATGTCCGCGCCCTGCGGCGGAATCCGCGTAATCGGAAGGGCAACGTGCTCGACGTGTTTCTGGCACCCGAGGTGACGGTGGATTTTTCCCAGCTCACCCGACATGTCTTTGCCTCTTCCAGTTGCGGACTGTGCGGTAAATCCAGCATCGCCTCGGTGTGTCAGCAGTTCCCCAAGCTCCATGGGAACTTTCGAATCTCGCGGGACCATTTGCTGGCGCTTCCGGACACCCTGCGCGCGGCGCAGGAGATGTTCGCGGACACCGGCGGATTGCACGCGGCAGCCCTCTTCGACGGCCATGGACGGGTCCTCCAACTCCGCGAGGATGTGGGACGCCATAATGCGGTGGACAAGGTGATCGGAAGGGCCTTTCTCGATGGGCACTGGCCGTTGGCGGACTGCGGGCTTCTGGTCAGCGGTCGGACCTCGTTTGAGATCGTCCAAAAGGCGCTCGCCGCCGGCATCAGCCTGGTGGCCGCCATTTCCGCACCCACCAGTCTGGCGGTGGAGTTCGCCCGCCGCAGCGGTGTGACCCTGATTGGTTTTCTGCGTCCCGGGCGATTCAACGTGTACGCAGGGGGGAGCGCTGTGGGAGATAGCCAATCGCCAATAGCTAATAGCCGATAGGCGATAGGCGATAGGCGATAGGCGATAGGCGATAGGC
>JBDKKE010000487.1:0-3157 GCA_039796255.1 Verrucomicrobiota bacterium | reverse complement strand
GTGTTCGTGGATGTTGACCTGACGCTGGTGGATGCCAACGGGCGATTACTTCCAGGAGCTCGACCCGCTTTGGAACACCT
Source organism: Verrucomicrobiota bacterium (assembly GCA_039796255.1). Taxonomy (GTDB): domain Bacteria; phylum Verrucomicrobiota; class Verrucomicrobiia; order Limisphaerales; family UBA9464; genus UBA9464. The sequence goes on along the minus strand of JBDKKE010000487.1, from coordinate 3,077 downwards.
GAAAGCAGCAGGATGCCATCTCTTCCTCTGGTCATCGGTTGGAATGGCGTATGCAATCAAGGTGGCAAAGGGGCACGGCTTGGAAGATTTGTTTGAGGGCTACTCCGCCAAGCCGGACATCATAATTGATGACATGCCAGGCACCACCCGGGCTCCGTTTGCATACAACGTTCACGAAGAGGATTCCTGGGAAGCGTTGGCGGATCGCATCGTCAAGAAGCACGTCGATCTCCCATGAGGATGCCATCGTCCTCAACGAACCCCGCCGTTCGAGTGCTGCGTTCGGATTCCCTAGTCCTGCTGCTGAGCGCCGTCCTGTTTGCCGTACTTGCTCCCTTCACCGACGGCCTGGCCTCGGCCGACAACCTCACCAATCTGCTGGGCAACATGGCCCCACTGCTGGTGGTCGCCATCGGCCAGACGCTGGTGCTGATCGCCGGCGGAATCGACCTCTCCGTCACTTCCACCATCGCGTTGACCTCGGTCGTGGGCGCCCTGTCCATGAGCGCGGACCAGGGGTGGCTGGGGGGAAGTCCCATCGCCATGCCCGCGGCGGTCCTGATCATGCTCGCACTGGGCGCAGTGGTCGGTGCCGCCAACGGACTTGCCGTCACCCGCCTGCAAATGCCGGCCTTTATCGTCACGCTCACCTCGATGATGTTCCTCTCCGGACTGGCGGTGTGGTTGACGGCGTCCAAACCGGTCTTTGGTCTGCCATCATCCTTCACCGCCCTCGGATCGCGACTCCTCTTCGCACTGCCCATTGCCGCCGCACTGGCTGGCTTTGCGCACCTGATGCTCACCCGCTCGCTCTTCGGATGCTGGCTGCGCGCCGTCGGTTTCAATCCCCGCACCGCACGGGTTTCCGGTGTGCCCGTGGATGCCGTGGTGCTCGCCGCGTACATCGCCAGCGGACTCTTCGCCGCCGCCGCATCCGTACTCTACACCGCGCGACTGGAGACCGGTTCGCCGGTGTTGGGTCAGCGCATCCTGCTCGATGTGATCGGCGCGACCGTTATCGGCGGCACCAGCCTTTTCGGCGGAAGGGGCCGCGTGGTGGGAACCGTTTTCGGAGTCCTGTTCCTCTCCCTGCTGGACAACGCGCTGAACCTTCTCGGTCTGTCCCACTTCACCCTGATGATGGTCAAGGGCGGGGTGATCCTGCTGGCCGCCTTTCTCGACACCGCACGGAACCGCTGGCTGGCTGCATGACCCCCCTGCTCCAGATTGAAGCGGTGGGCAAGTCGTTCTTCGGAGTGCCGGTGCTTCGGAATGTCAGCCTCAACGTGGCCGAGGGACGCATCGTCGGGTTGGTTGGGGAGAACGGCGCCGGCAAGTCCACCCTCATGAACTTGCTGGGAGGCACGTTACAGCCCGACGCCGGGTCGTTACGCTTTAGAGGGGTCCCCTACTCTCCCAAGAATCCGGGCGATGCTCGGTCGGCGGGTATTGGATTCGTCCACCAGGAACTGAACCTATTCCCCAACCTCAGCATTGCCGAAAACCTGTTCCTGACCAATTTCCCAATTCTGGGAAACGTCGGCGGACCGAGTCAACGGTGGGAAATTAGCCTGCCGGGAATTGATCGCCAGCGTTTGCAGATGGGGGCCCGGCAGCTTTTGAATCAGGTGGGACTGAACCTCGATCCAAACACGCCCGTAGCGATGCTTTCAACCGGAGAGCGGCAGTTGGTGGAAATTGCGCATGCGTTGTCATTCCATCCTCGGTTGATGATCCTGGATGAACCGACCACCTCTCTCAGTTTCACGGAACGCGAGCGACTTTTTGGACAAGTCCGGGAACTCCGAGAGGATGGCTATTCGTTTATCTTCATCTCCCACACGCTGGGCGACGTGCTGCGACTCTGCGACGACGTGGTGGTGTTGCGCGACGGCGAGGTGGTCGGACAGGGCCCCGCGACCGGGTTCAATCCGGCCCGCCTGATTTCCCTCATGGTGGGCCGGGAGCTGACACGCCTGTTTCCCAAGCGAGGCTCCCCTGAACCTCTGGACCGGACGGCGACGGCCCCGCTCCTGGAAGCTCGCTCGCTCTCCCAGCCCGGAGTCGCCCGTGACCTTTCCTTCACGCTGCATCGCGGCGAGGTGCTCGGCCTTTCGGGATTGATGGGGGCCGGGCGAACAGAGCTGGCCCGGATCCTGTTCGGATTGGAGCCGCATCAGACCGGCACGATCCACCTCAAGGGACAGCCCCTCACCGGATCCCCGCGCCGGCGCATCCAGCGGCGCCTGGCATTCCTCACCGAAAGCCGTCGGGACGATGGCCTCTGTCTGGAGGCCTCTGTGGCCGACAACATGGCCCTCGTCACCCTCCCCGATCACACCCGGAATCCGCTCCGGCTGCTCGACGTCCGACGGTTGGGCGCCGCGCTGTCCGCGATCCGGGAGGCCGTCCGAATCCAACCCCGGGTGAACAACGAACAACCGGTAAAGACGCTCAGCGGCGGCAACCAGCAGAAGGTGGTGCTCGCCAAGTGGCTGCTCGCGGAACCGGAAGTGCTCCTCCTCGATGAACCGACCCGCGGCATCGACGTGGGCGCGAAATCAGAGATCTACCAACTCGTGCGCGACCTTGCCGACCGGGGAGCGGGCATCCTGGTGATTTCCTCCGACCTTGAGGAACTCACCGGCCTGTGCGACCGCATCCTGGTCATGAGTCGCGGGCGATTGACCGGGAATTTCCCCGGACCCGACTTCGACCGCGAGCGGATCCTGAGTGCCGCCCTCCCCACATGAATCGGAGGCTTCAACCCCTGCTATCGGTCGCGATCAACCACGCGACACTCCTGCTCTTCGGCGGGGTGCTGGCGGTGTTCGGCGTGCTCTCCCCGAAGTTTCTCACCATCGCCAATTTCTCCAATGTGCTCGTTCAATCCTCCTCCACGCTGGTGGTGGGGGTGGGAATGACCTTTGTCCTGCTGACCGCCGGGGTGGACCTATCCGTCGGCGCCATCATGTTCGTTGCCGCTGGCGTGGCGGGAAAACTGGTCCTGGCCGGCACGTCCCTTCCCGCGGCATTGATGGCGATCGTGGGCGTGGGACTGGCTTCTGGATGCTTGA
>JBDKKE010000486.1:0-2582 GCA_039796255.1 Verrucomicrobiota bacterium | reverse complement strand
GGCCTGCGGTTCCGGTCCACGGAAAGCTTGATTGCTCGCAACAGCTCGGGTGCGCGCTGGATCTCGTCGATGATCACGGGGTCGGGCAATGCCGCCAGAAACCCATTGGGATCCGACCGGGCAAAGGTCAAGGCGTCCTCATCGTCGAGGGTGACGTAACCATGACCTGGTGCGAGTGTCTGGACGAGGGTCGTCTTGCCGCACTGGCGCGGACCCAACAGGCACACCACCGGTGTGTCTGCGAGCGCAGCACGTACGGCCGGCGCGAGTCCGCGCGGTAAAAACTTGGAGTCCATCTGGATGGTGCAGTCGATCGTCCAATTGCTGACTATGCAAGCGTCCAATTGCTGGTTATAAAACCGTCAAATTGATGGTTAGGCGACCGTCCAATTGCTGGTTTCAGAACGCCGTGGTGACGACAGGTAACATCCTCGTTTTGTCCGAGGTCTCCGCCTCGAATAACTCAGCCGGAACGATTCAATTGGATCGGTCGTGCTGGCTGCGTCTTCGTCCTGGACAGGGGTGGCCTGGGTTCGACGCGTTGAGGCGTCGCAGTGGCAGGGCTGGTTGGTCAGAGTTGGATACCTGGTTTCGGTGAAAACTGTCTGAGTTGCTGATCTTCAGGAAGATCTTCGGAAATACGCCGTTTTCGACGTTCTTTCGTTGCGCAAGAGGCCTAAAATATTCATTTTATGAACTGAAACTGATCTTCGGAAAGATTTTCGGTTTTCATCTATTATGGAGGTTTATCAGAGCCCGACCTCGATGGAACCGCTGCTGCCGGTGGCGGGGCGGGAAACGCTCGCCAAAATCACCTGCGACATCCTGGCAGCCTCCGGTCGCCTCACCGGTCAGGTTCACTCGCCCGAAGTCTTGCGCCGCGTCGCTGGTTTGGTCCGGGAGATGAACTGCTACTACTCCAACCTGATTGAGGGACACAAGACCACTCCCCGGGACATCGAGCGGGCGTTGAAGCAGGACTTTTCAGCCGACGAAACCCAGCGCAACCACCAGCAACTGGGCCTCGCCCATATCGCGGTGGAAAAGCTCATGGTCGACCGACTGGCGGGGGAAACGGTGGATGTCTACGGGTCCGAGTTCATCTGCTGGCTGCATCGCGAATTCTACCAGCGGCTCCCTGAATCGCTTCATTGGGCCAAGACCTTGAGTGGGCAGGTTTATCGGATCGAGCCGGGTCGGTTGCGCGATTTCATGGTCGACGTGGGCCAACACACGCCACCGCAGTTTGACGCGCTTCCCCGATTCCTCAGCCGGTTCAATCAGTTCTACGGTTCCAAGGACATCATCGCAACGGATCGCCTGACCGCCATCGCGGCGGCACATCACCGGCTTGCGTGGATTCATCCTTTCGGAGATGGCAATGGGCGGGTCATCCGACTCCATTCCCAAGCCCTGATGATTCACCACGGCCTGGATGGCGGCGGATTGTGGACCCTATCCCGTGGAATGGCGCGGAAAAGGCAGCGTTACTACAACTACCTGCAAGCTGCTGACGCCGGGCGACGCAACGACTTGGATGGACGCGGAAACCTGACAGACGCCGGACTTGCGGCCTTCTGTCAGTTCTTCCTCGAAACCGTGCTCGACCAGATCCAGTTCATGAGTAGCCTGCTCGGCTTGTCGGCCCTGCGGACAAGGGTGGAACGTTACTTTCAGTTCGAAACCCTCCACCTGAAACTCTACCGGGAGGAACTCATGCGAGTCGTGCGGACCCTGATTGACGAAGGCGAGATTTCTCGGACCCGCGTGCAAGAAATCACGGGCAAGGGGGCCACGGTCTCCGCCGAAATCATCAAGCTCGGCCTGCAAGAAGGCCTCATTGAATCGCCCAGCCCCAAGGGGCCTCTGCAGCCGGGCTTTCCGCCCAAGATTCTCGAATTCTACTTTCCCCAGCTGTATGTCGATCTTCCTGTCGACGAGCCGGATTCGTCTACTGGGTCGGTTGGGTGTGGGCCGGGATGATTTGGAAATAGCGTTCGGCGTCGGCCTCGGTGGCCAGGCCGCGGCACAGGCTTCAGAGACAGTCCGGCTGAGGTGCTCTGGGCAGGTTGGCCAGAGTTGGGCTTGCACGTCGGGTCCTTTAGGATCCCAGTCATCATCGGTGATCCTGCTGGCCACATCTCGGTAGTGCATGGGGACAGGCGAGGCCTCGAGTATATCAAGCATCTTGATAATGATCCGAATCCTAGTAAGTGTATTATTTAGACTGGTAGTCTTAAGCTTCACAAAATCGCCGGGTTTCAGCAACATACCACGATACGGGCTCGGCCCTCCGGGACTCTCTCTCGCTAGCACCTAAAGGGCGCCCCAAACACTCTCGATAACAATGCATCGGCAGTGACTGGAGATTAGCGATAATTCTGGGAATAGACGGCCTCATGCTGGCTCATTCCGTGGTGGTGGTTAGTACGCAACTTTAAACGTAGGCGAGTCTTCAGGTCGACTCTGACGTTTGTCGTACAGGCGGGTAGTGGAAATGTCTGAGTGGCCGAGCCACTCCTGGACCTTCGCAATGTCAGCCCCGTGTTCGAGAGCGTTGGTGGCTGCCGTCGCCCGGAGAG
>JBDKKE010000485.1:0-6816 GCA_039796255.1 Verrucomicrobiota bacterium | reverse complement strand
TGCCGGTGGCCTGCGTTGGCTCGGCCGTTACAGCCCACTGCGGGGATGCGCCGCCCTCGCCGCCTTGGCCACCACCAAAACCCCTCGCCGCAGGACCCCTCTGAGTTTTCGGACGGGCTCTAAGTCGTTCCGGTTGCCGGCGGAAGTTTCGGAAGGACCTGGAACTCCAGCTCACCGCCCTGGCGCTGCATTTCCGACGACAGCACCCGTTTCAACTCCTCATCGGCAAGGGCCAGCAGTCCACTGTCACGGGCATCCTGCTCCACCAAACCCTGCATCTCCTGATGCACCAGGGCCCGGTCCGCGGGCGTGATGCGGTTCCACCAGCCCTCCTCTTCCTGGGACGGACTCATCGAATCCATCTGCACCGACAGGATGGACGCCGAAGGCAGGGACACCCGGGCACGGCGGCCATCCCGTCCGACATCAATGTCGATGGGCCGCGTGAGATCGTATCCCACACTCACGGTAAAGCGGGCGGTCATCGCAATGCGTTTCGTGCTCCACAGCCGCTGACTGGTCCACGCATGGCTGCGCTCCAGGGTCTGCTTCACCAGCACCAACTCGCGGGCGATCTGCGGACCCTCGATCGCCGACTCCCCGGCGATGGTCACCCGCGGCTGCAGGTTGAAGGTCTCCCGCAGCACCCGTGACAACCCTTCGGCGACCCGCGTGGCGGCCTCGCCCGAGGCGCGGACCACCGCGACCCCAGCGCGACCGGTCTCCCGGAGAATCCGCACCACCGCCCAGAGGGCCAACGCGGCCACCCCCACGACGGCCGCAATGACTGCAGGATAAAACCACGGATCGGCTGGGGAAATCATGGTCAAGGCGACGGCAGAAAGTCGTATCCGATGGCAGCGGTCAAGGAATCCATTGCCCGCCACTGGCTGAGGTTTTCGAACGGAAATCAAACAGAACAACCTCCTTTGGACGCCCAGGATCCCTCTCCTTCATCCGTGTTGATCCACGAAATCCGCGGTCAAACCCTCCCCGTCGCCCCCCCTTGCAGTTCCCACGGGATGGGGACTAGACCTGTATTGTCAGCACCTCCGACTGTGTTATGGATTGCGGGCAGCCTGACGCGGCCGCTTCGCCGCATCGCGGGCCTCCGTTCACGAATCCAATACCACCATGCCCAAGTCCGCCGTTACCGCCGTCGTTGCCGCCGCCGCCGCGAAATCACGTCAGGGAAATCCCCTGATCGACGCCCTCAATCTCGCGCTTGCCGACACCTATTCCCTGATGGCCCTGACGCACCTGGCCCACTGGAATGTCGAGGGCGATGGATTCTTCCAACTGCATGAGGCCTTTGGCGCGCAGTACACGGCGCTGTTCGAGGCGGCCGACGAGATCGCGGAACGGGTGCGGGCCCTGGGCGATTATGCGGTGGGCGGACTGCACACGCTGGCCGGACTGTCCGGGTTGACGGAGTTCAAGGCGCCGATGTCCCAGAAGGACTACGTCGCAGCCCTGCTCGCCGCCCACGAAAAGACGCTTCTCGATCTGGCGTCGGCACGGGCGCTGGCGGAGAAGGCCGGGGACTTGGAGACGCAGGATCTGATGATCGGACGCGTCCAGGCCCATCAGAAAACGGCCTGGATGCTGAAAAGCTTTCTGAAGGGCTGATCCCGGGATCCAGCGGATCCTCCTGCCAAAACACTGGCATCCGGGGAATCACCCGGGATAACCTCTTCTCCACAGCCACTCCGGCGAGAGCCGGCGCTTCCAGAGATCACCGCCCCGGTGAACTTCCGGAGCATTGGCCCGCCTGCACTGAACGGAATTCGCCCGATCCGCCATGCCTGAACCCTCCAAGCCGACCGACCTCTACATTGGTGTGGATCTCGGCGGCACCAAGATTCTCGCGGGTGTGTTTTCGTCCCAACTGCGGCTGCTGCAGACCGCGAAACTGAGCACCAAGGCGGAGCGGGGATTCAGCGCCGTGGTGGACCGCATTGACCGGTGCGTCCGCGACGCCGTGGACGAGGCGGACATGAACCTCAAGCAGGTTCGCGCCGTGGGAATCGGGGCGCCGGGCGCCATCAATCCCGAGAACGGCGAAGTCATCTTCGCCCCCAATCTCGACTGGCGGGATGCGCCGCTGAAGAAGGAGCTGGAGAAGCGCCTGGACATCCCGGTGTTCGTGGAGAATGACTGCAATGCCTGCGCGCTCGGCGTCTATGAGGTCGAGTTGAAGGGCAAGCCGCGTCAAATGCTGGGCATCTTCCTCGGAACGGGTATCGGGGGAGGACTGATCATCGATGGGGAACTCTACCGGGGCTTCAACGGAACCGCCGGCGAACTGGGTCACATGGTGCTGCAGGTCGGCGGACCCAAGTGCGGTTGCGGCAACAACGGATGCTTCGAGGCCCTGGCCAGCCGGACCGCCATCTTCCGCGACATTCAGCAGCGGGTGAAGGAGGGGCAAAAGACGGTGCTCACCGAATGGCTGGGGGGCGATCTGTCCGAGGTGCGCAGCGGTGATCTGCGCAAGGCGATCCGCAAGGGCGACAAGCTGGTGGAAAAGGTCGTCGAGGACGCCGCCGAATTCACCGGCATCGCCGTATCCAACCTCATCAACCTCTTCAACCCGCAGGTCGTCGTGCTCGGCGGCGGGGTCATCGACGCACTGGAGGATGAAATGATGGCCATCATCGTGGAGACCGCGATGGATTCCGCCATGCCCGGCACCACCAAGGGGATCGAAATCATTGCCTCGGACCTGGGGGACAATGCCGGCATCACCGGCGGTGCCGTCCTGGCCCGGCGCAAGTCGAAGTAGACTCCGCTTTCCCCGCCCTTCCGGGCGCTCACCACCGTTCCAGCGCGGCACGCACCGCCTCGACCGGAAGTCCGATGACGTTGCTGAGGGATCCCTCAACCTGTTCGATGATCAGATCGCCGTGTTCCTGCACGGCATACGCGCCCGCCTTGTCCAGTACGTCCACGCGGGACAAATAGGTGGTGATGATCGTGTCATCCAGCGGACGAAACTTCACGTAACTGACCTCGGAGAGGATGCGCAGGCGACTGGAGTGGGCCAGGACCAGGCAGACGCCCGTCACCACCTCATGGATGCGCCCGGAAAGACGGGACAGCATCCGGCGCGCCTCTTCCAGATCGGCCGGCTTGGCGAGCGGAGTGCCGTCCAGAAAGACCAGGGTGTCGGCTCCGATCACCAGGTGATCCCCGAAACGTTCTGAGACGGCCATCGCCTTGCGCTGGGCGTTCAGCTCGCAAAGCCGGCGGGATCCCAGCGATCCGTCCTCCAATTCCACGGCGTCGGAGGGCACCGCATGAAACCCCGGCACGATGCCGCGCAGCAGCTCGACGCGACGCGGCGACTTGGAGGCAAGCACCACCGGCGGAAGACTCCGGGTCAGGGGACTACCCAGCGGAGGCGGCAGAAAAATCGGGGTCATTTGTTCAGTCCCTTCGCACTCATGTAGGCGCCCAGGGTCCGCCTCGCCTGGTACTCCAGCAGCGGTTCGTGAATCGCCGCCTCTTCTCCGGCAAACCCCTTCTGCACTGCCTCCTTCACCAGTTGCGATGCCGTTTTGAAATCCCCGCGCTGGGTGAAGAGCTGGAGCATGCGGGCGATCACCAGCCGTGGGGCCCGGGGATCCAGGTCAAACTCGTAGGGGCCATCATCCGCCGACTGTGTGGAAAACACCTTCAGTGCCAGCGCGAGGAACTGCGCCTCGTCCCCGCGGTCCCACAGGATCTCCGCCAGCCGCGCCCGGTGAACGCGGCGCTGGGAGGGATCCAGTTCCACCAGATCCTTGAGCACAGGCTCCAGCTCGTCGGTGGGCGGAACGTAGTAGGCGGAGCGACGGGTGCGATGACGGTCCATCAGCGCCGCCGACTGCTCGCGCATGAGGGGAACATCCTTCCGCTCCCGCGCCGCTGCGAACTCCGGCCGGATCCCCAGGCCGGCGTTGACCGCGTCGGAGACCTCCACCTGCTGGTCCAGCGCCACCAGCAGTCGCAGAGGCTCCAGGTTGGTGGTTCCCAGGTCCAGCCAGCGGCGCACCTGCGAACGGAAGACCTGAGGATCGGGAATGGAGGAACTCCGGAACAGGTCACCCACGGCGGCAAAATCGTCCGCCGTCAATTGATCCGGACGCACCATTTGGTTCAACAGCAGGCGGGGCCGGGTCTGCCGCGGTTCGGAGAGCGCGAACACCTTGGTGGCGCCGGCCCGCTCAAAAAAGGCCCGCTGCGCCGCGTACTCCAGCACCGGATGGAAATCGCTGTGAATCGGGGTTTCCGGAAACGTCTCCGGAAGGTAGGCGGCATCGCCGTGCGGGATCAGTTCCTGCATGAGGAGATCCTGCAGCCGGGAGAAGCCCACCCGCGCCAGATCCGCCCGCACCACGGGATCCTCAAAGCGCCGGCCCATCGCCGCCAGATCCGGGGTCAGCGGGTTCATCGAGCCGATCAGCACCAGGTCGCCAGCCCCCACCTGCCAGATGCCCACCTGGGGAAACACCGAGCTGAAGGTGTTCACCACCGTGTCCACAATGCGGTCGTTCGTCTCGTACACCTGCAGCCACTGTGCCACCAGCCCGCCGGGCTTCAGGCGGTCCCGCGCGTCGGCGTAATATTCCTGGCTGAACACGGCGGCCACGCCGGCCATCCAGGGATTGGACGGTTCGGTCACGATCACATCGTACTTGCGGGGAGTGACCCGGAGGAATGACTTGGCATCCTCCACGGCCAGCCGGACGCGCGAATCCGCCAGCGCATGATCGTTGACCTGGTCAAAGTAATCCCGCGCCACCGTCACCACCTCGGGCGAGATCTCCACCACATCCACATGGGTGATCCCCGGATGCCGCAGTACGGATCCGACCGTCACGCCGCTTCCCAGTCCCACCACCAGGGCCTCCTGGCTGTCGGGCTTGAGCAACAGCGGGATATGTCCCATCAGGATCTGGGTGGACATGTCGCCGACGGACGTGGCGTCGGTCTTGCCATTGACGCGCAGCGACAACTGCTCGCGCCCGCGGGAGACCGCGTTGGCGACCACCGCCACCGTCGCGCCGGCACCGTCGCGGTGATAGCGCAGATCCACGCGGTTCACCAATTCGCGGTAGGTGGCCACCGTCGGTGGAGCCACGCTGTTGCGCCAGATGCCCAGGACAAAGGCGCGCTGCCAGCGGGGTTCGAGACTGGCGGCGGCCCACCAGGCCAGGCTCAGCACCACTGCCGGCGCAAACCAGGCGAAGCGCTGGCGCGGATACCGGTGAACGAGAATGGCGGTTCCAATCAGCGCGTTCAGGGCAATTCCCAGAGCAAACGTATGCGCCAGCCCGAGTCGGGGCAGCAGGATCAGGCCCCCGATCACCGCCCCCAGCACCGTGCCGGCGGTGTTCACGGCGAAGACGCGCCCGACGGAGCGTCCGGTCACTGCGAGGGCGGCCGTGGCCACCCGGCTGGCCAGCGGAAGCGTGGTCCCCAGGCAGATCGCCGGCACGAACATGACCCCGAAACAGATCAGGGCCTGGAAGAGTTCGTAGAGCGGATAGGCTTCCGGCCGGCGGGCCAGGACATTCCCAAGCCGCACAAACCACCACGGAAGCAGATCGTAGAACCAGAGGGAGGCAAACAGCGTCGCCGCCAAAGCCAGTTCCGCGAGTCCAAAGGCCAGCAGGGTGTTCGCCTGTCGCTTCCAACGCGCGATGATCCATCCACCCACCGCAATGCCGCTGATGAAGGTGGCCAGCATCAGCGAGTAGGCGTGGGTGGTCGAACCCAGGGCCAGCGCCAGCAGGCGGGTCCAGGCGATCTCATACACCATCGCCACAAACCCCGAAGCGCCGATGCCCACCAGGGCCAGCCGCAATTCCGCCGGAGTAAATTGCTCGTCGGATTCAATGGCTGGCTCCGCCACCGGCCGCTGCAGTCCCTCTCCCGTCCTCCGGCTGATCACCACGCCCAGCACGCCGATCCCCAGACTCATCGCCGCGCCGCGGTATAGGGTGGGACCCAAACCCAGTTGAGGCACCGCCCACCAATCCGCGAAGATCGTGCCCACGACCGCCCCGCTACTGTTGATGGCGTAGAGCGTGGCGACGCGACCCCGCAACTGGGACAGCGACCGGGTCACGAATCGCGTCAGGGCCGGCAGCGTCGCGCCCATCAGCACGGTGGGCAGCAGGATGGTGATGCCGGCGAATCCAAACTGCAGCGCGAGCCGCAGGGCCCCCGACGGTTCCAGGGTCCGCACGACGGCCAGGAAGCCATTGTGAACCACTTCGTAGTATCCGGGGAAAATCAGGGCAAAGCCGCCGATTCCCAGTTCCAATCCGGCGTAAAAAAACAACGGTCGGCGCACCTGGTCGGCCACCGCACCCAGCCAGGCATTGCCCAGGGCCAGTCCCCCCATGAACGCCGCCAGCACGGCCACCACGGCATAGCTCGTGTGTCCGAGGAACAGCGCGAGATAGCGCGTCCAGACCACCTGGTAGAGCAGTCCGGCAACTCCGGAGAAGAAGAACGACCCCAGGATGAGGGCCTGGGTCCATTTCGCGTGTCGGATCACTTCGCCAACCCTAGCGGAGCCTCCCCCGTGGGCACAACGACCCGCATCAACCACGGAGAAGCAGAAGAATCAAAAACCTGGAGGGCACCACGGATAGCACGGATAGACACGGATATCCGGAAAGCCAGTCTCCCCTTCTTCCTTTCAAGCAAAAGAGCCGCAGGGAAAGAGAGGGGAAAGCGGCGCGGATCGGGGAGTAACAGGAAAAAGCGTGCCTGGGCGAAGGGGTGTGCGAAGAAAGGGGTGTCCTGTCTTTGGGAAGTAGG
>JBDKKE010000484.1:0-3704 GCA_039796255.1 Verrucomicrobiota bacterium | reverse complement strand
GCAGACGACCGCTCCCGAGGAGACGGCCCTGCGGGAACGCCAGGAATTCAGCGTGGGGGTTCAGGTCTCCTTTCAGGTCTCCGACCGGGTCCAATGGGTCACGCGCTTTACCTGGGAGACTTCCATCTCCAATATTCCCCAGGATACCTACGATGCGACCACCGCCTCCATGGGGTTGGAGGTTGAGTTCTGAGTGGGGCCGAAATTCGTGAAGTTGTTCATGTCATCCCGCTGGCTCCCGGCGGTCGGAATCGTATTGGCGCTGCTGTTGCTGGCCGGGGCGGTCAGCTTCACGCGCCAGTCGCTCCGGGCCGAATTTCGGGCCCAACTGGCGCGGCGGGATGCCACCCTGGTGGCGACGCTCCTGAACCAGCATCTGCGCGAGGCGCGCTCCAAATCCCCGGACGACTGGCTGGTCGCCGTGCTGGAAACCGCCGGTCTTCCCGAGTTGCAGGGGCTGCTGTCCCTCACCACCTACGACACCAACGGGCGGTTCGCCGATGCCCTGACCCTGCTCGGCAGTGATGCCAATCTGACCGCCGGTGAAATGGAGGACATGGAAAACGGGGAACCGTTGAGCCGCTATGGACCGGCTTCGGAGGTGGATCCGGACTCTCTGGCGGCCCTGCCGGGACAGATTGATGCGCCGTTGGCGCCAGTGCTGGAGGTCTTGATTCCGGTGCCTTCGGTCCATGGGCTTCCCGGGGGGTACACGCGCTTTCTTTTTGATGGTGCCGGACTCTCCCGCGAGTACGCCGCCCTCGATGCCACGCTGCGGTCCCAGTCCCTGCTGGCCTTTCTTCTCGCGGGTGCGGCCATGACGGTGGCCCTGGCCTTTGTATTCCACCGCCTCGCCGAGACCCAGAGCCGCCTCGTCAGTGCCAACCGGGAACTCACCCTGGCCGCCAAGACCGCCGCGGTGGGGGCGGTGACCGCCCATCTGATTCACGGTCTCAAGAATCCACTGGCCGGACTGCATCAGTTCGTTTCCGCCGGCGCCGTATCACTGCCCACGGATGCGGCGGCGGACTGGACCGAAGCGGCGGGCACCACCCGCCGGATGCAGTCCATGATTGATTCGATCACAGGGATTCTCCGGGAGGAGTCGGGATTGGTTCGCTATGAAATTTCCCCCCGCGAGCTGCTGGAGCAACTGCTCCGACGGGAAACCCTGATGGCCCGGGAGGCGGGTGTGGATCTGAGGTCTTCGGTGCGGGCCGCTCGTCCGATGCTGAATCGGGAGGCCAACATCGCCCTCCTAATTCTGGAGAACCTGGTGCGCAATGCCGTTCAGGCCACGCCCTCCGGCGGGTGTGTCCGCATCTCGGCGGATGAGACCCCGCTGGGAATCGAATTCCGAGTGCTCGACAGCGGACCCGGGATGTCTCCGGAAGTGCTGAGCCGCCTTTTCACTCCGGTGGTTTCCACCAAGGAGGGCGGAACCGGATTGGGCCTGGCGCTCAGTCAGCAGCTGGCCCGAAGCCTGGGTGCGGATCTGGACCTGGTGAATACCGGCCCCGGCGGCACGGAGTTTGTGCTTCGCCTGCTGCGTCCCGTTTCGCTGGGGCTTTCGGACGTGGCCTCCGTGCCGGCGGCGGCTGCCGGCTGACCTGGCCGTCCGGCTCAGGAGTGGGTCCCGTTCAAGGTGAACTCGAAGATGTCGAAGTTGCGTGGATCGCCCTGCGCCCGCGCCCGGTAGGCCGGGGTCAGCGGTTCGCTCACCACGAACGGAACCATCTCCTCATAGCGCCCGCCGTGGGACCGCAGTCCGCCTTCCAGGGCCTTCAGGTCATGATAGGCGGGGGTGCGTCCCAACACGACATTCCGACCCGAGCACACGACCAGATCGCCCATGCGGTCCGGCGGCAGTTGCATGAGACGGGCGGCGGTGTCGCGGGAGTGCACCTCGGTGACGCCTTCCCGGCCCAGCAGCCAGGTCATGACGGCGGATAGCGTGCGTACCGGATCCGCGTCCGGCGGCAGGTGGACCTGGGCAAAGGATCCCAGGGCGCCATGATGGACGACATAGGGGTCGGTGATGGGCAGGATGACCCGGAACCCGGTGCCGAACTGCGCCGTCAGCTCCGTCTCCAGATAGATCACGTTGGGAGTGCCGTCGGCATTCTGCTTGGCGTTCATTCCGTGATCCGCCGTGATTCCTACAATGGCGTTGTTGGCCAGCAGGGCGCCGATCTCGGCATCAATGGCCCCATAAAACTCCAGGGATTCCGGTGCCTCGGGAGCGTACTTGTGCTGCATGAAGTCGGTGGTGGAGAGGTAGAGCAGGTCGGCCTTCCCGGAGGTCAGCAGGCGGACGCCGGCCCGCAGCACATACAGGGAGGCGTCGCCGCTGTAGATGGCCGGGGTGGGTCCGACCAGCGCCTCGACCTGATCGATCCCGTGGCTCTCGATGCGGGCCTGAGACGCCTTTTCGGAGGAAAAGGCGGCGCCTCCCTCCCGGATCAGGCCGTGCGAGAAAATGTCCCGCAACTTCTCCTTGGCCGTGACGACGGCCACTTTGCGGCCGGCCCGCTGTGCTGCAGGGAAGAGGGTCTCCGCCCTCAGGAATGACGAGGAGTTCATCATCACTTCCTGCCCGCTGGCGGTGTCGTAGAAGAAATTGCCGCCGATCCCGTGCACGGCAGGCGGAACCCCGGTGACGATCGAACTGTTGTTGACGTTGGTGAAGGTAGGCATGGCCGCCCGAGCCATGCCGCGCCAACCGGCCACACTGATCCGGTGCAGGTTCGGCATGCGGCCCCGCGCCAGCGCGGCATCCAGGTATTCGTCGGCGGAACCGTCCAGACAGATGACCGCCACGGGACGGGCGGGAGGCGTGTAGGTGCGGCCGTTGACGGTGAAGGGGGTGCGGGAGTGTTCAGGCATGGAAGTGAAAAGGGGGGCGTGGTGCGTTAGGGAATGGAACTGGGACTGGGACTAGTGGCGCGCCAGGGACTTGGGAATGTATCCCACGGAGGTCTGGATCGCATGGGTGCAGGAGCAACCGGCGCTGCTTTCCGGCGCGAGCAGCATGCCGCCGGCCGGAATGAGTCCCAGCCAGCATCCCGTCCGGATGCCCTCAAACTGGGTGCGCTTGTTGGTCGCGAGATCCCACATGCTCTGGAAATGATGGCGGAAAAATACCGCCCGGCGCGAGGCGGACATGACGCCGCATCCGCGTCGCTCGGGCAGATCGGTGCGCAGCAGTTTCCCGGTACGCAGGTCAAACGATCGCTGGTCGGAGTAGTAAATCTGGTCGATCACCAGCGGATGCTGCAGGTGTCCGCTGTGATGGCCCTTGTCCTCCTTGTGATCATCGGACCAGAGCAGTCGTCCCGGATTGGCGCCTTCCAGTTCGTCCCCGCCGGGGCGCTCCGGTGACGGCGCGCTGAAGGCGAAGGTGTGGAAGTGCTTGTCCTTGTCGGTGCCGGTCACCACCGCCGTGCCCTGGCTGTAGACGAGATAGGTCATGTACTGGCAGGCGCTCAGGTCATGTCCCTTGTCCCAAAGTTTCTTGCCTGTCTTCAGGTCCAGCGCGACCAGGAACTGTTCGGTGAGCAGTTCATGAGGCACGCGGCTTCCCGCCACGGCGGCGGCGGCGGTGCTGCGGCTTTCGAGGAAGAGGATCATGCCGTCCGCCAGGGTGATGGTGGAGTTGAGAATTACCCCGCCCTCATAGGTCCAACGCCGGGCACCGGTCACAG
>JBDKKE010000483.1:0-9170 GCA_039796255.1 Verrucomicrobiota bacterium | reverse complement strand
TGGCCGCCCTGTTTCTCCAGTTGACTGCCGGCCGCCTGGCCGCCGCGCTGGTCCCAGGCGGTCGCGCCCCGCTGCCGGGGGCTTACCTGTTCGCGCTCCTGCACACGGTGATGTCCGTCGGACTGCTGCTCGCCGCCCCGCTGTTTGCGGCCGACTGCATCGCGCGGGAACGGCGCGACGGCACGCTCGGGCTGCTGGCTCTGACGCCCCTGCGTCCGTTTGAGATCGTCCTGGGCAAGGCGGCCGCCCAGATCATCCGCCTGCTGTCCCTGTGGATTGCCTGTCTGCCCGTGCTTCTGATTCCGATGCTGATGGGAGGCGTCGGAGCGGTGGACATCCAATACGCACTGGGAATTGAGGGGATGATTGTCTTGGGAGGACTGGCCGCTGGATTGATCGCCACCAGCTTCTGCCGCCAGTGGAGCCGCTCAGCGGGACTCGCCTTGGCCATCACCCTGGTGGGCGGTCAGATCATCACCCTGGGCGCCGCATTCCTGATCCTCGCCGCCGCCAGGGTTCAGGCGCCAGCGGGGCTTTCGTCGGATCTCGCCGGTCAGTCCGTCTGGATGATCAGCATGGCATCCTGGTTTTCCGCGACGGGGCTTTACGGTCCCGGCTTCGGAACACTGCTGAGTGGGTTTCCACCCTGGGTCTCCGTCACGACCGGGCAGTGCCTGCTCGGGGGCATCGCCATAACTGCACTCTTTTTCGGACTCTCAATCCTGGTGGCCGGCTGGTGTGTGGGAAACTCGCTCCGTCCCGATGGCAGGACCGTTTTCCGTCGCCAATCGTCGACTGCGAAGGCTGCCGTTCGATTCGCAAGACCCAGGGCCGAGCGTCGCCGCCAGCGCTGGCTGGCGGACAATCCGGCGCGCTGGTTGTGTGCCGCCTCCGGAAGCAATCGCTGGGGACCGTGGGGGTGGCTGATCCTGGTAGCCCTGGGCTGGTTCTTCTTTCCCACGTGGACAGGCAATTCGTCGGGAGATCGCAGCCTGACCTATTTCATTCCGGCCGCCCTGGCCTTTCCCCTGGCCATGACCGCCGCCGCCAGCTTTCGCCGGGAACTGGAGGAAGGCACGCTGGAACTGCTGCTGGTCACTCCACTGCCCGCGGGGCAGCTCATCTGGGCGCGGATCCTCGAGCAGTGGTCCCTCTTTGGCCCCGCCGCCCTGCTGCAGATCATCCTCAGCGTCCTGCTGGTTCCCATCGACGACACCAACGCCCCCCTACGGGCCGTCCAGTGGGCCGGCCTGACGTCCCTCCTCACCCTGCCGGCCATCGGCATCCGCTACGCTGTGCGCCGACTGCATCCCTTGTCGGGATTCTTCTGGAGCCTGCTCACCATCCTGATCCTCCCTTTCCTTCTGGGCCTGGCGACCCTGGCATCCTCCACCCTGGCCTCCTCCGACTCGGAGAATCCAACCCTCAGCTTCATGACCGGATTCGGCCTCACCCAGGCCGCGCTTTCCCTCGTCTGGGGCTGGCTGGCGGCCCGTGACTTGGAAACGCGTTGGTACCTTTTCCGCCCGTTCCAACGTCGCGCCCGCTGACCCGGGGCTGCCATCCAGAGATCCCTGGTGTTAAACCTTTTCTCGCGCCACCGCTCCTCATAGCCTCCGCCCCGTGGATCGGTTGGAAGAGCTCAAATCCCGACTCGCCACGTCCCTGCCCGACGCGGTGGTGGAACTCGTGTCCAACCCAGCCGTGCCCCTCCAGTCCTCACTGAGAGTGGATGTCTCCCATGCCGGCGCGGTGGCGCAATTTTTGCGCGACACCCCCGATCTGCGCTTCGACCTGTGCTCCAACGTCACGGGCGTGGACTGGCCGGACCGTGAGGAGAAGGTGAAGGTCCGCCGCACCGTGGACGGCGCGGAGAAGGAGGTCGAGGAGGTGCGGCGGCAGCCGGGTTACCTGGAGGCCGTCTATCACCTGTACTCAGTCGCGCTTCGCCACGGCCCCCTGGTGCTCCGCCAGAGAACCGCCGACCGGGCCCGCTACGCACGGTTGACCTCCCTGACGCCGGTGTGGCGGAGCTGTGAGTTCCAGGAGCGCGAGATCTTTGACCTTTTCGGCATCCACTTTGAGGGTCATCCCGATCTGCGGCGGATCCTCATGTGGGAGGGATTCGAGGATCATCCCATGCGCAAGGACTACGTGGCGCCCGATGACTACGAGTACGAACCCACACCGCACGGCGACATTCTGGAAAAGGTGCGTCAACCCAGCCCCGGCACGGAGGCGGGCGCATGATTCCGTCCGCGCCGACCCGCGGATTCGAAGTGCGGTCCGCAACCGGAAATTCTCCAGCCTCCGTTGATGGCGGCCTGCTGGAAATCTCCCTCGGCCCCCAGCACCCCTCCACCCACGGGGTGTTTCGCATGGACGTGGTGCTCGATGGCGAGACCGTGGTGAAGCTCAAGCCGGTCTTCGGCTACCTGCACCGCAATCACGAGAAGATTGCTGAGAACACCAGCTATCTCGGCTCGATGCCCTACACCGACCGGTTGGACTACTTCTGCTCACTGACCAACAACTGGGCCTACGCCCTGACCATTGAGCGATTGGCGGGACTGCAGGTGCCGGAGCGGGCGGAGTACCTGCGAATCATCACCGCCGAACTGACCCGGATCCAGAATCACGCCGCCGTGTGCGGGTTTCTCCTGCAGGACATGGGCGCCCTGGGCACGCCGCTCATGTACGCCTTTCGGGAACGGGAAAAAATCCTGGACCTGTTCGAGTCGCTGACCGGCGCCCGGATGATGTGCAATTACATGCGCTTTGGCGGATGCCGCTGTGACACGCCTGCGGGATGGCTGGAGCAGGCCGCCCGTGTGGTGGCCGCGTTCCCCGCCTTTCTTGATGAATTCGAGGCGCTGATGACCTCGAACGAAATCCTGCTGGGACGCACCCAGGGCATCGGCGTGCTCTCGAGGGATCTGGCCATCAACGCCGGAATCTCAGGACCGATGGCACGGGCGAGCGGCGTGGAATACGACGTGCGCAAGGTGGATCGTTACGGCCTGTACGACCGCTTCGAATTCCGCGTCCCAGTGGGGGATCACGGAGACGTCTTCGACCGCTACATGATCCGCGTGCTGGAAATGCGCGAGTCCCTCAAGATTCTGGACGCCGCTCTGCGACAGATCCCGGCCGGTCCAGTGATGGATCCCAAGTCCAAGCTGCGTGGATTCCGTCCCAAGGCCGGCGAAGCCTACGGCCGCATCGAGTCGCCCAAGGGTGAGCTGGGATTCTATGTCATCAGTGACGGCGGACCCAATCCGTTCCGCTATCGGATCCGCCCCCCCAGCTTTATCAACCTGACCCTTCTCGAAGACCTCTGCCTCGGGCACTCGGTCGCGGACACCGTGGTGATCCTTGGCAGTGTGGACATCGTTCTCGGAGAAGTGGATCGTTGAAGGAAATCCATGATCGGTTCCGGCATACTTCACGGTCTGGCGGTTACGGCGAAGAACTTCGCCGGCAGCTTCACCGATCCCGCGCGCCTGGTGACCGTCGGATATCCCGAGGAACGCCTGCCGCCCAAGGAGAATGCGCGCCAGTTCCCCTTCCTGGTGTTTGACGGGGACGATTCCGAGGCCGGACTGCGCTGCGTCGCCTGCCAGATCTGCGAGAAGGAGTGCCCCCCTCAGTGCATCTTCATCATCAAGAGCAAGGCCAAGAAACCCGACCATCTGGGCAAGCCGCAGTTGTACCCGGCCACCTTCGACATCGATTTCTCGGTCTGCATGAGCTGCCAGATCTGTGTCGAGGTCTGCCCGTTTGACGCCATCAAGATGGACCAGGAGTTCGAACTGGCGACCGCCGATCGCTTTGACGGGCTGCTGCGGCACAAGGACCAACTGGCGCGTCCCAATGCCTACTTTCAAAAGCTGCATCCCACCGACGCCGGAGCCATCGATACCCTGCGCGCCGCTGAGGCGGAGAAGGCCCGCGCTGCGGCCGCCGTCAAGGCAGCGGCGACCGCGTCCGAATCCGTCAAACCACCGGCGGCGCCTGGCTCCGTCCCCTGAGTCCCCCGACCATGGACGCCCTGGACGCAATCTTCGTCACGTTGAAGCACCTGGTGGTGGGATGGTTTCCTGCGCTCCTGCAGCCCTGGGTTTCGGCCCTGATCTCGATTGGGGCCATTCTGGCGATCTTTCCCCTGCTGTTCGGACTGACCACCGTGCTGGAGCGCAAGGCGCTGGCGCGGATCCAGAACCGTCCGGGACCCAACCGGGTCGGTCCGGCGGGATTCCTTCAGTTCGTTGCGGACGGCATCAAGTCCCTGACCAAGGAGGACATCGTTCCCCGCGCCGCCGACCGCGTGGTCCATTTCCTCGCTCCCCTGGTGGTGGTCATCCCACCCCTGCTCTCCTTCGCGGTGCTTCCTGTTGGCCGCAACATGGTGGCGCTCGATCTGCGCGAGACCGGACTCCTCTTCTTCCTGATGGTGGGAACCGCCGTAGAACTCGGCGTGTTCATGGCGGGGTGGTCGAGTCATAATAAATACTCGCTCCTGGGCGCCATGCGCGCCCTGGCCCAATTGCTGAGCTATGAACTGCCGCTGCTCCTTTCCACCGTCCCGGTAGTAATGCTCACCGGTTCGCTTTCTCTGGTGGGCATCGTGGAAAAGCAGTCCGCAGTGCACGGCGGTTTCCTGATGGGATGGAACCTCTTTACTCCCTGGGGGGCGGCGGGAGCCGTGTTGTTCTTCATTGCCGCCATCGCTGAAGCCAATCGTTCGCCCTTCGATTTACCCGAAGCGGAGTCGGAGATCGTGGCGGGTTACTTCACGGAGTACTCCGGATTCAAATTCGCGCTCTTCTTCCTGGGCGAATACTTGGGACTGTTCGCCGTGAGCGGACTCGGCATCACCCTCTTTCTCGGTGGCTGGCTGCCGCCCTTCAGCTTTCTCGCCTGGATTCCCTCCTGGCTGTGGTTCTTATGCAAGCTGGCCGGGCTGATGGTGGTCTTCATCTGGCTGCGCGGAACGCTACCCCGGCTCCGCATGGACCAACTGATGCGCTTTGCCTGGCAGTTCCTGCTGCCCATGGCGCTGGTCAACCTGTTGGTCGCCGGACTCTGGCACTTCACCAGTCCCTGGCCGGTGGCGCTTCGCTGGCTGCTGGGAGTCGCAATCCTGGCGGTGCCCTATCTGATGTTTAATCGCGCCTTTGAGCGGCGTCATCCGCAGCGGACGTACCGCTATGTCTCCTAATCCATGACCCTGCCCTTCGCATTGCTGGCCGGACTGGTCCTGGGCGGCGCCCTGGCGGCGGTGACCTGCCGAGAGCGCGTCCATGCCGGACTGTTTCTGGCCCTGTCGCTCGTCGGACTGGCCCTGGTGTTTCTGCGCCTCGACGCCGAGTTCATCGGATTCGTCCAGATCCTGGTCTACGTCGGCGCCGTTGCGGTCCTCATCGTCTTCGCCATCCTGCTCACCCGCGGCGCCGAGAACCCGCGGGAACGGCTGGGCAATTCCCCCGGATTCGGGATCCTGCTCGCCGTCGCCGTCTTTGCCCTGCTCGCCTGGGCGCTGACGTCGGCATCCTTCCCCAAGGCGTCCGAAACGGCCGCGGCCCTGACCGTCCGCGGAGTCGGCGATCGGCTGATGCGCGAATACGTCCTGCCGCTGCAGGCCATCGGACTCCTCCTCACGGCGGCTCTCATCGGTGCCGCCGTCATCGCCCTGCCAGCGCCGACGAACCCCGCGACCCCGCCCACCAACCACGATCCCGAATAACTCCTGGAGTTCCCCGGCATGTCGCCCCTTCTTCTCCATCTCCTGCTCGCCGCGGCCCTGTTTTCCATCGGCCTGGGTGGCGCCCTCATCCGCCGCAACGCCATCGTGGTTCTCATCAGCATTGAACTGATGCTCAACGCCGCGAACCTCAACTTTCTCGCCTTCTGGCGTTATGGGCCGGAGCCGGAAGCCCTGAACGGACCGCTGTTCGTGCTGTTTGCCATCGCCGTAGCCGCCGCCGAGGCCGCCGTGGGACTGGCCCTCATCATCGCCATTTACCGGCGTTACCAGACCCATCAATTGGAGGACATCTCCCGTCTGAAGGGCTGAACTCCCGCCGCACGATGTCTCCCGGAAAACCCGCCATGATCCTCCGCCCATTCTGAGATGGAGTTCTTTGCCCGCCACTTGTGGTTGATTCCGGTGCTGCCGCTGCTCGCGGCTGGCCTGGGCGCGCTCCTGGGCCAATCCCGTCAGCGCACAGCCATCGGACTCTCCATCGCCGCGATGGTCGGCGCCTGCCTGCTGTCCGCTGGCGCCTTCCTCCTGACCCTCACCGGACCCGCCTCCGTTGGCCCCTACCGCTACCACCACAATCTCACCTGGTTTGAGTCCGGCACGGCGGCGGTTCAGATCGGGTGGCTCCTGGATCCGCTCAGTGCCTGCATGCTGCTGATGATCACCTTCGTGGGCACCCTGATCTTCCTGTTCAGCACCGGGTACATGGCCCACGACGCGCGCATCGGACGCTTCTTCTGTTTCCTGTCCCTTTTCGCCGCCGCCATGCTCGGCGTGGTGCTGTCCAACAGCCTGCTGCTGCTCTTTGTCTGCTGGGAACTGGTGGGCCTCGCCTCCTATTTGCTCATCGGATTCTGGTATGATCGTCCCGCCGCCGCGGCTGCCGCCCGCAAGGCGTTTCTCACCACCCGTATCGGCGATCTTGGTTTTCTGGTGGGCATGCTTTGGCTCTCTGCCGAGACCGGGACCCTGCTCTTCTACGACAACGGCAACGGATGCCTCGAAGCCTCGGCGCTGACCCAATTGGTGGCCCGGCTCACGACCACCGGCATGGGAGTGAGCACGGCGATTTCCCTGCTGCTTTTCTGTGGAGCGGCCGGGAAGTCGGGTCAGGTCCCGCTGCATGTCTGGCTTCCGGACGCGATGGAAGGCCCCACTCCGGTGAGTGCCCTGATCCATGCCGCCACCATGGTGGCCGCCGGTGTCTTCCTCATGGCCCGGGTGTTCCCCCTGGCCACTCTCGGAGGCACGCCGGAACATCCGGCCGTCACCCTGCAGGTGATGACCTGGATCGGCGCCCTCACCGCCCTGTTCGGCGCCCTCACCGCCGTGGCGCAGACGGACATTAAACGCATTCTCGCCTACTCCACGGTGTCCCAATTGGGGTTCATGATGATGGGCCTCGGAGCGGGTGGTCCGCCGGTGGGGATGCTGCACCTGCTCACCCACGCCTTTTTCAAGGCCCTGCTCTTTCTCGGCGCGGGCTCCGTCATCCACGGGTGCGACGGGGAACAGGACATCCGCAAAATGGGCGGACTGCGCGCCCGGATGCCCCTCACCTTTGCCACTTACGCGGTGGGCATGATGGCACTGTCGGGCGTGCCGCTGGTGTTCTCCGGATTCTGGAGCAAGGACGCCATCCTGCACGCCCTGGAGGAATGGCCGATCTCCAAGGTGCCGTTCCTTCTGGGACTGGTCACCGCGCTGATCACCGCCTTCTACATGACCCGGCAAATGGCCTACGTGTTCTTCGGAAGCGACCGCTCGGCACACGCCCATCCTGCGCACGAAAGTCCGCGGATCATGACACTGCCGCTGATCCTCCTGGCCGCGGTCACCGTCGGTCTTAGCGCAGTGGCCACGCCGTTCCGTCCCTGGCTGGAGGAATTCCTCGCCGGCGCGTCCGGGCATTCACCCGAAATCCCGTCGGGCACCTGGATGGTCCTCGGGCTTTCCACCCTGGCCAGCCTGGCGGGCATCACGCTGGGATGGCGGTTCTACGGTGGAGGAAAGGCCGCGGGCGTCGGTGTCCCCGAACCCCTGGAGCTCCGTTTCCCCCGTCTGTACCGCATTCTGGCGAACCGGTTTTACTTCGATGAGCTGTATGCATCCACGGCCGTGCGCGGAACCATCGCTGCCGCCTGGATGGCCGCGGGGTTCGACCATGCCCTCGGCGGCCTTTACCGGGATGTCGCCGCCCTGCTGTCCTCGGCCGGATCCTGGGTGGCGCGCATGACCGATCAGTGGGTCATCAACACCAGTTTCGACGACGGCTGCGACGGGCTGCGCACTTCCGGACGACTGGCGTCCCGCGCCCATGACGGCAAGCCCCAGCACTACCTCCGGGCCCTGGCCGTGGGCGTGGTACTGCTGGTGCTCGGACTCGCCTGGATCGCCCGCCCCTGACCTGACCTGACCGGACATGAGCCCCCCGCCGATCCTCACCCTGCTCATTCTGACGCCGCTTCTGGGGGCGTTGGCGCTCGCCTTTACCGGCGCGGGCGACGGGCGACGGGCACGGCGCGTGGCGGTCGGCGCCAGTCTGCTCACCCTTCTGGAGTCCCTGCTGCTGCTGACTCGGTTTGATCCCTCCAGTGCGGGAATCCAATTCGCCGAACGCCTTCCCTGGATCCCCTCGCTGGGCGTGGAGTATTTCGTGGGTGTGGACGGCCTCAATCTCCTGCCGGTGCTGCTGGCCACCCTGCTCACGCCTCTGGCCCTGATGATATCGGAGCCTCCGTCCGACCGCCCGCGACTCTATCTCGCCCTGATCCTGATGCTCGAATCCGGACTCCTGGGCAATTTCACCGCACTCAACTTCTTCCCCTGGTTCCTCTGCTGGGAACTCAGCCTCATCCCCGCCTGGTTCCTGATTCGCCTTTGGGGCGGACCCGGCCGCCAGGCGGCGGCCAGCCAGTTCCTCCTCTTCACCTTCGTGGGCAGCGTCGCCCTGCTGCTGGCCTTCCAGGTGCTTTACCTGTCGGCACACACCTTTGATCTCCTGCGTCTCGCCGAACTCGCACGACAGGGAGAACTGACGCGTCGCCTGCCGGCCGCGTTTCTATGGACGGGCGTCGAGCCGAAGCAGTTTGGCCTGATCCTCTTTGCCGGCGTCTTTGCCGGTCTCGCGCTCAAGATCCCGGTGTTTCCGCTGCACACCTGGATATCGGACACCTACGCCGAAGCCCCCACCGGCGTCACCCTGATGCTCACCGGCGCGCTGTCCAAAATGGGGGTTTACGGAATGCTGCGACTGCTGCTGCCGCTCTTTCCCGCGGAGACGCGGGCCCTGCTCGGCCCATTGCTGCTGCTCACCGCCGTGTCCATTGTGCTTCCGGCCCTGATCGCCCTCGCCCAGACCGACCTCAAGCGTCTGCTGGCCTACTCGTCGATGAACCATCTGGGC
>JBDKKE010000482.1:0-14501 GCA_039796255.1 Verrucomicrobiota bacterium | reverse complement strand
GACCATGCCGGGATAGCTGCAGTCACCTTCACCGGGAAGTTTGAGAAATTCAGTCAGCCGGCCGGCCTCGGTGTCCAGCCAGCAGAGGGACGTCCGGACAACGCCGTCGTAAAGGCGTACCGCAGCCAGGAGGCGACCGTCGGGAAGTCGGAGCAATTGCGGTCCGCCGATGCGTACGCCCAGGTCCTGCCAGGTCCAGTCCCGGTAGGGTGGCTGGGAACGCCCCAGTTTGCCGGTGCCCGGCTGGCCGTCGCGGCGCAGCAGGCAGAGACAGGTGCCGTCCGGGAGAAAGGCCAGTCCGGTCTCGTTGGGATTCGGTTCGGAGAAGAGGGTCGGCACCAGGGTTTCGAACTTCTGGCCGTCCCGGCTGGAGTAGAGGCGCACAAACCGTTCCCCGCCGGTATCGTAGCCGACGCCCAGCGCCTGCGGTCCATTCCACGCCACACGCCAGAGCCACACGTCGGGATCGCCCACCGCGATCTCGCCGGACCATTGGGCGCCGTCCTCGGAAAACCACGTCAACGACTGGTGCTTGACCGGTCCCGGCTGGGGAAGGGCTGCGGCGCCATACAGCATCAAGCGGTGATCGGGCGTCACGGTGAGGTGCGGATCCCGCAGGTCGCCGCGGGTGGAGGTGAGTCGGGCGGCGGAACTCCAGTGGGTCCCATCCCCCGACCGCAACACCCGGATGGCGCCGTCCGGAGAGACATGTGCCGAGCCTTCCCGAAACACGCACCAGAACTGGTTTCGCCAGCGGACCAGGTCGGTGAAGGCGTTGTGGGGCGCCGCTTCCCCGATGCGCTGGACGGACAGCAATCGGGCCTCGGACGCCGGAAGCGAAGCGGGGATCAGGAGTCCTATGGCGAGCGGAATGACGCGGAAGTTCATGGGGGACGCGAGCGAAGGCTCACTCATTGTCTTGGCCGCCGCCAGCCTGGAGCGGGGCACTGTGCCGGATCGCGGTGCATTCAGCAGTGGGCGGTCCTTTCCGGACGGCCTGGTTCCGGGTATTCGTCGTCGGGACGAAATCATCATGCGCGTTCGGGCAAACCATGTCGGGATTGAGGTGGACGTCCACGGGCCCGATTCGGGCGAACCGCTGCTGCTGGTGATGGGGCTCGGGATGCAACTCATTGGATGGCCGGACGAGTTGGTTGCGGCGCTGGTGGCGCGGGGATTCCGGGTCATTCGCTTCGACAACCGCGATGCCGGCCTCAGCGATGGATTTGATCAACTGGGGGTTATTGACATGCGATGGGCGGTTGTCCGCTATTTTCTGCGGATGAAGGTCGGGTCGCCGTACTCACTGGCGGACATGGCTGAGGACACGCGGGGCGTCCTGGATGCCCTGGGTGTGGGCACGGCCCACGTGTGCGGGGCGTCCATGGGGGGGATGATCGCGCAGCATCTCGCGGCGGGGCATCCGGAACGGGTCCGAAGCCTCACCCTGCTGATGAGTTCTTCGGGGGCGCGCGGGCTCCCGGGTCCGTCGCTGCGCATCCTCCACGCCATGTTCTTTTCGCGGCGGGCGAGGGATCCGGCCTCGGCCATGGAGCGCCGGTTACGACTGAAGGCATTGATCGGAAGTCCCGGCTATCCGCTGGATCCGGTACGGGCCCGGGCCCGCCTGGAGGCGAGCATTGCCCGTGCGTGGCGTCCGGCCGGTGCGGCTCGCCAGGCCGCCGCGATTGTGGCTGATGGCGACCGTACTCCGCTTCTCGGCCGCATTCAGGCACCCACGCAGGTCATCCATGGCAGCGCGGATCGACTGGTGCCCCCGGCGGCCGGAAGAAGTCTCGCCGCCGGCATCCCGGGCGCGCGGGCGGAGTTCATTGACGGCCTGGGGCACGATTTCCCAGTACCTCTGTTGGGGCGGTTTGCCGATCTGATCGCGGGCAATGCGCGGAGGACCGCGCAGCGGATGCCGTGATTCGACCTCGAAGTGCGCGGATGAACGCGGACGGACTGGACAGGGAGTCGCGCCCCCTTGGGTTCTGTTCTGATTGGGCTGGGCACCGCGGGAGACGGGTCATCCATCGGTGACCGTGGCGAAGTTTCCATACCGTTTCAGAGCGAGTCTTGACCGGGCTCCTCGCAACCGGCGCATGATGGGTGGGTGTCTGAGGGAGCTTATGGAGACTAACCACATTTCCTTCCGGGAAGCCTATGCACGCGACACCGGGTTGCCAGCCCCGCAGTTTGAACGCGCCCTGTTTTTGCGGTGCGTCCCGCCGATCCAGCGTCCCGTCGCCCGCGTGCTTCTGTGGTTGAATCCCGGTGTGTTCGACCGGGACCTCGCGACCATGCGCGAAGTCGCGGTCGCCAAGTCATCGGAGGACGTCCGCCTCGCCGCCCGGGATCTTCGCGGGGGCGGTTTCTATCAGCGCAATCTGCTGCGGGATGCCATTGGCGTGCGGGCCTCGGGACGGCGCTTGGTGGCGATTGCCCGCCGGGTTCTGAAATGATCCCCGGCTCGCTCCGGCACCCGGCGGAGTCCGGTCGGGGAGTTCAACCGGGGCGGCATGCTGGGTGACAAATTTGAACCGCAGGCAACAGACAGGTGAAGGCCGCGCAACGGAACGGGTTGCCGCTTGCCCGCAGGCGATGATGGTGGTTTAGACATTGGGTTAAGCCGGAGGGCAGTCTGCGTATCCTCCGGCCGGCATGCGCTACCGCTCCATCTGGATTTCCGACGTACATCTGGGCTCCCGTCATGCACAGACGGAACTTCTGCTCGACTTCCTGCGTCATCACCAGTGCCGTCACCTCTACCTGGTCGGGGATATCGTGGACGGATGGGAGCTGCGCCGACGATGGCTGTGGGATGCCGACTCCAATACGGTCATCCAGAAGATTCTGCGGATCCATCGCAAGGAGACCCGGGTCACCTACATTTGCGGCAATCACGACGAGTTCCTCCAGCATTTCGTGGGTCTGAGCATCGGGGGTGTGCGGGTGGTGGACCACGCCATTCACGTCGGCGCCGACCGGCGCCGCTATCTGGTGATTCATGGTCATCAACTGGATGGATTGGTTCAATTCAACCGGTTGCTGGAGCGGGTGGGTTCACGCCTCTACGATTTTATCCTCACGCTGAATACCCACTTTAACCGTCTGAGGCGCCGGATGGGATTCGGGTACTGGTCGGTCTCCTCCTACCTCAAGCAGAACACCAAGTCCGCCGTCCGCTACATTACCGGCTTTGAGGACGGCATGGTGCGGTTGGCTCAAGAGCACCGCGTTCAGGGAGTGATCTGCGGTCACATCCACCGCGCCGAACAACGGCAGATCCACGGATTAAAATACCTCAATTGCGGGGACTGGGTGGAGAGCTGTACGGCTCTGGTGGAGGATTTCGATGGTCAGTTTCAGATCCTGCGGTGGCATGAACGACGGGCCGACAGTAAGGTTCAGGACCCGTTGGCCGCCGAACAGGCGGTTCAGAAGTCTGAGGAGAAGCCTTCCTCCAAGTTCCGACAACGACCCCCTGCCGGTTCGGATGATGCAGAACCGGAATTGGCCGGATTGTTCTGATGTCCAGAACCAGAGGAATGCCCAGGGGGGCTGATTCTGCGGACGATCGGTGACCGTTGGCCTTCGGACTAAGTTTCCGCGATGTCACCCCGGCTCATCGCCTGCGTAACAGTCCTCCGAATAGTT
Organism: Verrucomicrobiota bacterium; assembly: GCA_039796255.1. Lineage (GTDB taxonomy): Bacteria > Verrucomicrobiota > Verrucomicrobiia > Limisphaerales > UBA9464 > UBA9464. The sequence continues at coordinate 10,841 of JBDKKE010000482.1, read as the reverse complement.
CTGCGGATGCACATTCGTCGTTTGCTGACCGTCGGAGTGGCTTTCACGGCCCTGACAGCTCGCGCGCAGTTTGACGGCTTCGTCAACAAAGGGTTGGTGGGGGTTGGACGATTGCCGGCATCCCTTTTTGACAAGGCGGGGCAGGGCACCAATGACACGCTGGGGGGCTTCTCGGCCATGGCCATCGATCCCGCCTCACTGTTGTATCAGGGGAACACCATTTCCGGAACGTTGGTCGGACTTCCAGACCGCGGCTTCGGTGACGGTGCGACCGACTACCGTCCGCGTTTGGAGATTTTCACCTTCAATATCACTCCTTACGAGGGGGCGGGTCCGGTCAGCCAGGATCAAATCGTCTTCACCAATACCGCCACGGTGCTGTTCACCTATGGAGGTGCGGGCGCCCCGGAGTACTTCACCGGATTCGATGCAGGAAACACCAACGCTCCTACGGTTCCTCAGTCGCCGGCGAACTCCATCGGCGGAGGTCGTAGATCCCTGGATGCCGAAGGACTGGTGTTGGCTCCGGAAGGGGGCTACTGGGTCAGCGACGAGTATGGGCCGGCGGTCTATCGCTTCGATCCGCAGGCGCGTCTGGAGGAAACCATTCTCCCCCCCCGACGCCCTGCTGCCCAGGCAGGGAGCTTTCCCTGGGCGCCTGAACTTTACCGGCAATTCAGTGCCCACCTCGGGGCGCCGGAATAACCGTGGACTGGAGGGGTTGACCCTCTCCCCCGACGGACGCCGTCTGGTGGCCGTGCTCCAGTCGCCCACCATTCAAGATGGAGGCGCAGGCAACGGAGGCCGCAATACGCGGGTCCTCCAGTTCGATGTCGTGACCGGTTCTCCAACCTATGGCCAGGTGGTGGTGGAACAGGTGTATCCGCTGACCCTGAATGGAACCGCGCAGACCAACCGGCATACCCCGGTGAGTGAAGTGATGGCTCTGAATTCCAGCACCTTTTTGGCCCTGGAGCGGGATGGCAACGGACTGGGAACCGGAACCAATGTGGCGCCGGTGTACAAGAAGATCGTCCTCTTCTCCACCGACAATTCCACCAACATCGCCGGGTCGGGATACGACCTGGAGGCGGGGGCGCCCGGTGCGCGCTCGCTTCCCAGTGGATCCCTGTCGGCAGCGGTGGCGCCGGTGCGGCGGCAGGATTTTGTGGACCTGCTCGACTCCGTTCAACTGGCGAAGTTTGGGCTGAATGCCGCAGCCATTCACGACCAGGACACGCTCGCCGAGAAGTGGGAAGCGCTGGCTCTGGTCCCCCTGCAGGATGCGGCGAATCCCGATGACTTCCTGTTGCTGGTGGGTAATGACAATGACTTCAAGGCCCCGCTGACCTATCACAACGGCCAGTTGGTGGGGACCAATGACGTGGTGGTGGACATCATGCTGTTGGCCTATCGGGTCACGCTCCCGGGCGTGGGTTCGCCCCGTCCAGCGAATGTCTCCCCGCAGGGAGGATGGGTGACCCCGGTCACCGACTTCTGGGCCGCCGAAGCACCGCTTCCGCTGGGGGTGGGGGTGCAGGATCCGGACGGGCGGGTGGTGTCGGTGGAGTTTCGCGAAGGCGATGTCGTGTTGGGGACGGTGAATCAGTATCCGTTTCGGCTGCTCCTTCCCAACGAGACCCCCGGAGTGCATGCCTACCAGGCAATCCTGACCGACAACGACGGGGCGGTGGTGGAGACGACGGTCAAAACCATCGAGGTGACCGCCGTCAATCAGGCCCCGCTGGTGGAAATGTTGACGCCTGCGGATGGCACGACAGTCGTCGCGCCTTACGTGATTCCCCTGACGGTGAACGTCGCGGATGTCGATGGGGTCACGACCAATGTCAGTTACTTCGCCGGCGCGTTGAAACTCGGTTCGGTCACCAACGCTCCGTTCTCGCTCAACTTCAGCAATGCCCCGGTGGGTGTGCATACCCTGACCGCCGTGGCCATCGACAACCTGGGTCTCTCCACCACCAGCGCGCCGGTGAGCCTCACCGTGCTGAAGGCCACCGGGGAGCCGCTGCGGCTCCAGGTCCTGCATGCCTCCGACTTCGAAGCGGGCATCGCTGCGCTGGACGATGCGCCCCGATTCTCCTCGGTGCTGGCGGCCCTGAAGTCCGAGTTTGCCGAGAACACCCTGATCCTGGCCTCGGGTGACAATTACATCCCCGGTCCCTTCTTCACCGCCAGTGCCGATCCCGCGGCTCCGTTCAATGGCATCAAGGGCCGTGCGGACATCACCATTCTCAACGCCCTGGGCCTTCAGGCTTCCTGCTTCGGCAACCATGAGTTCGATGACAACACGCCCCAGGTGCGCAACCTGATCCTGCCCGATACCGGGGCGGGCTATGCGGGAACGGCGTTCCCCTATCTCAGCGCGAACCTGAACTTCGCCACCGATACCAGCCTCGCCAGCCTGGTGGCCGCGGATGGACAGGACGCCTCGACCCTGAAAAACAAAGTCACCCGCACCGCGGTGATCACCGTCGCCGGTCAGAAAATTGGATTGGTCGGCGGGACCGTCCCTGAGCTGCGCACCATTTCCTCCCCGGGCAATGTGGGCGTCTCCACCAATCTGGTGGGTGACCTCCAGTCCGCGGTGGACGGACTCCTGGCCCGTGGCGTGAACAAGGTGATTGTGATGACGCACCTGCAGCAATTTGCCCGGGAGTTCGAACTGGCCCGTCAATTGCGGGACGTGGACATCATCGTCGCCGGCGGCTCTCACAGCGTCTTCGCCAAGCCGACCGATCGGCTGCGACCCGAGGACTTTTCCGCCTCGCCCTATCCCACCCCGTTCGTTTCCGCTTCGGGCGAACCGGTGCTGGTGGTCAACACGGGATCCAATTACCGCTATGTGGGTCGACTGATCGCCGACTTCGACGGGAACGGCGTTCTCACCGGTCATGACGTCCGCAGCGGTGCCTACGCCACGGATATTCAGGGCGTGCTCGACACCGGCAATCTCCCGCCGAATGTCACCGTGCTGAACGTGGTGAGCAATCTGGCCACCATTGTGGACGGCAAGGATGGCAACCGCTTCGGCCGGACCTCGGTGTATCTCAATGGCCTGCGGAACAGTGTGCGGACCGAGGAGTCCAACCTGGGGAGCGTGAGCGCCGACGCGAACCTCTTCCGTGCCCGGCAGACGGATCCCGCCACCGTGATCTCGTTGAAGAACGGCGGGGGCATCCGCGACTCCATCGGGGCGATTTCCTCCGTGGGCGGGCTGGTGCAGCGGATTCCGCCGCCGGCCAATCCCCGGGTGGGCAAAGAGGCGGGCGAAGTCAGCCAGTTGGACATTGAGAATTCGCTGCGCTTCAACAACACCCTGTCGCTGATCACCGTCACGGCGCAGCAGCTCCGGGATGCCATGGAGTGGTCGGTCGCCGCCAGTGGGACGCCGGGACAGTTTCCCCAGGTGGGAGGTCTGCTGTTCAGCTTTGTGCCCACCAACAAGCCGATGACCTATGTGCGCAATCAGAGCGGCGTCCCCGTCGCCATCGATTTTGCCGGCGAGCGACTGCGCAATCTGGTCGTGGTGGCCGCGGACGACAGCCAGGATCTGGTGGTGGAGGAGGGGCAGTTGGTTGGCGATCCGAACCGCACCTTCCGCATGGTCACCCTGAACTTTCTCGCCGGCGGCGGCGACAGCTACTATCCGCTCACCCTGGCGACCGGACGCTTGGACCTGGTGCCACCGGGAACCACCCTCACCTTCGACACCGACGGCGGTGAACAGAAGGCGCTGGCCGACTACCTGAAGTTCGTGGGGATTTACTCCGCTGCGGACACCACGCCGGATCAGGATCTGCGGATTCAGAATCTGTCCCGCCGGGGCGACGTTGTGCTGGCTCCCTGGGTACGGCTGATTGAACTGCCCGCGCCCGGTGCCGAGTTGACCTTCCGCACCCTTCCGGGACGCCATTACGTGGTGGAGGCCAAGGACTCCATTGAGGCTCCCTGGCTGCCCATTGGGCTGGAGACCGAGGGTACGGGAACCCTCAAGAAACTGACGGATGCCCGTCCCTCCGGACCGCAGCAGTACTATCGCGTGCTGCTCACCGAGTGAGAGGTGATCGGTTTCGGGATGGGGCCGCTGTGTTTCGGATCCCAGGGTAAATTTTGATCCAAATGGCACTCCCATGTGACGGGGGTGCCATTTGGTGCGTTTACCTTCCCCCTTCCGGAGGCGGAGTCGTTGGCGGCTTCGGACCGGAGAATTGATCCCCACACTCACCATGAAACTGAGAACCAAGGCACACGCCTTTCTGAAAACACTGCTGCTGGTCGCGGTCGCGGGCGGGCTTCACGCCGCCACGCTCACCAAGACCGACATCAACAATCCGGTGGCCGGCCAGGTCACCTTCACCGGCGACACCATTGAGGTGATCGCCGGGGGCAATGACACCTGGGATTCCTCGGATTCCTTCACCTATGTTCACGAACAGCGGACCGGGGACTTCGATGTCCAGGTTCGGGTTCGTTCCCTGACCATTCAGGACACCGGTGCCCAGGATTCGGCCAAGGCGTCCCTGATGGTGCGGTCCACTCTGGAAGCGGGCAGTCCGAATATTCAGATCAATGCCCTGGTCACCGATCCCAAGGATGCGATCGAGACGATCTACCGTCCGGTGACCGGCGGCGGAACCGATGACATGCCGGATCGTCCCACGGGCAACACCACCCCCAAGGGAACCACTCCCTACCCCGACGTCTGGCTGCGCATCCGGCGCCTCGGGAATCTGTTCACCACGCTTTACGGCAACACCTCCAACTCCTGGACCGTGCTGTCGGAAGTGACCGTGGATCCCGCCGAGTTTCCGTCGTTGGTCTATGTCGGGCTGAGCACGGTGAATCATGTCAGCGAGTCCGAGGACCCCTCCCTCCGCACCACTGCGGTCTATGAGAGTTACGGTGACACGCGTCCGCTGGTTCCCACCGTGGATGGCAGTCCCGCCGGTGAGAATGCTCCGGGAACCTATCCCGACCGTTCGGTCACCGCGGTAAACTTCAAGATGGTCATTCCGGCGGACGGCATTGGACCCAATGGAACGCCGATCATTTACAACGACGCTGACAAGAATGAAGTCATCGTAACCATCGAGGGGCAGGGACCGATTCCTTGGTCTGCTCCTGGATACAATCAGGGGGATGTGGACTTCCTGATCGGTGCCGCCGATGCCGATGCCGCCCAGCGGAACCTCGGTCCCTATTCCAATCCCGACCGGGACCGCAACCAGTCCGGGGACACTGCGACGCGGGCGGCATTGCCCCAGTCCCATGCCTGGGCGCCCACCACCCAGGACGGCGTGGTTCTTCCCACCATCCGCCGCAACAGCCAGGTATGGAATGACGGGGCCCCGGTTTTCCATGCCTTCGCCTGGACCTCCACCTACGACGGTTCCTCCCGGGCGGGCTTCAACATGCTCGACGGCGAGTTTGGGTCGGCGGCGATCTACCTCTGTTTCGGCAAGCTGGGTGAGACAGCGGTTCTGCCGGCGAGCTCTTCGCCGAATGCCCTTCGCGAGGCCAACATCGACAACGCCGCCGCCTGGTTCCCGTTTGCTCAGGGTTGGAAAGCGGGCCACGTCCGTGGCACGCCGCCCGCCTCCTGGCAGGTGCAGGGCGGGCACAGTCCGGCGTTGACCGCCGGCCTCACCACCAAGTTCTCGGCGGCGGAGATCGTCTTTTGGGACGAGGCCATTGAGGGACTCGCCACACTGAAGCTTCCGGGTGTGAATTCCCTGAACGATGGACTGCTGTTCGCGGTGTCCACCCACGAGGGCAATGACAACCGCGGAAAACGGGTCACGGCACCGCCGCTTGCCGATGGATCCGGATGGACCATTGCTGTCCGTCAGGACGACGAGGTTCGGGACCCGGCCACCTACGCCGCCGCCGACCAGGCCGGATTCGCCTTCGTTTACGTTCCGCTGGACTCCGTCAATCTGGTGGGAGGCCGGATCAAGGGGACCGACGGGTCCAAAGCGATCTCCGCCGGAGAGTTCACCCTCACCCGGCTCGCCGCCGGACGCTATGAGCTGACCCTTCCCGGCAAGACCGGGACCAACGGCATGCTGGTGCTGCAGAACTCGGGCAACCTCGCCGACCAATCCTCGGTGTCGGACACCGCGGTGCTCACCTACGAGTACGCGGACGGCAAGTTCGTCATCGAATCCCGTTACGCCGCCGGGGATGGCACTTCGCCCGATACCTTCCCCCTGCGCGATGCTGATTTCAGCTTCGCCTGGGTGGACTTCACCACGCCCCTGGCGCCGCCCGGATCCGTGGTTCCCGCGACGTCCCTGTCCATCGTGGTTCAGGGTTCGAACGTGGTGGTCTCCTGGCCTGCTGCGGATACCGGTTGGACGCTCCAGAGCAGCGGTGGACTGACCTCGCCTGTCTGGCAGAGTGTTTCCGGCGTAGCCAACAATTCGGTGACCCTTCCCGTCGCCGGGGCCGCCAGTTACTTCCGCCTCACCCGCTGATCTCTGCCCTAGTGCAGAACAGCCAACGCGGCCGTGCCCACTCGGGCACGGCCTTTTTTCTTATCGGGCCTCTCCCTCGGCAGCGCGGGATGGCCTGCAGAGGGGGACTCGCAAAGCCCATTCCTTCACCGTTTGCCTGTCGGTGGTTAAGGGATGTCCACGGAACGCCGAAACCCAACCGTCACTTGTCCGAGGGGACAGATCGATAGCACGCTGTTCGGTCCTGACCTCATGAAACCTAAAATTCGGGACTTCCTTTACGCAGCCTCTGGTCTGCTCGTGGTGATGACGGGGGCGATGGATGTCTCGGCAGCCGAGGCCTTGGAGGTGGGGCCGGGTACCACCCACCTGCTGCCCCGGGGCAAGGAGGCGGATGGCATCGTGGGAGACTTTGTTCTTCGGAACGATCTGGTTGAACTGACGGTGTCCCACGACGCCCCGCTGCGGCGTCCCAACATGAGCACCTTCTACGGCACCAATGGCATGACGCCAGGCTGCCTGTACGACCTCGGGCTCCGCGGAGCCACCAATGATCAACTCATCATTTTTTGTCCCTTGGCCCAGCAGGGGCCGGTGTCCCATGTGCGGATTGACCGCGACGGCCGCGACGGCACCGCTGTGGTGGAAACCGTGGTGAGCGCGGAGAGCAACGGCGGGATTGCCAAGCGCCATGCCTACCACCTTCGAGAGGGCATGCAGGGCGTGTTGATCGTTTCAACGGTGAGCAATCGAGGCACGACGGCCCGGACCAATGTGCTGGGGGATCGTTGGACGCGCTTCAGCAGTTCAGGAGAGGCCGGGCCGATCTCCTGGGGAGATGCGGAGGATCCCATGGATCACGCGGGTTATGCGTACGCCTGGTTGCCGGACGCGGGGCGTCCGCAGCGAAATGAGGAGTTCGTCCTGGCACCGGGCGAAGAGATGGAAGTGGTTCGATTTCTCGCCGTCGGTCGGTCGCCCGCGGAGGCCGCAGGAATTGTCGCGGAACAACTCGGACCCACGGGTCTGCTTCAGGCGAGGATCCAGGATGCCGAGGGGCGTCCCATTTCGACGGCGCGCGTGGTGGTGCCGTGGTCGGGAGGCAGGGTGCCCGCCTATCCGGATGCGGAGGGAATGATCCGAGTTCGTCTTCCCGCGGGGGAGTACGCGCTGGAGGTTACGGATAACGGACGCGGTGCGGTTACCAATGTGGTGAACGTGGTGTCGAGTCAGACCAACGCGGCTGCCATCCTCATGGGGCCTGAGTCAGCGATGACGTTCGAGGTTCGCGGAGATTCCGGGACATTGATTCCCTGCAAGGTTCAGTTCATCGGGACCGGTGAAACGCCGTCCCCGAACCTCGGTCCGAAGATCCGCGCCCATGGGTGTCTCGACCAGTATCACAGCGAGCGTGGTGATTTCCGGGTCCCCATGCCTCCGGGGACCTACCGGGTGGTCGTCACCCGGGGGCCTGAGTTTGGCCATCTGGAGCGTGAGGTCACCCTGGCCCCCGGAGGATCCATAACGGTGACGGGCACCCTTCGCCGCCTCGTGGACACCTCGGGCTGGGTCAGTTGCGACTACCACAACCATTCCACCGAAAGTGGAGACAACACCTGCGGAACACGCGATCGACTCATCAATCTCGCGGCGGAGCACATTGAGTTCGCCCCGACGACCGAGCATAACCGCCTGTTTGACTGGGCCCCGTTGATTCGGGAGTTGGGACTTTCGGCCGAACTTCAGACCGTCAGCGGCGTGGAACTCACCGGCTCCGGCCAGCACATGAATTCCTTCCCCTTCACGCCCGAAATGCATCGTCAGGACAACGGGGCCCCGCAGTGGAACCGCGATCCGCGCATTACCGCCCTCACCCTTCGTCGTTGGCAGGGGGAGGATCCCCAGCGCTGGATCCAGCTCAACCATCCCGACCTTGCGGAAGACTTTAATGACCGTGATGGCGACGGTCGGCCGGATGGCGGATTTCAGGGATTGGAGCGTCTGGTGGATGCGCTGGAGACCGAGAATTACCTCGGTAATGACATCCTGTGCGGGCGCCGCTCAAGATCGTTCGCGGAGCGGGTGGTCGTGAAACCGTGCGGGAGATCCGCGAGTTTGTCTGGCTGCAATTGCTCAACCGGGGCGTGCGCCTGTGGGCCACCGCGGTGGCGGACGCCCATGCGGTCCACGGCAATGGAGTCGGGGGATGGCGCGTCTATCTCCCCAGTTCAACGGATGAACCCTCGCGGATCGACTGGCGGGAGAACGTCCGCAACGCCCGGGCCGGTCAGGGGGTGTTGACCACGGGTCCGTTTCTTGAAGTGCGCTGCGAGGACGGGACGCTGCCCGGGGGCACTACCCGTGTGACGGGCGAGTTTGGATTGAAGGTAAGGGTGCAGTGCACCGACTGGCTGGACATCGATCGCGTGCAGGTTCTGGTCAACGGCCGGCAGCGTCCGGACCTCAACTTTACCCGGGCCTCGCATCCGCAGTTCTTCAGCGACGGCGTTGTCAAATTTGACCGCACCCTTCCGCTGCAGCTCACTGCGGACGCCCACATTATCGTGGTGGCGATGGGCGAGAATTTTTCCCTGAAGACCGGATTCGGAACCAGCGAACAGGCGTCGATGCAGCCCTGCGCCTACAACAACCCGATCTTTGTGGATGCCGACGGCAACGGTTTCGCCGCCAACGGGGATGAGCTCGGATGGTCGCTGCCCACCGGCAAGGAAGAGGTCGAAGCGGTTAAGGCTCGGCTGACGCGCGCGGGATTGAATCCGCTGACCGCCCGGCGGTAAATGCCGGGCGGCTGCCGGGACGAGAGGCGGTCAGACGCTCCCCACCGGGGCGACTCTCAGTCCGGGAGCGGCAGGGCGGTTCACCCGCGCGAAGAAGAGAGCGGCAAGCAGCAGGGCCAGCAGGGAAACGAGGGCGCCCGCTCCGCCGAACACCAGAAACTGGGGCAGGAACTCCGCGTCCACCGTCCACCGCCACTTGGCGAACATGACCGCCAGGTAGCCGAGGTAGCCGACCGAGTCCGCGACGTACATCAGGTGGCCCACGTTGCCGCGGTCGCGGGTCAGGGCGATCAGCCGTTCGAAGATCGTGGTGTGGACGGCCACGTAGGGTAGGTAGAGACCGAGTCCGAACAGGACCATGAACGGGAAAGCCCCGATCCGTCCGGTCCGGGTGGCGGCGATGGCTCCGCCGACCATCAACAGGCCGACGCAGGAGATTGCCATGGCCAGGAAAAAGGCGCGCCGGTTGTCCCGCACCGTGGAGGCGAGTCCGTTCACCACCAGGACTCCCAGGGCCACCCAGATCTCCGAGGTGGTGAAGACCGAGGGCTGTCCCCGGGTGCCCAGTCCTGACCAGAGTTCCGGCGCAAAGTCGGCGCGAAGACTGCGCATGACGGTGATCAGCAGATAGGCCAGGAAGATGAGCCCCAGTCCCGGGGCGTAGCGGATCAGGAAGGCCCGGCGTTCGGACTGGTTGAGCGGCGGACGCTCGGATCGCGCGGCAATGTCGGCAGGCGAGGGGCTGGGGATTTTGCGAAGCATCGCGACGAAAATTGTCAGCGGCGCGAGGAACAGCACGCCGCAAACCGCGGGCATCCAGCGTTCCTCAACTCCCGCCCGGAGAAGCGCCGCCCCGGCGGATTTGGTGACCCCGTCGGCCAGGATGAAACTGGCGCAGAGCGCGGCGACCAGTGCCTCGGTCATCCGCCGACCCTCCAGGAATCCGAGCACCAGTCCGAAGACCAGACCCAGGGTCAGTCCGTTGAGGAAGAGCAGCGCGCCGTTGTACGGGGTGGGCACGCATCCGAAGAGCACCAGCGAAACCTCGGCGGCACCCACGAGCCCCAGCAGGGTGCCCGCCCTTCGATGCGGCTTCATCTCGGCGATGATGCGAATGCCCATCCACTTGGACACCGTGTAGCCGAGCACCTGGGACATCACCAGGAAGGCCTTGTATCCCGGGCCGAACGGCGGGGCCTCATACCCGGCGGCCGTGAAGGGCTTTCGCAGGCCGTACATGCAGGCGTAGGTGCCGAAGGCCGCCACGATGCACCAGACGGCGGACAGCCTCGGGGACCGGTTGAGCCGATCCGTCAGCGGAAGACGTTCCACGGGAGGGGAGGCGGACATGCCGGGAAGTTCCGGGAGAACACGGCCCGTCGGCCGCTCAGTGGCCGGGGGTTACCAGGGATTCCAGGACAAACCGGAACGCCTCCAGATCCGGCGTGGCCATGTCGGGTGACTTGCCGCGATCATCGTATCGCCGCACCCGGATCGCCCGTTCAAAATGCGGATGCTGCTCAAACGCCTGTCCCTCGTCCGCAGTCATGGGCCCTCCCTGCAAGGC
>JBDKKE010000481.1:0-8733 GCA_039796255.1 Verrucomicrobiota bacterium | reverse complement strand
CGCCCTCTGGACCGCCACCGCCGCGGAACCGGAGTCCGTAGTGAGGGATGACTGGACCCGCAATTTCCGCCTGGGCGCCCAGTTGACCTTCAATGTGAAGACGGATTTCTCCCTGAACGGTCCGATCTCGGTCAATCGCCAGAGCCCCGGACCGACCGGTGTTCCGGGGGCCGATCACTTCTACAACGACGGCTATGTCCGCGTGGACAACACCGGAAATGCCGGGGGCCTGACCTCCTACTGGGGCTACGACAATGCCTCCCAGTACAACGCCGCCACCAAGCAGTTGATCATGCGCAGCATCGGATCCTTTGATGCGTCGGAGAACAAGTCCGAGAATGGAGGTGTCCTGCCCGGCCTGGATGTGGCCTACGGATCGCAGATCCGCGACTGGGGCAGGACCCGTCTGGGCTGGGAGGTGGGCTACGGATTCACCCCGATGGATTTCAAGGATTCCACGCCGCTGAACGTCACCTTCAACCGCGATGTCCAGGCCTTCAGCGTGGGCGACCTGGCCCTGCCCGCGGCGCCCTATGCCGGAGGACCCTCCGGTGTCGGCCCGCAGATCCTCGACGTCGCCACCGGACTGCCGAGTGAAACATTGGCGGGAACGGTCACTGGAACGCGGCAACTCGACGCCAATCTGCATGCGCTGCGTGCCGGGGCGACGCTCTTCTGGCGCTTTCAGCCACGCTGGGCACTCAGCGGCAGCGTCGGGCCCGCGCTCGGGTTGGTGCCGGGAAGCTACATCTACTCGGAAACCTTCAACCTCTCCGACGGATCGGTCAGTTCGGAGTCGGGCAAAATGTCCCACACCGAGGTGGTCTTTGGCGGCTATGCCGCGGCGACGCTGCACTGTCGCCTGATTGAATCGGCCGATGTCTATCTGGGCATGCAGTTCATGTCCCTGCAGAACGCCGACTTCGGAAACTCCCAGCGCGAGGCCACCCTGGACCTGGGGGCGACCTTCAGCCTGTCGCTGGGCGTCAACTGGCCGTTCTGAGGCCGTAATCCGCAGCCGGTGCCTGCGATGATTTCGGAACCCGCCGTTCCCGAAACCCTCGCCGAACGCGAGGCGGCGCTCGTGGCCACCCTGATGCGCCTGCGCGACCCGCAATCCCGCTTCGCCTGGCTCGTGGAACGGGCGCGGGAACGTCCGCACCTGTCCGATGACCTGCGGTTGGACGCCCACCGCGTCACGGGATGCCAGGTGCGCCTGTGGTGGATTCCCGGGTTCCGAGGAGGGCGCTGCTGGTTTCAATCCGACTCCGACGCCGTCACCCTGCGCGCCCTGACCGGGATGTGGTGTGACCTGGCGTGCGGGGCGTCTCCGGCTGAGTTGGCGGAGTGGAATCCCGACTTTGCGGTGCGCCTCGGCCTCATGCGTCAGATGGCGGAAAGCCGGCAGGCCACCGTGCTGCGGGTCGCCGCCATGATCCGCGACTATGGGGCGGCGCTCGGGAAGGGTCCGGAATGAACGGATCGCCTGTCTTCCATCTCGCGGACGCGCACAATCATCTTCAGGACGACCGGTTCGCCGGCGCGCAGGAGGCCCTGATGGCCACGGCCGTCAGGGCCGGCGTGATGCGAATGGTGGTCAATGGATCCGGCGAGGAGGACTGGCCCCGGGTGGCGGATCTGGCGCGGCGGTTTCCGGGGGTGATTCCCGCCTTCGGATGCCACCCCTGGTATCTGCGCCAGCGCTCCCCCGACTGGCTGGCAGCATTGAAGTCCTGGCTGGAGCGGACCCCGGGCGCGGTGGTGGGGGAGATCGGACTCGACCGTTGGATGATTGAGAATCCGGATCGCTGGCGGGCCTATCGTTCCGTCGACACCGACTTTCCGGATCCCCCGTCCCTGGAGGAGCAGGAGGACGCCTTTAATCGCCAGTTGTGCCTGGCCGCCGAGCGAAATGTTTCCGTCAGCATTCACTGCCTTCGCGCCTTCGGACGCCTGCTGGAACTGCTGGAATCCCATCCGCGACCGGCGCGCGGATTCCTGCTCCACAGCTACGGCGGACCTGCGGAACTGGTGCCCGCGTTCGTTCGTCTGGGTGCCTACTTTGGCTTTCCCGGCGCCTTCATTCACGAGCGGAAAATGCGCCAGCGGCAAACCTTTCGTGTGGTCCCGCCCGAGCGCCTGCTCATTGAAACCGACGCCCCGGACCAGCGACTTCCCGATGATTGGAACCGTCATCCCCTGACGGATCCGGTCACCGGAAACCCGTTAAATCACCCCGCGAATCTTCAGAGGATCCACGGTTTTCTCTCCGAGTTCCTGGAGATCGACGCCGCGGCGCTCGCCCGGCAAACCACGGCTAATTTCGAACGTCTGTTCGGAGTTCCGGGCAGCGGGACTGCCGGGGGATAGCAATTATGGTCGGCCTCTCCACCGAGGCATCGAGATGCGGCAATTCGGGGAAGAGGAAATCCAAGGTCTCGACGATGGATCCCAACCCCGGTGTCTAGCGGACGAAGGCCCACCACAGGAGCGCGGCTAAAAGTCCCACGGCGACGGCAATCCAGCCCGCATGTGGACCCCGTCGGCGTTCGTTCCCGAACTCCTCCTCGGCAAATTCCTCGGCATCGAAGTCGTCGGGGTCGGAGATTCCCAGCCGTTCCGCCGTGGCGCGGTCGTTCCAGGCGGTTTCATCGTCGGCCCCGCACTCGGGGCACACTCGGGCGTTCGGAGGGACTTCGGCGCCGCAGTTGGGACAGATTTCCGGGGGACTCATGAGATCATGATTGGGGAAGACAGATCACCCTGAATTCCTGAACTGGATTGAACCACAGAGAACACAAAGAGCGCAGAGATCGGGAGATGTATTGAGGGTCGATGACCAAAGGCCTTCACCTGCCGGATGAACACAAGGCGCATCACAAAAACTCGGTTTCACCCTCTCTCTTTGCGGTCTTTGCGTTCCTTGCGGTTCAATGAACTGCCGTTTCCAGGATCACTCGAGCGATTCGGCGATTCGGCGAAATTCCAGAACCAGGGCCTGGATCCTCTCCTCGATCGCCGCCAACTCATCCTGTGCCACCCGGCACACTTCCTCCGACAGGAGGCCACGATTCCGGATGCGCCCGAGGGCAGGCAAGGCCTCCTGGAGGTGTCCCGTCGACCGCTTGAGACAGGCGACGATGAAGGCGGCCTCCCGTCGCCGCCGACCATGGGCGAGCCCATTGAGGGCGCCGGCCAGCCGGGCCGTGGTGAGATGGAACGCGCAGATGAAATTCGAGACCTCGGGATCGTTCTGGACTGCCTCACTCACGCGATCCACCGCTTCCCCGACCTCCCTTCGGGCCCGAAGGCAGCGCAGGTACAGGGGATGCACGGGCGTTCCATACTCGTCGCGGACCCAGTCCACCCCCTCCGAAGCCGGGTGAGGATCGCCGGTGGCAACTGGTTCCAAACCCGGCGGCCGCGGCCCCAGGCGGCCGGCTACTTTCCGGCGCGTCTCGGGGTCTTCCGGATCCCAGCCCATTTCCCGGGCAATGATGGCATCCGCATCCAGATTCCCCTCATACCGGTCATACAGCGCCATGAGCTTGGCGGTGCAGGCATCGGATTCCCGCAGGAACTGTTCGTAGTCGAACTCGTCCCAAAATTCGACGTCCTTGTGGCTGGGCAGCCGGGCCTGCTCACGGGTGACCGCCTCCGTCAGATCCTCCAGAAATCCCGTCCAACCCCGTTGGACGGTGGCCTGCCGTTCCTCCTCTTCCTGCGCATCCAGGCGCCACTCGGGAGCGGACAGCTCCAGCCGGTAGTCCGCGCTTTCGACCACCATTCGTCCGTTGGCGGTGGAGAACCACTCGAGATACAGGCAGTTGGCCAGGTGTTCGGGAGGCTTCTCCCCGCGACGCAGTTGCTCGCAAGCCTCGTGGATGGGAACGTCGAAGATCCGAACCTTGCGCGACGCCGTGATATCGCCGACGCATCCACGCTGGTCGGCAGCCAGAAGGACGTCCTGCCGCAGGGGCGTGGTCGGCCCCGGATTCTCGAAGTGCAGGGCGCAGCCGGCCAGATCGGCGCAGGCGTTGCCCGCGAGCTCCAGTCGGACGGGTTCCTCCACGCCGTGCATCCAAAGACACCCGCGCACGATGCCGCGGATCCGGTTGTCAATTTCCCCCCGGAGCACTGAGTCGTGAATCCGCCACGCCATGCGCTGAGCAGAGCCGTCCCCACCGACGGACACAAGCCACCGGATTTAACGAGGCTCCCCCGGGTGCCGGTGGTTGGGCACCGAGGGAGGATCCCAGATCCGGGATTACTTCGCGCTTTGCGCCTCGTAGTTCAGCCAGGGCCCGAGCCACCGCTCCATTTCCGGCAGCGCAAGCCCCTTCCGCTGCGCCAGGTCGGCCACCTGATCGCGGTCGAGTTTGCCGACGGCAAAGTACTTCGACTGCGGGTGGGAGAAGTAGAGTCCGCTCACGCTGCTGCCCGGCCACATGGCATAGTTTTCGGTCAACCGGATTCCCGCCCGGGCCTCCACATCCATCAACTTCCACAGCGTTCCCTTCTCGGTGTGGTCCGGACAGGCCGGATAGCCGGCAGCCGGTCGGATTCCCCGATACCTCTCCTCGATCAAATCCTCGGGGGTGAGGTTCTCGTCCCTGCCAAAGCCCCATTCCTCCCGGGCGCGCTGGTGCAGGCATTCGGCAAAGGCCTCCGCCAGCCGGTCGGCAAGCGCCTCGGCCATGATGGCATTGTAGTCGTCGTGGTTCGCCTTGAACTCCTTCACCACCTCATCGAGTCCAATTCCCGTGGTGACCGCGAATCCGCCGATGAAGTCGGGCGCAGGTTTCGGCGCGAGGTAATCGGCCAGGGACCAGTTGGGTGAATTGTCGCCCTTCTCCATCTGCTGACGCAGAAAATGAAATCGGGTGAGCACCTGCGATCGGGTGTCGTCGGTGTAGACCTCGACGTCCTCACCCACGCGGTTGGCAGGGAAGAAGCCGTAGACTGCCCGCGCCTGAATCCGCTTCCGGGCAATGATGTCCTCCAGCAGTTCCTGGGCGGAGGCGAAGAGCTTGGTGGCTTCGACGCCGTACTTCTCATGCGACAGGATGGACGGATAGCGTCCGCGCAGCTCCCAGGTGTGGAAGAAGGGCGACCAGTCAATGAAGCGGCGGAGGGTCGCCAGCGGAAAGTCCTCAAGGGTGCGCACTCCGGTAAACTCCGGCCGCGGGAGATCATCGTACTTCAGGCGGGCGGCGTTGGACCGTGCCTGCTCAAAGGTCTTGAGCCGCTGAACCTGTCCGGCATGCGCCGCCCGGGCCTTTTCATAGTCGGCGTTCAACTGGGCGACGAAGGCCGGCTTCTGCTCCGCCGAAATCAGGCTGCTGACCACGGGCACGGCCCGTGAGGCATCGAGCACGTGGACCACCGGCTCGCTGTACCCGGGGGCGATCTTGACGGCCGTATGGGCGCGGCTGGTGGTGGCGCCGCCGATCAGCAGCGGGACCTTGAATCCGGTCCGCTCCATCTCCCGCGCGACATGCTGCATCTCGTCGAGGGACGGCGTGATCAGTCCGCTGAGTCCGATGACGTCCACCTGGTGTTCCCGGGCTGCGGCCAGAATCTTGTCGCAGGACACCATGACGCCCAGGTCGATGACCTCATAGTTGTTACAGCCCAGCACGACCCCGACGATGTTCTTGCCGATGTCATGCACGTCTCCCTTGACGGTGGCCATAAGCACCCGCCCCTGCGCCTGCACCTTTCCTCCGGCCGCGAGTTGGGCGGCCTTCTCGGCTTCCATGAACGGGGTCAGGTAGGCGACGGCCTTCTTCATCACCCGCGCCGATTTCACCACCTGGGGCAGGAACATCTTGCCGGCGCCGAAGAGGTCTCCGACCACATTCATGCCGGCCATGAGCGGACCCTCGATCACCAGCAGCGGCCTTCCCAGTTTGACGCGGGCCTCCTCGACATCCTCGTTCACATGCGCGTCGATGCCCTTGACCAGGGCATGCTTGAGGCGCTCCTCCACCGGGGCACTGCGCCAGGCCTCGTCGGCCTTGGTTTCGGCCGTCACGCCGGTCGCCTTCTTCTTCAGCTCCTCCCCGTAGGCCACCAGTCGCTCGGTGGCGTCCTGACGCCGGTTCAACAGCACATCCTCCACCAGTTCCCGCAGGTCCGGAGCAATCTCCTCGTACACCTCCAGCATGCCGGCGTTGACGATGCCCATGTCGAGGCCGGCGCGGATGGCGTGGTACAGGAAGGCGCTGTGCATCGCCTCGCGGACATGATTGTTGCCGCGGAAGCTGAAGCTGATGTTGGACACCCCGCCGCTGACCTTGGCGTGGGGGAGGTTCTGTTTAATCCAGCGGGTCGCCTCGATGAAGTTGACCGCGTAGTTGTTGTGTTCCTCGATGCCGGTGGCGACGGTGAGAATGTTGGGGTCGAAGATGATGTCCTGCGGAAGGATGCCGACCTCGCGGGTCAGCAGGTCGTAGCTCCTCTGGCAGATCTCAATCTTGCGCTCGAAGGTGTCCGCCTGCCCGCGTTCGTCGAAAGCCATCACCACCACCGCAGCCCCGTAACGCTGCACCAGCCGGGCCTGCTCCAAAAACTTTTCCTCGCCCTCCTTGAGGGAAATGGAATTGACGATGCCCTTGCCCTGCAGGCAACGGAGTCCAGCCTCGATGACCGTCCACTTGGACGAATCCACCATGATGGGGACCTTGGCGATGTCGGGCTCGGCGGCGATGAGGTTGAGGAACTTGGTCATCGCGGCGGCGCCATCCAGCATCCCCTCGTCCATGTTGACGTCGATGATCTGAGCGCCGGTCTCGACCTGCTGTTTGCAGACTGCCAGCGCCTCGTCGTAGTTCCCGGCCAGGATCAGTTTGGAGAACCGGGGGGATCCGGTGACGTTGGCCCGCTCGCCGATGTTGATGAAGTTGGTTTCCGGCGTCTGCGTGAACGCCTCCATGCCGGAGAGCCGCAGGTAGGACGGCACGGCAGGGGTGACGCGCGGAGGCAGGCCGCGGACGGCATCCGCGATGGCCTTGATGTGGGGCGGGGTGGTGCCGCAGCAGCCACCCACCACGTTCAGCCAGCCCGCCTCGGCCCAGGGTCGGATCTGCGGCGCGAGCGTCTCCGGGGTTTCGGGGAATCCGGTGGGGGAAAGCGGTTCAGGAAGGCCGGCATTGGGATAAACGCAGATCGCTGTGTCCGCGATCCGATGCAGTTCCTCCACGTAGGAACGCATTTCCTTCGGTCCAAGGGCGCAGTTGAATCCGATGGTCACCGGGCGCGCATGCCGGACGGAATTCCAGAAGGCCTCAACCGTCTGACCGGTGAGAGTGCGTCCGGAGAGATCGGTGATGGTTCCCGAGATCATCAGGGGCAGTCGGATTCCCCGGACAGCAAAGACCTCCTCGATGGTGAACAGCGCTGCCTTGGCGTTCAGGGTGTCGAAAATGGTCTCCACCAGCAGGAGATCCACACCCCCGTCGATCAGGGCCTCGATCTGCTCCCGGTAGGCGACACAGAGCTGCTGGAAACTGACGGAGCGGAAGCCGGCATCGTTGACGTCCGGAGATATGGACGTCGTCACCGGCATCGGTCCGATGGCGCCGGCGACAAACTTGGTCTCACCGGTCCTGGCCGTGAATTCGTCGGTTGCCTGCCGGGCCAGTCGGGCAGCGTCGAGATTCATGTCCCGGGCCAGGTCACGCAGAAACGGATCCGCAATCACCTGGTCAAAGAACGACTGATCCTTCCTGCCGTCGGAGTGCCGAAAAAAGAAGTCATGCTGACCGATGGTCGTCGCCCCAAAGGTGTTGGTCTCAATGATGTCCGCACCCGCCTCCAGATAGTGCTGATGAATCTCCTGGATGATCTGCGGCTGGGTGAGTTGCAGCAGCTCGTTGTTCCCCCGGAGATCCTTCCCCTTCCAGTCGGCAAATCGCTCCCCCCGAAACTGCGCCTCCCCCAGCTTGTAGCGCTGGATGACGGTGCCCATCGCACCGTCAATGATCACAATGCGCTTGCCCAGGAGCCGAACCAAATCACTGCCTCGGGTGTACTCAACCTGGGCAGATACCGAAGACGACATGGCGGAAGCCTATCCGTCGCATCAGCCTTCTCAAGTTTCAAATCAACGTATCGGGATGCGGTGATATCATCTGCTGGCAGCCCTCGAAATTGATCGGGAGAAGTCACTTCTCTGACGTAAATCTGTAACAAAGGAGGGGCTTACTCTTGCCCATGAAGGAAGACGTTCAGGTCGGCGACGGTGGAGAGGCCGTCTTTCCTTTGGATCTGGCGGAAGGGCTGGGTGCCGTTCGTCTGACCCATCTGACGCTGGAGGCGGTTCAGGGTGACGACGTTCCCGCGGGTGAATTCAGGTCCGGACCTGGCCGCCAGGGCTACCAGCACCGAATGCTCCTCACGCTGCTCAGCTATGCTTATGCGCGGGGCGTGTTTGGCTCGGAAGACATTCAGAACCAGGTGCGGTCGGATGCCGACCTTCGATACCTCTGCGCCTGGGAGTTTCCGGATTCAGTGACCCTTCGCCAGTTCCGGCGGCGGGAATGGATCCGCTTGGGCAATTCACTGACCCGATTGCTGGCGTTGGTCTCGCAACGCCGCAATCCGGGAGTGCCGGTGGACGCTGCGGCGGAGGCGGCCCGGCGCATGGAATGCGCGGCGGCAGCAGACAGCCTTGCTCTGGACTGCTGAAAGGGTCCGGGGTCGACAAGGGCATTGATTGGGTTTGAGCTC
>JBDKKE010000480.1:0-2711 GCA_039796255.1 Verrucomicrobiota bacterium | reverse complement strand
CTATTGGCTATCGCCTATCGCCTATTGGCTATCGCCTATCGCCTATTGGCTATCGCCTATCGCCTATTGGCTATCGCCTATCGCCTATTGGCTATCGGCTATCGGCTATCGGCTATCGGCTATCGGCTATCGGCCGTTTGGCCGTTTGGCCGTTCAAACTTTCCCCCTGTCAGGCCTCCCCCCTCTCCGGCTACCTTTCGGGCGCGACGATGGATAAACTGCTCCTGATTGATGACGAGGCGGACGTGCAATACAGCTTCCGCCGCATTTTTGACTCCCCGGACCTGCAGTTGTTTACGGCGTCCAGTGGGGAGGAGGGGGTGCAGATGATTTCCCGGGTGAAGCCGGATCTGGTCATCAGCGACATCCGCATGGCGGGCATCAACGGGCTGGAGACACTCCGGCGCATCCGGCAACTGGATCCCAAGCTTCCGGTCATTCTCATGACGGCCTATGGCACCACCCAGACCGCCATCGAGGCCATGAAGCTGGGGGCCTATGACTACCTGCTGAAGCCCTTCGACGTCCCCAAACTGAAGGAACTCGTCGCTCAAGCCCTCCGGGCTGCGCGCGAGTCCCGACAGGCGATCGCCCTGCAGCCGATGCTGGAGGCAGAGGATTACGAGCTGGGGGTCATTGGGCGCAGCGAGGTGATGCAGAACATCTTCAAGCTCATCGGCCAGGTGGCGGCCACCGACGCCACGGCGCTGATCACCGGGGAAAGCGGCACCGGCAAGGAATTGGTCGCCCGCGCGATTTACCAGTATGGACGCCGGGCTGAGCGTCCGTTTCTGGCCATCAACTGCGCGGCCATCGCGGAGAATCTGCTGGAATCCGAACTCTTTGGTCATGAGAAGGGGGCGTTCACCGGAGCGGCTTCGCAGCGAATCGGCAAATTCGAGCAGTGCAACGGCGGGACCATTTTTCTGGATGAGATCGGGGACATGTCGCCCGCCACCCAGACCAAGATTCTGCGGGTGCTTCAGAACGGAACCTTTGAACGCGTGGGAGGCAACCAGACGGTCAAGGTGGATGTCCGGGTCATCGCCGCCACCAACAAGGCCCTGGAGGAGGCGGTGTCGCGGAAGGAATTTCGCGAGGACCTCTTCTACCGGCTGAATGTGGTGCGGATTCAGATGCCGCCGCTCCGGCACCGGCGCGACGACATTCGACTGCTGGTGGACTACTTCCTTCGTCAACTGGCGGGCAAGGAGGCCAAGCCGCGCTCCGTCGGTGCGGGAACACTGGAGGCGCTGGAGGCTTATTCGTGGCCGGGGAATGTACGGGAATTGGAGAATGCCCTGCGGCGCGCCCTGGTGGTGGCCAAGGGGACGGCGATTCTTCCCGGCGATCTGCCCGCAGAGATCATTGCCGGGATGGCGGAAGCTGTGGTCACCGCCTCGAAAGCGCCCGGAGCGGCCGCTGCGCCCGGAACATCCGCACCCGCCGCACCCGCCCTCAACGATCTTCCCTCCCTGGCGCTGGCGTTGTTCCGCTTCGCCCGCACGGATTCCAAGCTGAAGCTGCTACCGGCGGTGGAACGCGTCCTGATCATCGAGTCCCTCAAGGAAACCCGGGGCAATCAGGTGCAGGCGGCGAAATTGCTGGGCATCACCCGCGCCACCCTGCGCAAGCGGATCGAGAAGTTCGGAATCCGCCAGGAGCTGGCAGTGAATTGAACCGGTTTTTCCGGCCCCGGGCTCCAGGAGCCACGGACGGCCCCCTCAGTCCGCCATGAGCATTCCCATTCTCTCCGTCGCTGAAATGCGGGATTGGGAGGAGCGCACCTGGAGGTCAGGTGTGCTTCCCGAGGCGGTGATCGGACAGGTGGGGTGCGCGTTGGCGGCTCAGATACTGGCTCAAACTCACCCCGGAGATCGCGTGCTCCTGGTGGCCGGTCGCGGCAACAATGGCGCCGATGTCCGGGCGTCTGCACCCCATCTGACGGAGCGAGTGGTGGAGTTGGTGGAGGTGAAGGATCCGGTCGCCGATTTTCCCGCCCTGACCCAGGCCCTGGAAAGAAATCCGGATCTGGTGGTGGATGGGCTTTTTGGAATCGGATTGAACCGCGAGCTCGGGGAGGAGTGGTGCCGATGTCTGCGGACGTTGAACGATTCCGGAAGGCCCATTCTGTCCATGGATGTCCCCTCGGGACTCAACGCGGATACCGGGGGCAACTGGGGGGCCGTGGTCATGGCCGGGTTTACCCTGACGGTCGGGGCTCCCAAGCGCGGCTTGCTCGCGCCTTCCGCCTGGAATGCCGTCGGACGACTGCAGGTGGCCTCCGGTGTGGGCCTGGTCGGAATGCCTGAGGGAGAGGATGGGCGGGACTGGGTTCTCGCGGGGGATTTCCACGGGTTTCCACCGCGCCGACTGGTGGACTCGCACAAGGGGAGCCTGGGCAAGGTCGTCGTGTTGGCGGGATCGCTCGGCTATTCCGGTGCGGCGGTGTTGGCTACGCGGGCTGCGGGACGAGCCCGTCCAGGACTGCTGGCCGCGCTGGTGCCTCAGGAAGTTCAACTGCCGGTGTCGATGACCGTGCCTTCGGCGATGGTGCATCCCTTCGCCCCCGACCATCCGGTGCTGGCACGGGCCAGCGCGGTGCTGGCCGGTCCCGGACTGGCGGCTCCGGATCTTTCGCCCGCGGTGAAATCCGAGGTGCTTCGACTGTGGCGCACCTTCCACGGGGTGATGGTTGTGGATGCCTCGGC
>JBDKKE010000479.1:0-16303 GCA_039796255.1 Verrucomicrobiota bacterium | reverse complement strand
TGAAAAGCTGCTGCGGCTCCACGTCACCCTGCCGCACGTAGTTGGAGTTGATGTGGAGCACATGGCAGCGTCGGATCTTTAGTCCAGCCGCCGTGCAGACGTGCGCCTGAAACGCCACGTCGTCCAGATACACGCCCTTCACGCTGGTAGAACTCTTTACCTCGATGATGTCCCAGGCGTCGCCATCAACCGGGTTCAGGATGTCGATGCGGGCGTAACCTCTTGCTGCCCGGAAGGCGGGTTCAAAGAGGGGTTGGCGTAAGGTGAGGTGCCGCTGGGTTTCTGCGCACACGATGTCGAAGTCGGTGACTCCCGGTGCAATCTCGATGCCGGCCGGAAACAACCGTTTCGCCCAAGCCCCTACCTCATGCCCTTGGTCGAAGATGGCCTGTGCCAGGGTGCCGGGTTGCTGGAGCTGCTCTTTCGCGTTGTAGCGATGCCAGAGTAGCTTTGGGCACTGCAACCCCATCAGGTAGGTGGATTTGGAGAGCGAGGCCATCGGTTAGCCCATCAACTCCACGGCCGCCTTCAACACCGCCAAGTCCCGCTTACGGCCAATCTGGTTGGGCGTTTGCTGGATTCGCTTCACAGCTTCCGCAGCAGTCACCCACGCAACGCTCTCCGTTTCGTCATCCAGCTCTCCAGTTTCCCGCTCCACGGTCATCAGGAAGTAGATGGACTTGCTCGTGCCTCCCTGGAATTCGCCGGGTATCCGCCTCGCAATACAGCCCACCACGCCGGTCTCCTCCCAAACCTCGCGAAGGGCAGTTTCCTCTTCGGTCTCACTTGGCTCCGGCTTGCCCTTGGGAAAGGTCCACACGTAACCGTCGAAGTGGCCCTTTGGCTCCCGCAGCAACAGCTTGCCCTCGGCATTGATCACCACCCCGCCGTAAGTCATCCCTTTGATTGCCAACTTGCTGACGGGGGTATGCCGAACGGGTTCGTTCTCGATGCGTTTCAGCGCCGACCAGACGTGGTGATAGGTGTGCGCCCGCTCTGACCCCATCCGCTCCGCCACCTCGTCCTTGAAGTTGTGGTAGTCGATGGACTCCCCAATCAACGTCATGCCCTTTGAAAAGGCGGGCTGGGTGATGGTAGCACGGTAGGGGTAGTCGGTGCCCTTCTTGGAGATCGTCGCCGACAACTCGGGCATGAAGTTGGTGCGCAGCCGGTCGAGGTCAGCGGAGGAACGGGCGCGAACGGTCAGGTTTGGCTCGCCGTCTTTCCTGACGACGCTGAAGAAGCCGATGGTAGTGAAGAGCCACATTGGGTGCTGGGGTGAGGTTAGTGGTTGTGCTGAGGAGGGGAAGCTGGATTTCTGCCGTCACAGGCCGAACTGCCAGCGCTCTTTGGCTGGAACAACCTTCGACAATCGCGCTGCCTGCCGGTCGAGCAGAGCTTTCTGCTCAACCAAATCTGCTGAAGTGCCGTGGTTGGAAGCGGCGGCTGAACTGCCGGTCTCCCTTTCTGAACACCCTTGGTCGATCGCAGCGGAAAGCTCAGTCGCCATCTGCCATCCTCGAACAGCCTGAATTTTGACCAATCGTTGCCAGGCCTGCGGCGCAAACGGCCAGAAGTCTGCTCCTCGCTCGCTGGCATACTCAGCAGCACCCCAATCCCGGTTTTGAGCCCAGTAGCAGCCCAGCGCTTCGAGCAGGCAGCTTTGATCAAATTCATCCTCAACCCGCTTAAACTTGCGGACGCTGGCCTTGTAGATGGGTTCTGCCTCTTGGATTCGGCGCAGGTTCAATAGCGTCCACATCGAGAACAGAAGTTCCTCAGCGGTAGCGGGGCGGCGGGGCAGAAACCGAGCGGCATCGTTCCAACGGTTCAGCGACACGTAGAGGTTGAACATCACCTTGGCCGACTTCAGTTGGTCCCGTCGGCTCAAGTCAGCGAACGCCGATTCAACCCTTCCAGTCCAACGCGCAAGACGATCCTCGCAGATCAGGAGGGCGTTGACGGCTGAGTCGAAAATGGTGGCGTTCAGGTTGGCAGCACGGAGTAACCGCCCAGCCGACCGCAGCGCCTCCCGCTCCATGCCGAGGTGTAAGCAGCCCTCGAGTTCTTCACGTTGCAAAGCCAGGTCGATGTTCATGCCGGACATCCTCGCACCAGCCCTGAGACAACGGCTGTCCTACGGGGGGGTGGAATTGACCTGCGGTTTGTAGCCCTTCAGGCGTGCTGCTGACTAACGACGACGTGGCGCTCCCCTCAACTTCTGCTCGTTCAAGCCCTTCATCGTCAGCATCACCCGAGCAACCTCAATGACCTCTGGCGTCAGCGGTTTTGGTGACAGGAGGTCCACGAAACGCCCTTGGAACTGGTCCATCGGCAACCCCTCCCATTCGGTCAGGCCAAAGAATCCGCCAGCATCCGTCCTGATGATTTTGAAGACCTTCCGTTGAGTTGTCCCAGCAGCTTCTCCCATCACCATGACTACTTCGTGCCGGTCCATCGCTTCTGAGGGACGTTCATCGGGGTCCAACTTCTCGCCCTCAGGAGCCATCTTCATCCACGACTCCAGAATCATCACGGCAGCCGGGACTTGGTAGGCGATGCAGATGAGGCGGGCGGTATCGGCAAAATCATCCTTGGAACGGTCGTCCTGCAAGGATGCCGGCGTGAAGAACAGCGGCCCCTTCTTGGTGACAGCCAGTAGCGTCGGCGGAATCTGTCGACCGGAACGAAGGCTGAACTCGGCAAAATCAACAGCCATCACCATCAGCTCGTCGAGGTTCTGCGGGTTCGATGGCGGGCGCGGCTTCACGGGGTAATTCTGTCCATCGCTGGTTCAACCTCAAGCCTATCGACTGCGAGAAAATCCACCAGCACCTCCGGCTCCACCCATGTCGTCACCACATTCGCCCTCCGTCTCAAGCGCCTGACCTGCTGCGGACCACGCTCGAAGAACTCTTCCACGCTCACCAAATCAGCCAGCATCAAGTTCTGCTCGAACGGCGTCCGCATCTCCACCTGCGAACAAACCTCCGTCAGCCTTTCGACCAGGTCCGCTGCCTCGCCCGCCAGATAGTCCTCGACCCGCTGCGTGAACGCTGCCTCCAGACCGAAGCTTTGGGTTTGCAGTGGGGCAATGGTCAGCAGCCGCGCTGGAAAGTGTCCGAGGCTCATGCTGCTGTGGCTTGCAATGAAGAGCAATCTGCACAACGCGGCAAAGGGCCACGCCGCGCCTCTGAACGCGCCAAACAGTTTTCTCGGCGTGGCCGTGTCTCGGGTCAGCGTCAACCGCAGCAGTCCTTGCTCCCGGTCCAACGCGATGAAGAAGCACGCCTTGGGATAGACGTTCATCCGGTTGAACCGGGGCCGCAACGTGCGCAGCAACTCGTTCTCCCGCAGCACCGCGCTCACCGGTGTATCGCACACCTCCCACTCGATGCGCCGCACGAGATGCACCAGTCGCACCGTCTTGCGGGAGTCGCGGTCGGGATGGACGTGGCGGTAACTGTTGAGCCGATCGCGCAGGTCCCGGGACTGGCCGACGTAGAGCAGCTCGCCCGCCTCGTCGAACATCCAATACACCCCGGGCACACCGGGGATGCCACGAAAGAATTCGCGGCCGAGCCGTTCGTTGAGCGGCTTCGGTGTCGGCAGCAGGCGTAGTTGCTGGTTCATTTCGTTCGTGGCTTGCCCGCCCGATGCACGCGCAGCGTGAACCCGCGCCGATTCTCGAACGGCTCCACCGTCGCGGTGATTTCGAGCACCGGGTAGCGCACCGTCGCCAGGCCGTAGCTGCGATAGGTGTCGGCGAACAGCTCAGTCTCCGCCATGCCCGTCCAGTCCGCCAGCGTCAGGAATTTCATCGGCTCGCCGGTGACCTGATGATGGGTGCGCTGCTCGATGATGAGCCCGCACATCACCACCTCCTGCCCGATGAACTCGCCCAGCCGCTTCACCGGACAGTAGGTGTCCCATGCGATGTCAGGGAACAGTTCGAGCGGGTGGCCGCTGACGGCGAAGCCGAACAACTCGGTTTCCCAGCGCAGCCGTTCCAGCCGGGTCGGCTCGTTGAGCGGGACGCCGGGGAACTGCTCCAGGCCGGGTGGCGGGAGCAGCCAGCCTTGGCCGGGCGTTGTTGTCGCGTCGAAGGTTTTGACCAGATGCCGCGCTTCCCAGTATTGGCGCGTGCGCGTCGCGCCGAACTCGTCACAGGCCCCCGCCCGAATCATCGCCTCGAACTCCTCGGCCGCAGGCCCCACGCGCCGGAAGAAATCCACCACCGAGACGAACGGCCCGTGTTCATGCGCCGCGAGCAGCCGCTCCGTGGTCCTCTCCGTGAGTCCCTTCACCCGCGTCACCGGCACGCGGACGGACGTGCCGTGCGGCACGAAAGCCGGCCCTGGTTCGTTCACCGACGGCGGCAGAAACGTGAGCCCAAGCCGGTGGCATTCCAGCACATAGACCAGCGGCTGGTAGAACCCCTTGCCGTTGGTGAGCACGCCCGCCATGAACTCCGCCGGGTGGTATCGCTTCAACCACGCCGCCTGATACGCCTCCACGCCATAGGCCGTGCTGTGCGCCTTGTTGAACGCGTAGCCGTTGAACCCGGTCACCAGCTCCCACACCTCGGTGATCTTCGCGTCATCGTGCCCCTTCGTTTTCGCCGCCGCCGCAAACTCCCCGGCAATCTCTGCCACCACGGCGCGCTTCTGCTTCACCAGCGCCCGGCGCAGCACGTCCGCCCGGCCCGGCGACAGACCCGCGAACGCCTCGCAGATTTGCAGGATGTGCTCCTCATACACCACCAACCCGAACGTGCTCCGCAGGCACGGCTCCAGCGACGGGTGCGGATACTCGACCGGTTCCAAGCCCTGATACCGCCGCGTGAACGAGAGCTTCTTGGATTCGTTGGCCGCGCCGGGTCGGATGACGCTCACAATGGCCACCAGCCCATCCACCTCCCGCACGTTGGTCATGCGGCACAGGTTGATCATCGCCGGCGACTCGATGTGGTGCACGGCCCGGGCGCCACCGCCGGCAATCATCTCCCACACCGCCGCATCCTCCCATGGCTCCAGCGTGGCGAGGTCCACGGTGATGCCGCGCCGCTGCAACGACTCCCGCGCATCCCGCATCACCGCCAGACCGCCCTGCGCCAAGATGTCCATCTTCACCAGACCGATGGCCTCCACGCAGTCCATGTCGAAGTGCGTGGTGGGATAACCCTTGGCCGAAGTGAACGTCGGCGTCAGCGCGTGCATGGGTTCACGCGAGAGCACCACGCCGCAGGGGTGCATCTTCGCGTAGCGCGGGGCACCGTCGAGGCACGCAGCCATTTCAATCGCCGAGCGGTAAGGCTCCTCGTCCAGCGGCAGCGTGTTGGTTTCAGGATTCGCGCGGAGCAGTTCGATCAGCCCGGCCCCACTCTTGGGCGCGGGTTCATCCGGCACCCAACCACCGCCGAAACCCCACGGGAAGTGCTCGGTGAACTTGCGCACCTCCCGCTCCGCCACACCCAGCACCTTGGCCACCTCGGCAAACGCGCTCCGCGCCTGGAACGTCGAGAACCCGCCCACCACGGCACAGTGCTCCGCGCCATACTTGGCAAAAATCAGGTCCACCACGTCGTCCTTCCGGTCGTGGGGAAAGTCCACGTCAATGTCGGGGAGCTTGTTGAGCGCCATGCGGTCTTTGTTGAGGAACCGCCGGAAGTAGAGGTCGAAGCGGATGGGGCAGACATCGGAGATGCCGAGGCAGTAGCAGACCAGCGAGTCGGCCGCGCTGCCCCGCGTGATCCACTCGATGCCGTGCCGCCGGCATTCTTGGAGGATGTCCCAGACGACGAGGAAGTATTCCTCATAGCCCACGTCGGCGATGATGCCGAGTTCCTCGTTCACTTGGGCTTCGAACTGCGCGTGCCGCTCGCCATAACGGCGGCGCAGCCCCTCATGCACCAGCCGGTGCAGGAACTCATGCGCCGAAGAACCGTCCGGCGTGCGGAAGGCCGGGAACTGTGGCTTGGCGGGTTCCAGTGTGAACGTGCATCGCTCTGCCAGTTCCGTCGTGTGGCGAAACAACTCCGGGCTGCTGCCGAACCACTGCGCTAGTTCCCGGCCGGTGTGCAAGTGGAACTGTCCGCCCACGCGCTTCTCCGGGTGCCCCTGCTTGAGCAACGTCAGCGTGCGGATGCTCTGCACCACATCGAACTTCCACCGGTCGGCGGGAACCGCGTGGTGGACCGGCAGATGCAGCACGCAGGGGAACGCGGAGCGCACCGGCTGCGTCGGGTCGGTGATGGCGCGGTAGAAGCGGTCAGGGAACTGGCCGGCCCAGCGGTCATCGGTTCCGACGGCGAACAGACCATCGGTCAATCCCTCCAGCCGCTTCACCGGCTGGGAGAGCAACCGGCAGAGGTTCTGGTAGCCCGTCCGGTCCTGCACATAGAGCCAAAGCGGCTGGTCGTCCACCGTCAGCTCCGCGCCGACGATAGGCTGGATACCAGCCTGCTTCGCCAGTGCGCAGAACTCGACCGCGCCGTGCAGGTTTGGGTCGGTGAGCGCAACCGCCGGAAGGCCGCGTTCCTTCGCCAGCGTCACCACGGCTTCGGGCGACAGCGTCGAATCGAGGAACGCGTAGTGGCTGTGGACGTGGAGCGGAACGCACGTCGCCGGCTTGCGGAGGACGACACGCACCGTGGCCGAGGGTGCCGCCGCCGGTTCCGCTCGCCGGCCGCCCTTCAGCAGCAGGTCATGTCCGCGCAGGATGACGCCGTGGCCCTTGCGGCGGCGCAGGTCGTCCACGGCGGCCGCCAGACGCCGCTGCGCCTCGTGCTTCCCGGTGGGTCCATCCAGCGCCAGTTCCCCGCTGAACAGGCCGTCATGCACGTTCGACAGCTTCAGCGACACCATCCGCAGGCTCACTCGTCGCCGCCAGGCCTGCCGCAGGAGCGTGTGCAGTCGGCTATAGAGATCGGTTTCGAGGTTGGTCGGCTCCGTGAGGCTGGTGCCGCACTGGTCCTCCGCCATGTCGTTGTAGCGCACCTTCACGGTGAGCGTGCGGATGGTGTGATCCTCCTCCCGCAAGCTGGCGCAGAGGGTGTCCGCCATGCGGCGCAGCGTGGCCTGCGCAAAGTCCTCGGCGGTGACATCGACGGCGAACGTCTCCTGCTGGCTGTAGGACTTGGCTGGGGCACGCTCCGGGACAACGGGCCGTTCATCAATGCCCCGGGCGAACTGCCGCAGCACCAGAGCCTGCCGTCCGGCGATGAGTTCGAGCAGCTCCACCGGCGTGCCGGCCAACTGCCCAATGTGGGCAAGCCCAGCCGCATTGAGCTGCTGGCCCAGCTTGGGACCAACGCCGGGGAGCCATTGGTTGCGCAGAGGAGCGAGGAAGTCGGCCTCCCGGCCGGCGGGCACCTCCTCGAACGCCGCGGGCTTCCGCAGCTTCGAGGCCACGGCACTGACCAGCTTGTTGCTCCCGATGCCCTCGCTGACGATTAGTTTTAATTTCTGCCGGATGGCCCGGCGAATCGTTTCCGCCACTTCGGCGGGCGGCTTGCGCACAGCCGTCAGGTCGAAGTAGCCCTCGTCAATCGAGGTCTGCTCCACGTCGGGGGTAAAATCGTGCGCGTAGCCAAACATCCAGTGCGAGAACTGCTCGTAACGCTCGAAGTCGCCGGGCAGCAGGATGAGCTTGGGGCACAGGCGGCGGGCCTGCACGGATGGCATCGGCGTGTAGATGCCAAACCGCCGGGCCTCGTAGCTGGCGCTGGCGATGATGCCGCGCTTCTCGCCCCCGACGGCCACCGGCTGGCCGCGCAGCTTCGGGTCGGACGCCTGTTCGACCGAGGCGAAGAAGGCATCCGCGTCGAGATGAACGATGACGCGCATGGGACCAGTGTGCGGGAGGGGACCGGACAAGGGCTGTCCGACGCCTCACTCCGGGGCGCGACGGATGAGGGCACGCAGGACGCCCTGAATCATCAACTCCTCGGCCGGGATCAGGTCGGGATATTTCGGGTTCTCCGCCTTGAGGCAGGGTTTGCCGTTTTTTAGCACGAAGGTCTTGAGCGTGCTCTTGCGGTCAACGAGGGCGGCGACGACCTGGCCGGGACGCGGCTCCGGGCCGTGTTCAAGGAGCACGATGTCACCGTCGCAGATGTGCTTCCCGATCATGGAGTCGCCGGTGACGCGCAGGGCGAAGGTGTTGCGGGTGGGCTTGAAGCCGATGCTCTCGATGTCCACGGAGACGCACCCTTCCGCCTCCTGCTCCCGGTCAGCGCCGAGGCCAGCGGGGATGGAGCCGAACACCGGGATGTCCACGATGCGACGACGAAACCGTTGCAGCGGGGAGATGAGCTTCAGCGCCCGTGCCCGTCCGTCGCTGGCTTCGAGGCAGCCCTTCTGGCGGATCAGCCGCAGATGATCGGCGACGGTGGTGAGGCTGCGGAAGCCGAAGTGCTGGGCGATCTCGGCGAGGGTGGGCGCGACGCCGGCCTGTTCCTGCTCCCGGCGGATGAAGTCGAGGATCTGCTGCTGGCGGCGGGTGAGTGGTGACATACCGTATGGAGTAACGGTATATCCAGCCTGCGCGTCGTCAACGGGGAGTTGTTCACAGGACGGCCGTTCTGACCCAGCGCAAGCGGCGCTGGCTGGGCAACCCCGAATTCGTTGACCGGTCGCTAGCCGCCCGTAGTGCTGGAGGAAGGACCCTGAAAGAAACGGGCGATGATCGCTTGTGCTTCCTCGCGGGAGAGGACGGTGAGCTCGACCACTTCCAATATCTTGTCGGCTGGGGCAGTGGTGCAATTAACAATGATTCTGAAACACTCCTGTCGCTGAGCGCGGGTGAATTGTGCCCCGGCAATCGCGGCCTGATACACTGAAACAATCAGCTTCCATTGGGCGATTTCACGATCAGGATTGGTGTCCCGGCGAAAGCCGTCTTCCCATTGGGAAAGGCTTTTCGGGCATACTTCGTCGAGCGCCTCCTGGATCTGGCGGAGTTCCTTGCGGACGCTGCTAGCGAATGGCTTGTGCCGCAGCGGAGCCGGCTTGATCTGGGCGCGATTCACCCACACAGAGCCCACCCCGACCACCTCCGCATGCACCATGCCGGGGGCCAGCTCCGCTGCCGGGATCACCGTGGTCTCCTGCGTGGTAAAATCGTAAACCCGCGCCAGATGATTCGCCGTTTGCACCTTCCATTCGCAGATCCCTTTGACATCTTCAACCATCTTACGAAATCGAGCGGCTTCCTGACTGTCAAAATCAACGACGAAAGCAGCTAGAACCATTTGCTGTGGCGGGATGATTTTTGCGGTGACGGCTTGCAGAAGCTCCCGGCCAAATGCGACCTCGTTCCGGCACGATTTCCGATCGAGGGCAAATATCAGCGTGGTGGGTTCAGCTACCTGCCCAAACTCTGCGACCGACTCAATCGCGCTGAAGTCGTAGGCTGAGTCTTCACCACATATATCAAGGAAGGGATGGGTGAGATTGGAGATGAGCTTGATCATGGCATTAGTTCAGCGACAGCGAATGGATCGGAGCGAGGCAATCATAGTCCCAAGCGTAAAAACGCAGCAACCACCTACGGTTTCTCCTTCGGGTTGTCCTCCTGCACCTTCAACTGATCCTTCGCATCGAGAACGATTTGCGGCCGCTTCTGGTATTCCGTCACCTTGCCGGTGACGCGCACGGTCTTGCCCTCCAACTTCTCCACATCCTCGAACTTTCCGAAGTTCGCCGCGAAAATAACCAGCGTCAGATCCTGCTTGGGAAACCGCGCCCCTAGGTTGATGCGGACGATTTTCTCGGTCTTGTTCACCTCGGCAACCTTCGCCTCGATCGTGACGGTTTCACCGACCTTGCCCTTGGCGTCCTTGGCGGGGAGCACCTCGGGCTTCTTCTCCTTGTCCTGTGCGTTGAGCGCAGCGAGCGGGAGCAGGAGGGACAGGGCGAGGATCAGTGGTTTCATGCGATGAAACTTGCCAGCTTGTGGCGGGGTGGCAACGCGAAAGTCGTTTCGCGGCAGTGCGCCGCGGTTCATAGCCGTTCCTTGTCGGCATCCTCATCGGCGCGGCGCGATCCCGCGCCTGATGCTCCCGCGGCCTTGGCCCCAGCAAATGAGCGCACCGGTCACGCGCATCCGCTCAAACCGCCGCCGGGAAATCACGTGCTCCCCCATCAGGCTGAAGCCCAGGAGGTGCAGCCAGCCGTTCCCGGCCACGAACACTCTCGCCGGCCGCTCCTGATAACCGTAAACCACCAGCCAATGGGCGTGGTCATCGCGCTTGTCATGGTCCACGCAGCAGATGACCGGTAGGCCGTCATCAATCGCACGGCAGAGGCGAGCGAAGGATATGCGATGGCGCAGGTGTTGAACCCCGAGGCCATTCTCACAAAGCGCGTGCGCCAGCCGGGGTGTGGACGTGCCGCTTGGATTTTTCGGCGAGCAGCAGTCGTAAAACTTTCGGAAACTGCGACGGCGGTCAAACGCCTCCAGGACGATCCATCCCGCGACGGCACCGCAGCTGAAGTCATCAATCTGAGAGTAGCCCGAGAGGTCCAGCGTGACGGCGTCGCGGGGATGCGCGAGTCGGTCCGGCACGCAAACGACCCCGGTCACCTTCGAGATCAGGTTCGCAATGCTCATGCCGCAGTTTGCTAAAAAGGGTCTTCCTCGTCACCGCCGTTTAGGACCTGGCAATGCGCTGCGCCGAGCCAGCTCTCCACCGCCTTCCATGTCGCCTGGGAGACCGGGCGGTTCTTGAAACCAGCCAACTGCACCAGGTGCCAGCGGCGGGGCTGCTGCTCGGCAATCTCCGCCGTGGCTCGCTGCGGTGCCAGCACGCGGTAAATGAAAGTGTGACCGCGCCGCACCTTGTCCAGGTAGGAGACCACGCAGCTCTTCTGCTCCACACCTTCTTGATGAACCTCCTGCGGAGTTCGCAACGGAATGATCTCCAACGTGCCGGCAAATGGCGGCGTCGGGAGCGGCGAGCCGTCGTCCATCTGTTCCTGCGTTTCATGACCGAATCGCTCGTTGTATTGGCACGCCTGCGCATCGTGGTAACGCCGGTAGGCAGCCAGCGAATGCAGCGGACCGGGCGGCGGCGCGTCCGGCAGGCGCTGCAACATGCGCTGGACGTCCAGCATCAGGGTTCGCCATTCGCCGGTGCAGCCAGGATGGACGGATCTTCGGGCGACGTCCCTGAGCAGCGCGGGAGTCAACCCTGGCAGCATTGTCCTGCTGTTCATGAGTGTCAGGGTGTCCGCGTTGAGCACCGGGAGAAAGGTCAGGGTCTTAATCAGGTCAGAGGACAGGTCACCGTTGACGGCACGGCGAAGGTTGAGCAGGAGCGGCGCATAGCAGGCTTCCGGTGCGACCTTGCCGAGCAAGCGGACCACGGATTCCGAGGCCGGAAAGCCGAGCCAACCGGCAGCAACGCGGCGCTTCAGGCGTAGCAACCGGCGGGCGGTGCGCCATGGATGTGTCGACCGCTTGAAGACCCAGGAGGAGGCGAGGCAGAACGCGAGGCCCGGGTTGGTCTTGATGAGGTCCAGTCCACCGTCAAGTTGGGCCAGTTTCGCCAAGTGCCATTGCCGTGTTCCAAAACGCGCCAGCGTCGACCGGATGGCGGCTGGAAAGCCTTCCGCGAAGGCCCTGCAGACCAACTGGTGCCGCAGTGCGTTCTGGGCATGCCAGCGTTTGGCAAATGGAAAACCCCTTATCATCCTCGGCTGCGCGATGTCATCGTCTGTTGAGTTGACAGGCCACTCCGCGATCAACGCCTGCAACTCCTCCTCGCTAGGATTGGGTGCCGGTGGTCCGCTCGGTGGCTCCGAGCGACGGCTCGCGGGCAGAATGGAGGGCGGGTCATCGAGCGAGATGTCAGGGCGTATCTGCTTGAAGCCACGCTTGGGGGTCTTGCGCCACGCCTTCAGCACGGGCCAGGGGCGGACCACGAGAATACCCTCGCTCGGGCTGAAGAAGTAGAGCTTCCCGCGCTCCGGCTTAATCAACGCGCCAAACCGGATCGGGCGCGGGCTGCTTGTTTGTGCTTTCTGCATCGCGTCCGGTTGGTCAATGGCGACCCACAATCACGGGCGTGGAGCCTTCACGGAGTTCCCATATCACGACGGCTCCGCGACTCGTGGAGCCCGTCAGGATGTTTCCATTCACCACGGCGCCCACCCAATGCTCGCCTGCGGCCATGCCGGGCGAGCCGGCGTAGCCGATGCGGTTTCCGTTGCGGTCCAGCAGGGAGATGTTGCTCGCTTCGATTTTTGCGGCGATAACTTTGTTCATGTTCGGATTGGTTCTGCTCACCCGGTTTGGGATGAACAGAGAAAGTTTGCCTGTGCTACTCGGTGCGTCGCGTCGTTGAAATACCGACACGTTCGTTTCGCCACTTGCGGGTCCGGCGAAGGAACAGCGAACTGCGGCGAGCAGGAACTGCCACCTAACGACTGTCCTTATGCCATCCACCAAAGCGACCAAACCCCGCCGCGCCAAACGCAACAAGCTTACCGAACTGCTCGCCCAGGTGCTCGCCCCCGCTGGCGAGGCCATCACCGTGGCGGACGTCGAGGGCTTCATCATCGAGGCCAACGATGCAGCCGAAAGTGTCTACCGCTGGCCGAAGGCCGAGATCCTTGGGCAGCACGCGCTCAAGTTTTGCCCGAAGACCGACTACTGGCCCAAGCTATCGCAGGAAATCTGGCGGAGCATCAACGAGGAGGGGGCGTGGGACGGAGTGGTCATCAACCACGACGTGCGCGGCCACCAGTTCCCCATCCTATTGCGAACGCGAAAAGTGACCTGGGACGGCGTTCTCTACGTCATCTCGTTTGCCAGGCCGTTCCCCTTCGGCACACCGTTTGGATTGTCGCCACAGCAGGCGCGTTGCTTCGCCCTCTTAGGTCAAGGTAACACGCCGAAGGAGATCGCTGCTGCCACCGGAATGACGCTCTCATCAGTAAACTCACACCTCAACCGCATCTGGAAAAAGACGCCCTTGCAAGTCCGACGATTCTCAACAGCCGAGTTGAAGTGCCTTGCGTTGCGGTGCCAGGAGGCGGGATGGGACTCGACGTTGAAGGTGAGTGACAAGATTTTGAAGAACCTGTCAGAAACACCTACCAAATGAGCATGGACCTCTTGTTAGCCGCATTCTGCCGCCTATCGCTATATAATGAAAATCACATTTAGCGGCAGTGCAAAGCATGTAAGCACAGAACAGTTTCGCTCTTTTGTGTATGCTTCCCTGATGCTGCTTGCGTTTCATAAACGCACCCCTCCTCCGCACGTGACGATTAAGTTAAGCAAAACGTTGGAGAGATCTCTGATGGGGCGATGCAGAAAAAACGATGACCGGGCCTTAATTGAAATAAGGCACAATTTGGATCACGATAAAATGCTAACGACGGTTTTTCATGAAATTATTCATTGTTGCTTTGATTTTGAAATGGGCGCCGATGAGGCTTGCACAACGCAACTGAATGCGGAGTTAAAGCCTACTGTCATCAAGCTTGCAGATATTCTTGCTGATAATGTTTACCGTCGAGCAGCTTTTATTGCTCATACGCAAATTCACTACCCGAAATTGGCAAGGAAAGTTGGTGACTACTACGATCCCGCAGAGTATCTGCCGACTCAAGTAACACCTAGAAATCCCCGCATTAGAAACAATTCCCGCTTAAAAAAGCCAAGTAAACCATAGAAGGCAACTTTAAGCCCATACTACCGGAGAACTGGACATGGCGAAGGCTTACGATTCCAGCCCGCCCAGAAAACGCTGCGATCGGGCGGGCTTGCAACGACGGGATTAAATCTACTTGGGGCCGGGTGCCGGACCTTCCACGATCTCATCGGGGTTGTGAGTGTTTATGTAACCGGGTAGATAGCCGAACCCGATCTTCCGCTCCCCGCGAATGACCTGAATCGCCTCTGCAGCGGCGACTGAGGCTTGATCGTTTGCCGGATTCTGTTGGACTTGAATCAAGAAATCCACCGCGTCAGCACGCCGCAACAAACCTAGGATTATTACAATGTTCAGCCGGCTGGCAGCATTGCACTTGGGAAACATTCGCTGACAGTCCTGGATAATTCTGTCGGAGATAAGAGTTGGAACCCACATCGCTGCAAAGCGGAGAACGTCAGTCGCATACATCTTGCACACGTAGTCGCTGAGCGGCACTCCGTTGTCGCTGAGCGGTAATCCGCCCATGTGGTCTGGAGCGGTCAACAAATCTTCATGAGCAATGCCAACTGCATCGGCATCCGGCTTCGAAGCATAGCGAGAGAAATCAGAGGCGGGTAATTGCGAGATCATGTCCGCGAAGTTTTTTGCCATATCAGGTAATGGGGTGTTGTATTTATGCTATTCTCACGATGCATCGCTCGCTTTGGCTTTCATTGCTTCCACAGTTGCATCAATTACGTCTTTTGGGAGGTCGCATGCAGCCTGAATCCAGTCCTTCGCTGCCAGCTCAGGCCCTGCATAGTTGCAGTTGAACCAATCCGCGCAATCCTTGATCGCCTGATCCGGAGACGCGCTGCAAGCGCAACCTTTTGGCCAAGTCGCCATGGCGATGCGGCGCAACACCAACTGCAAACCGTAGTAGGTGCGGAGGCAGTCCAGCTTGGACCATGGCCTGAAGGTGCCGTCAGAGGATTGTTGGATTAGCGGTGAGCCGCCACGGGGTTTCAAAAGCCCCTCCTTCTTCAAGTGCTGTCCAACCGGGAGAGCAAGTAACTTCTCGACGAGGATCGTGTCAACCGGCGCATGCAACGCACAAAGAAACTGAGATAGGTTCGCTAAGACAGGAGCCGCATATCGGACAATTATCGGCCGATTCCATTTGCCAACCCTCTGCCAGCACAATTCGTATTTAACGTAAATGTTGATGAGCTTTTGACCAAGGCCGACGGTTGCCAGCTCAGGTGGCTTATCATTTTTCCCCGGCGGCGTCCACGGACCACCAAGACTGGCATTCGCCAAACCATCCAGGCGCAGCTGAGTAATTGTCTCTAAAATCCAATCGTCGTAGTCCAAAAGTCCGCATTCAGCAACGCGAGGTGGGACAATAATACGCGTGAACACCTGAGCCCGATTTAGAGTGGGGAATCTCGGATAGACCTTACGCGGGGCGGTCGTGCGATTTGCCATCGCACGCCAAGCGTTGCCGGCGGCATCGTTGATCCTGTAGCCGCGCAGTGGTGAGTTAGGTCGCCACAGCTTCATCTCCAGGTGCAAGGCGCCCGTCAGGAAGTTCGGCAATATTACTCGGCGGGAAGGCGTCCCTCCGCCGACGTAGGTGGCGAATTGTTCTGCATCGTCTTGGAGGCTAACAAAAAAGTTTCCAACGGGTCCAGGGGGAAGATGACAGCACGGCATACGTTTGATGGGTTTCTGGTGAAAGACCTTACTCTCACGGTTTTTTGCCTACGCTGCCAAGCGAATCCGCGCTAGGAATACGCACCGTGGTTTCCATTCTCGGTGCTTTCATCGCGGCCACTCGCTGATCCGCGTCCACCATTTCTCAAGCCACTTTCGGTAATCCGCCGGATCACGCTGCTCCTTGATGGCCGCTTGCGAGCCCAAGGCCTTATCTGGCCACAGGTGGATTTGCCGGCTCAGCCCCACCTCCCCGGCCACCCGCTCCACAAGCTTCAGCTGCACCACCGAGTAGGCCCGCCAGGCTTCCCGGGAGGCGAACACGGCGGTGTTCAACTTCACGCCGAGCGACCGCGCATGCGCTTCGATGCGCTCCACGTTCTCGGCCCTCATATTTATGGGCTCATGGAACACCGTGAGAGGCTTGAGCTTCTTGATTTCGGTCATCGTCGCTCGCAGGTCCGCCTCGTCCACCTCAGCCGGTGTCGGGGCCATAGCCACATACACCGGGATCCCGGCTTTGACTGCCGCCTGCAACGTGGCCAAGCGCTGGCTGGGAGCCGGTGCCTTCGGTTCGTAAATCCTCGCCAACTGGTTGTTCAACGTCGGCAGGCTCATCCCGAACAGCAGGCGCTGGCCCAAACTCTTAAAAATGTCGAAGTCCCGTCTTGCCAACGGGCTCCGGGTTAAAATCCTCACGTTGATGGTTGAGTGGTCTCGGATCAACTCCAGCGCCCGGCGCACGACGAAGGCCGCATGGTCCCGCAGTTCTTTCGCCCGCTTTGGGTCAGGATGCTTGATCACCTGGTAAGAATCAGTAGTTGAGCACAACAACACCGCCCGATTGCCGTCCCGCTTGAGCTTGTCCACCGGGGTCCCCTCTGCTTTGCGCAGGGAGGCCAGGAACTTCTTTTCGTCCCACGGCCGGAGCAAAACATACGC
>JBDKKE010000478.1:0-9124 GCA_039796255.1 Verrucomicrobiota bacterium | reverse complement strand
GCCACCCGGGACGCCGCGGCCGGACGCGGCGTGGCGCCCGACCTCAAGCGACTGGTCCGCATCGGCGCCAGCCCGCGCGCCACCATCAATTTGACCCTGGCTGCCCGGGCCTGCGCGCTGCTCGATGGGCGCGACCATGTCACCCCGGACGACATCAAACTCATCGCCCCGGATGTCCTGCGCCACCGCATCCTGCTCACCTACGAGGCCGAGGCCGAGGAAGTCGGCACGGAGAGCATTGTGAACACGTTGCTGGGCAAGGTGAAAGTGCCGTGACACCGTTCACTCGATCAATAATGGGCTTCAACCAAAAAGGACTGCGTTAATGAAATTCGCGACCATCGTGGATCGAGACGAAGACGGGGTATGGGTGATCGAATGCCCTTCCATTCCTGGTTGTATCAGCCAGGGAAGGACCCGGGATGAAGCGCTGGAGAACATCAAGGAAGCCATCGCTGGCTGCTTGGAAGTGAGGGCGGAAATGGGGATGCCTCTGACCGTTGAAACAGCTCACGTCGAGGTTGCTGTCTGAAATGCCTTCCCTGCCGGTCATCAGCGGAGCTCAGGTTCGGCGTCGATTTGAATCACTGGGCTGGAAGTTTGTGCGGCAGCGGGGAAGTCACATGATCCTTACCAAGCCGGGTTCAATGACGACTCTCTCCATTCCTGACCACCGTGAAGTCGCCCGGGGAACACTGCGCGGCCTGATTCGTCTGGCTGGTCTGACACCCGAAGAATTCCTGGAGGCCGAATGATTTCTACTTCTGGAAAGGCGAGTCGGTTCTTCTCCAAGGAGAGGAGCCCTGTCTTAAACACGTTTCTGGGCAAGGTGACGGTGCCTTAGCGAGGTTTGTCTGAATCGAACCTCACTCATTCCTATGCTTGGAGACTTGACTGCGCCGCCGTTGCCGGAAGGGGCCAACGATGACTACGATACGTGTCACGAAACCTATGTGACCCTTCGGGTTTATCACCGAGCAGCAGATCCGGAAACCGTTGGCAAAGTTTTGGGACTTGTCGCTACCAAGACTCAGCGTTCGGGCCAGGAATACCAGCATCGGCAGGGGGTTCGGACCTATCAGATCAGCGGTTGGTTCTTGTGCTCCGAGCATCATGTACAGTCCTTCGACACCGCAAAACACTTGGCCTGGCTATTGGATCAACTCGATGGACGAGTTCATTTGTTGGCTGAACTGAAACAAGCTGGATGGTGGATGGACATTTTCTGCATGTGGGATTCTCAGTACGGCCATGGCGGACCCGATCTGCCGGCCTCGCTCTTGGGCCGCCTTGCTTCTCTTGGGATTGACCTAGGGTTCGACGTTTACTTCTTAGGGGCTTATCGAGGACTGCGCGAGGAGGCGGCGCGTCACGCCTGGAAAGGAACTTGAAGCCATGGATTGTTCACCTCCAAGAACCATGACTTTGTCGAGCGATCTAAGGCGACTTCGACTGGATGCAGTTGCGAATTCTCGGCCAGCACGCGAGGGGTTTTCTCTCCCCGGCGACTTGATCAGGGTTGGCGGAGTCCTCCGCATTCGCCACCAATAGTCTTGCCCCGACTGAATTATGCTCCCCTCTGACTACCTCAAGCGCCTCCGGCAGGTGGAGGTCCGCGCCCGGCTGGTGAGCGAGCAGCTCATGGGCGGGCGGATGATCAGCGTTTTCAAGGGGCGCGGCATGGATTTCGCCGATGTGCGGGAATACGTGCCCGGAGATGACGTGCGGCGCATCGACTGGAACGTCACCGCCCGCCTGCGCAAACCGTTCATCAAGCGCCACACCGAGGAACGTGAGTTGGTGGTGATGCTGCTGGTCGATGTCTCGGCCAGCGGGCACTTCGGTACGGCGGACGCGGGGGCCGCCGAGGCGGATACCAAGCGCGAATTGGCCGCCGTGCTGGCCGGCGCGCTGGCTTTCAGCGCTGTCCGGGACGGGGACCGGGTCGGGCTGGTGCTGTTTAGCGACCGCATTGAACGCTACGTGCCGCCGAGGAAAACCCGTGCGCATGTCACCCGGCTGCTGCACGAGATGCTGTTCACCGAGCCGCGCAGCTCGGGAACCTCCATCACCACCGCGCTGAACTTTCTCAACAATCTCATGCACCGTCCCGCCCTGGTGTTTGTGGTGTCCGATTTCCACGATCCTGCCGAGGAAGTCTGGCACCGGGCTCTGGCCGCTACGAACCAGCGGCACGAGGTGTTGGCGCTGCGGACGGTTGACCGCCGGGAGTTGGAGCTTCCGGACGTGGGGTTGGCCCTGGTGCAGGACGCCGAGACGGGCGAGGTCCTGGAATTGGACACCAGTGATCCGCAGGTGCGTGCCGGATGGGCCGCGGTGGCCGGCGAACGGGCGCAGCAGTTGATCATGACCTTCCGGCGCAGCCGGGTGCCCGAACTCGACGTCCGCACCGACCAACCGTGGCCGCAGCGGCTGCAGCGATTCCTCGACCATTCTGCGAAACGCCGCGTGGCGTAAGGCGATTTCTCCCCGTGATCCGCACCAATCTAATCGAGGACCTGACGCTGATTCCGCTGCCGGCCTGGTGGCAGTCCCCGTGGGCGATGGGGGGATTCGTTCTCCTAGCGGTGGCTCTCGCCGGACTGATTTGGGGACTCCGCCGCTGGCTGACCTCCCGTCCGGTACCCGAAGCGGCGCGGCCTCCGGAACCGGACCGCACTCCCGAGTTTCTCGCCCGTCTCGAGTCGCTGAAGGGGCGTCGCGATGTGTTGTCGCCTCATGATTTCGCGCTCGAGTGTTCGGACGTGCTGCGGGAGTTTTTGGAGTGGCGTCACCGGTTGGCGATTCGCTTTCAGACCACGCGCGAATTTCTAGAAGCGGCGTCGAACAGCGCCGCGTTGGAAGCTTCCCAGCGCGATGCCCTGGGGGAATATCTCCGGTTTTGTGACCTGGTGAAGTTCGCCCGCCAGGGGGCCACGCCGGATGAAGAGTCGCGCCTGGTGGAAACGGCGGCCACGTTCGTGCGAAAGGGAGGCGGGCGGTGAATCTGTCCCTGCCCGACCTTCAGGGGTTCGAGTTTCAGTACCCGTGGGTGCTGCTGTTGCTGTTGATTCTCCCGGGACTGGCCTGGCTGCGCGGACGCCGGGGGCCGCTGCCTTCCGTGCCGGTGCCGACGCTTCGCGGGGTTCAACACCTGGGGACCGTTCCGCGCCGTCATGCCGGGGCGATGCGATGGTTCGGGCTCCTTCTGCCGCTGGCGCTGCTGATTCTGGCTCTGGCACGGCCGCGAGTTCCGCGGGGGGATGTGCCGGATCCCAGCAAGGGCATTGACATCATGCTCACCCTGGACTTCTCACGCTCCATGGCCGAGACGGACTTCCGGCTGAAGAATCGCCGGGTGAGCCGTCGGGATGCGCTGGTGTCGGTGACCGAGGAGTTCGTGAAGGGACGTCCGACGGACCGCATTGGCATCGTGTGTTTCGCCCGCACGCCCTGGCTGGTGAGTCCGCTGACCCTGGACCACACCTGGGCCATGACCTCTCTTCGGGAGGCGGAATTGGCCACCGGAACCGGCATCGGCTGGGCCATTGCCGCCTCCACCACCTTCCTCAAGCACGACAGCGACCGCAGCAAGGTGATCATCCTCATCACGGATGGTGACAATTCGGCCGGACCGAAGCCCTTCGACATGGCCCCGCTGGCGGTGAAGGAGAAGATCAAAGTGTACACCATCCTGATCGGACCCGAGATGGTCACGCC
Source organism: Verrucomicrobiota bacterium (assembly GCA_039796255.1). Taxonomy (GTDB): domain Bacteria; phylum Verrucomicrobiota; class Verrucomicrobiia; order Limisphaerales; family UBA9464; genus UBA9464. The sequence goes on along the minus strand of JBDKKE010000478.1, from coordinate 5,404 downwards.
ATCCGCCGCCGCCAATCACGAGCTCAACAAGGTGGCGCGTCTGACCGGAGGCCAGTTCTTCCAGGCGCAGGATGCCCGGGCCCTTCTCAGTATCTTTGCCGCGATTGACCAGTTGGAGAAACGGGAGCTGATTCAGAGGCGCTTCGTCAGTTGGCGGGAACTCTATCCGTGGTTTCTGGGCGCGGGTGCTCTGGCCTGGATTCTCCAGTTGGGGGTCAGCGAAGTTGTACGGAGGCGCATTCCATGAAGTTCGGCCATCCACTGATCGCCTATTCCCTGCCGCTGCTTCTGGCTGCGCTAGCCGGAGGGCTGTGGTGGGCGCGCCGCCGTCGTGCGCGATTGACCGGGAAGTTCGCCGGCCCGGGCGTCCAGTCCTGGGCGCGTACCAACGCCTCGTCACGGGCCCGCGCCGTTGATTTCTTCCTGACGCTGGCGGCCTTTGCCTTCTTGGGATTCGCACTGGCGCGACCGCTTTGGTTCCGCCCGGATGAACGGAACGAACTTCAGGGGGTTCCCTACCTGATTGCCCTGGATGCCTCCCGCTCGATGCTGGCCACCGATGTGCGGCCGTCCCGCTGGTCGGCCACCACCAATGCACTGGACCGTTTTCTGGCAAAGACCCGCGCCGACCGCATCGGTCTGCTGACCTTTAGCGGTGTCGCCTACCTGAATGCCCCGCTCACCTTCGACACCCTGGCGCTGCGTACCATGCTCCGCTATCTGGATCCGAACGTGCTGGAGGATCCGGGCAGTTCACTGACCTCGGCGCTGGAGCGGGCCGGACGCTACTTCGACACCAACCAGGTTACACCCCGGCTGGTGCTGCTGATCTCTGATGGCGAGGACCTGACGGGGAATCCCATCGAGACGGCGCGACGGCTTTCGCGTCAGTACCAGCTGAAGGTGTGCACCGTGGGGGTGGGGACGGCCGCCGGCTCCAAGGTGCCCATGCTGCGAGGCGGTTCGGCAAAGAACAGCTTCGGACAGGAAGTCGTGTCCCGACTCAACGAAAGCAATCTGCAGCGGCTTGCCACGGCCACCGGGGGACGTTTCTTCCGCTTCGGGGACCAGGGGCAGGGGTTGGAAGAATTCCGACAGTCGGTCCTGGTGCCGACCACCGAGGCGGTGGCGCGCCAGGATCTGAAGAACTATCGCGAGCTCTATCAGTTTCCCCTGGCACTGGCGCTGATGTGTCTGGTGGGTAAGATTGGGCTCGCGGCGGATCGACGAACTCAGGAGCGGATTCCGACGCCGATCCGCAGGGGACCGCAGGCGCCGGCAAGATCCTAAACCCAGGAAACGACGATGAACCCTTCGCAGATCCGCCGTTTGTTTGTCCTGCCCTTGGCCCTGACAGGGGTCGTGGCGGTTGCCGGTCAGCGGCCGCCAGACATTGCCGTGCTCCAGGGCTGGATCACCAATGGACAGCCCGCATTGGCAGTCGAACCCTTGACGGCCGCCGTCGAGGCGGACCCTGACAATGCCCGCTTGGTCTACGACCATGGAGTGGCCGCCTACGCTGCGGGCCGTTTTGAGGAGGCGCTGATGTCCTTTGATCGCGCGGAATCGATCGGTCCCCCCTGGCTGGCGCGACGCGCGAGATTCCAGAAGGGCAATGCGGAGTTTCGTGTCGGCATCGCCGCCCGGGCCTCCAATCTGGAGGAGACCATCGCGCGCTGGCGGGAGTCCCTGCGGGATTTTTCCGAGGTCCTCAAGGGTGGGGATGAGCCCCGGGCCCGGGCCAACTTCGAGTTTGTCCGCCGGCAATTGCTGGACCTGCTGTTGGCCGACGCGAGGCGCAATCAGAACGAGGCGCGGAAGCCGGGCCAGCCGCCGGGAGAGAAGCTGGAGAAACTGCGCAACGCGTTTGAGCGCTTTACCTCCGCCAAAGAGACCGATCCGGAGAACGCCGAGGCGCAGGCGGGCGAACAGTCGTCCCGCAACGAACTCGCCCAGTCGCTGGCCCAGGAGGGAACCCGGAAGTCCCAAAGCACCCGGCTGGTGCAGCCGCGCCCCAACGAGGCGCCGATCCCGCGTCCAGACTACAAGGAAATCGGAGAGGGCGTCGCCATGCTCCAGGATGCTGAGCAGCTCAAGCCGGACGATGAGGGAATCAAGAAGGCGCTGGAGCAGGGGAAACAACGGTTGGCCGATGCGCTGACCTTCAATGCCCGGATTCTGATTTCGCAGGAGAAGCAGATGCCCTGGCCCAAGGAGAAACTGGCCATCCTGCGCATGGCCAAGGAACTGGTGCAAAAGGCACTTGATGAGGTGCCCGACCACCAGCCGGCCAAGGAGACCCTGGAAGCGGTGAATCAGCGCCTGGCCGAGGTGATGGAGGAGCAGGCCGACCAACTGGTGCAGCAGTCTCCGCAGGGGAATCTCGAGCAGCAGGCGCAGTGGCTCAGTCAGGCGCTCGACTTCTACCAGCAGGCCTCGGAATTGCAGCCGCAGAATCAAGGCCTGCCTCAGAAGTCGGAGGAGACCCAGGATCAGTTGGAGGCGGCATTGTCGAAGCTCGCTGACCGGCTGATGAAGGCGCCGTCCAAGGAATCCCTGGAACAGCAGGCCGCCCGGCTGGAGGGAGCAGAACAGGCCCTTAATCAACTTCAGGGACTGGAACCTTCGGAGGAGACCGCCGACAAGGCAGAGCAGGTGGGTGAACAGTTGGAAGGCGTCCGCCAAAAATTGGCGGAGAAGGGTCAGCCGATGCCCCAGCCCGGTCAGGGACAACCTCAGTTGGCCCAGCAATCTCCCCAGCAGATGGGCCCACCCATGGATGCTCCGCCGCGACCCAACACACCCGGCGCCAAGGGAGGCTGGCAATCCCCCGCCATGAACCGGGCCCAGGACTACTGAGCGGTTGGGGGCTTCCTGGACGCGCGTTAGGTGACGGAATGACGGAATGACCGACGCGGCCCTCGCCGTCGATCTCACCCTTTCTCTTCTCCCGGCTTGCGCCCATCGCGATTCGCGTTAGAGATAATTCAAATAGTACGAACACGTATGATTCGCGTTGAAACTTGTGACGTGGTGATTGTCGGTGGTGGGCCGGCAGGTGCCTCCGCGGCGTGTGTTCTGGCGGAACAGGGCCACCGGGTTGTGGTCCTCGAGCGAGAAAAGTTCCCGCGTTACCACATTGGGGAGTCCATGATCCCCTTCACCTATCCGGCGCTGGAGCGAATCGGCATGATTCCCCGACTGCGGGAGTCCGCATTTGTCCGGAAGTTTTCCGTGCAGTTCGTCTCGCCGTCGGGCAAGGCCAGCCAGCCTTTCTACTTTTTCAACCGCTACGATCGCGAGACGGTGGCGCAGTCGTGGCAGGTGCTGCGCAGCGAGTTTGACGAGATGATGCTCGATCAGGCGCGGGGCAAGGGGGCGGAGGTGCGGGAGCAACACGAGGTGGTGGAGTTGTTGCAGGAGGACGGACGCCATGTCGGGGTTCGGGCCAAAACGCCGTCAGGGGAATTGGTGGAATGGAGGGCGCCTCTGACCGTGGACGCGACCGGGAGGGAAGCCATTGCCGCGACCCGCAATGCCTGGCGGCGGGGAGATCCGATGCTCAACAAGGTGGCGGTCTGGACCTACTATGAGGGTTCGGCGAGGGACACGGGCATTGACGAGGGACAGACCACCGTGGCGTTGATTCCGGACAAGGGATGGTTCTGGCACATTCCCCAGCATGGGGACCGGGTGAGTGTGGGGGTGGTGGCCGAAGGACGCTATTTGACCCGCGAAGGGCTTAAGGATCCGCAGGCGATTTTCGAACGGGAGATCCCGCAGAATCGTTGGATTGCGGATCGTCTGTCGACCGGACGCTGCCTGGGGGAATACTGGCTCACTGCGGAATACACGTTTCGCTCACAGTACTCCGCCGCCGACGGACTGGTGCTTGTCGGGGACGCCTACGGCTTTTTGGATCCGGTGTTCTCCAGCGGCATGATGCTGGCCCTGAAGAGTGGGGTGGCGGCCGCCGATGCCGCGCACGAGGCGCTGCTGGCGGGGGATTTTCGTGCGGAACGGTTTTCCGCCTACAGTCGGATGATGCACGAAGGCATGGAGAACATGCGCCGATTGGTGTATGCCTTTTACGACCCCAAAGTGAGTTTCCGGACGGTGACGGACCAATCGCCGGAGTTGGCGGGCGATCTGACCGATTGTTTGTCCGGCGACGTGAACAAGGATTTCAGCCGGCTGTTTGCAGCGTTTGCAGAGGTGACCCGGCTTCCCGAGTCCCTGCCGTACGGCTTTCCCACGCCCGCGACCACTGCGCCGCTTGTCCCGGCCTGAACCCTTTCCCTACTCTCCGCGAGGTGAACCTGATTCAGATCACTCCCGGGGCGGGGGGCATGTACTGCGGAAACTGCTTTCGCGACAACGCGCTGGTCGCCGCGTTGCGCCGGTTGGGGCATGACACGGTCATGGTCCCGCTGTACCTCCCCATGACCCTGGATGAGGCGTCCACAACCGCCGGGACGCCTACCTTCTTCGGCGGCATCAACGTGTACCTGGACCAGAAACTGGCCTGGTACCGCCACGCGCCACGCTGGCTTCGGCGGTGGGTGGACGCCCCCGCCGTTCTCAAGTGGGCCGCCGGGAGGACCGCCAAGACTCGTGCCGACGATGTCGGGGAATTAACGGTTTCGATGCTGCGGGGCGAACAGGGGAATCAGGCCCGCGACCTCAACGAGCTGACTGACTGGCTCCGCCATCTGCCGCGTACGGACGCCGTGTTCCTGTCCAACGCTCTGCTGGCGGGCTTTGCCCGACAACTGCGCTCAGAGCTCGGATGCCGCGTCATCTGCTTCCTGCAGAGCGAGGAGACCTTTTTGGATTCCATGCCCGAGCCGTGGCGGACGCAGTCGTGGCAAACTCTCGCCGCGCGCGCTGCCGACGTGGACCTCTGGATTGCGCCGACCGCTTTTTTTGCCCGCCGAATGGAAGAGCGCCTCCACCTTTCGGCCGGGAGTGTCCGCGTGGTCCACAATGGCATCCTGCTGGCGGGCTACGACGCGCTGCCGCCGCGGACTGCCAAAAAGCCGGGGGACCCAGTTACACTCGGTTTCTTTGCCCGCATGTGTCCGGATAAGGGGCTCGACTTGGTGGTGGATGCCTTCATCGCGTTGCGACGTCGGCAGGGGTTGTCCCAAGTGTCCCTCAAGGTAGGCGGGGGCTGTGGCCCCGGGGACGAGGCCTATGTGGAGGGATTGCGCGGCAAATTGGATGCCGCTGGCCTCTCCAAGTCGGTGACCTTTCATCCGAATGTCACCCGCGAGGAGAAGATTCAGTTCTATGCCGCCTGTGATGTGCTCTCGGTTCCTTCCCGGATGAGCGAATCTTTTGGTCTATATCTGGTGGAGTCCCTGGCGGCCGGCACGCCGCTGGTCCAACCGGCGGCGGTCGG
>JBDKKE010000477.1:0-3593 GCA_039796255.1 Verrucomicrobiota bacterium | reverse complement strand
CCGTCGATTTTAAGGCGGGTCGTCGCCTTGGACCACGCTGACTGCCTCCTGAGAGGCTGCGGGAGCACTGGGCTGCATGAGGTTCGCGACCGTGATATTGAGCGACTGGAGCATCGCGGGGTTCCATCGACCGTTGCCCGAGTCCACGCCCGCCGATTCCTTCAGTGCCTTCGGAATCCCTACGACTCCGACCTCCTTCAAGGCCCGCGCGATGTTCCCCATCGCGAACGTCACAGTGTTCAAGGTGTTCGCTCGCGTGTTCACTGACTTCTTGGATTCAATTTGATCCACGATCTCCTGCAGCTTTCGAACGGTTTCCAGTGCGAGGTTCGTGAACGACGCCATGATCGCGCTGTCCATTTTCGCAGCCCGCAGTAGCGCGACGGCCGCGTCGCCCTGCTTCAACTGCGCCTCAAGATGAGCCGCGCGCAACATCGCCCATCCCTCATCTGCAGCCGCACGCTTAAGCCGCTCTTCTGGAATTCTAAATTCACCACTCAGTTCGGCATAAGTAGCGCGTTCTGGCCGGGTGATGAAAGCCTGCCTCAAAGGTACCCAGTCGAAACATCTCGCAGGTATAACTGTCGATCTCATCTAGGAACTTTGTCCTCACTACTAGTTAAGGTCAATCTTATTGATGCTTTACAAGCATCACAGAGATTTTGGTGATGCCGCAGATTGATCCGATCCCAAAGACGATCGCCGTAGACAGGCGTCGGCCAACTCGGGTAGCCCTTTGTCCGGTCCAGCGAACCATTTCACCCATGACGCCGACGAATATCGACTACTCAGCATTTAAGCTGCCCCTACTTCCCGACACGGCCCCAGCACCCGATGACGACGAAGACGAGGAATCCCCCTCCAAGGAGGAAGTGCTGGAGGCCATGCAGGAGCGAATTCCCGCCAACGCCATTTTTATTGGTAGCCTCAACGAGGAGATCTGCAATTGGACCAGCTGGGAACTCGACGATCATTTTTACCTACTGCCGTGGAAAGCAGACGGCTTCGAATGGGCCCTCTTCCGCATTTCGTGGGATGACAACTGGGGGCGATATGAATGGGAGCCCATCTCCCGCATCAGCGGCGTGACCGAAGCCAAGAACGCCGTGCGAGCGATGATGGACCACTGGATCACCAAGTGCGGGATGGATGGTCCAGATAATCCTCCCTACGGTAATCTGGCCGACGAGTTCTAAGCACTCGTTGCGGCGCGAGGAATCGGTTGGGTCGATAGCACTCCCATCCAAAAACAGAAATCGAATGCGGCATGGGCGATAAGCCGAGGTTGATCGCCGCGGCAGTAGATTTCAGCGTAGTCCCGCCCGCGCCGGAGTGAAAAGAATCGAAGTGCCACCCGCTCAGGTCGGACCGAACCGTCGAGAGCTGTCGTCGTCAGCACGCAAGAACGATAAAGTTCGACGAGCTCCTTCAAAAGCCCATCGCGCAATTCAGCTATCATTGCATTTATGTGCTCAGGTCGATGCAGCACACCCTTCCGACCACCTTCCCAGCCAGTCTCCGCCCTGACCCGCAATTGCCAGCAGTTCGAAAACGAATGCGCGACGGCGCGGCGTGTGCCGCTTCGATGATCGGCAGCGTTGGACTGGCCGAGCGAAATATTAGCAATCTGACCCCATTGGCCTGGCCCACCTAAATTAAGGTGCCCCACCCACCTGCCTTCATGTCGCACAGCAGAGCGAGGCCAGTTTTCTCCTTTCTCCCTTTCCCAAGTTTCATCTTTTCCTACGCCCTTACCTAAATTCAGGTGGTGCGATTACCTCGATCTAGGCGGGGCCGATCACACGCCGGATGCTTGAACTTAAAACCTCAACCGGCGCCGCGCCCACTCGGTCAAGAGTCAAGGGGTGTCGTCGTCGGTTATCACTAGCGACGGGGGCGGGAGGCCGCCAACTCCATCGAGAATCCGGTGATATAACGCTCAATGGCAATCAGAAGCTCCTCATCCGCAGACGGCTGGTCAGCTTGGAGCGAGATCACATGCTTTTGGCACCACTGGGCCAACTCGTAGCCGAAATCCCCCCACAGCCGCAAGGAACCCACGTCACCGGGCAACTTCAGTGGATGAGAGCTGAACCGCCGCCGGAAGAAGGAGGCGACTTCTTTGAAGATGATCTGTGGGGCTCGGACCTCGGGATTGGGACGATCGCCTATGCAAAGACAGACCACTTTAGTGTCCTCGTTCTCCCACGTGAAATTCTTGGCTAGGGACTCTGCAATCGGCGCAGTCTGGCTGACACGAACTAGGCCCATGCGCTTAATCACATAGGTCAGGTTCTCCGCCCCACCCCGTTCTATCCTCCAGGGGGCATTGATCTCGCAGAGCCCAGACTTGATCTCAACCAAGGCAAAGAGCCTTTTTTCGGCGGCCAGATCCACGATCACGGGGTCGTCCCGCATGCGCCCGCCATCGCTATGTTCCATGCCAAAGGGAAATCTTACACCGACGACATCGGCTTCCGTCCTCGGGTGATCATGCACGCTGTCACTATGGATGGCAAAATTAGGAATGGTGAAAAAACCGTTCAGCCGCAGGTAAAAGACCCCTACCTCCTCGGCCCGGCGTCCCTTCTGCCAGTTTTCCGTATCTTGGATATCCTTGGCTGTCATTAGCTCGTTTTATTTATCCAGATCTAGATCGTTCTCACCGAGCCTTTGTTGCCGACCCTCTTCGTCCGTGCTGTGAAGGATGATGTTGGCATTATCGCTGATTGAACCATGCTTCCTTAATTCGGCGTGGAAACTGAAGGCCTGGGTCAACACCGCCTTCAGCAGCGACCGATGGTCGGCATCCTCCGGTTGATGCTGCGCCAGATGCGCCAAGGCTGCTTCCGCCAAGCTGCCATAAAAGCCGTATTTGTTTCTAAAATCGAGTTCGTCCCCGAAGGCATCCCGAGCCTCAAGGAACAGCCACGTCAATGGCTGGGCATGCCTAGTCCGGACCATAAGATCATGACCCCAAAATCCACTGACGTGGCCAGTACCAGTAAAGTCACTGGTGATGATGACATCGGCTCCTTGCCATTCGGGCATATGAGTTTGCTGAAGATGGCGCAGGTCCTCGGCCGTCTTTGTTTCAATCTTTCCACCTAAATCGATTAAGCGGTTCGCTAAGATTTGATGATCGACCATAGGCATATATTATTTAGTACATTCGGTTTTCACAAGCCGGAACCCGGGCAGGGTGATACGGTCGGTCCGCCAGCATTCTATTGCAGACAGGAAACTGGATTGGCATGGAGGGGGTGGTGATCGTGCAGACGCGCGGGCTTGTGATTAGGATTTATCCACCGCCTCCTTCAATTTTTTGAAAAATAGCGCAAGGGGCCGCCGAGCAATCAGAGTGGCCTCTGACTCGGTGTTGAACCAAGCCGCTGAGCGGCGGCGGGGTTTGGGAGCGGTGGGACGAGGGTGGCGCATGGGGTAGTCGGGAGCGTGGGAGCGCGCGGCGGAAGCGGCCATGGTGAAAACCGCGAAGATGATCGAACGGCACCTCGATGGCGTCATGGCGCACTGGCTACACGGCACGACCAACGCCTTCCTCGAAGGGCTCAACAGCGTCTTCTCTGCGGTTA
>JBDKKE010000476.1:0-7787 GCA_039796255.1 Verrucomicrobiota bacterium | reverse complement strand
GGACGCGGGTGGAACGCATCCCTACCGATCGTGATGGGGTGGTAGGGGCGTGGTCCACCCCCGCCCCACTTCAAATACCCTGCGGGCGGGAATTCCCCGTGCTGGAACGCGGGAAGCCCCGGCGCGTGGGGGCGTGCCCCGATCCCCGTCGTGTCTCCACGCGCCCGGCTGGGGAATATGGGGACGCGGGTGGAACGCATCCCTACCGGCTATCGGGCTCGAGCAGCACCCGCCGCTTGATCGATTCACGTTCCGCATCATTCTCGCGTCATGTTCTCCCGGGTCGTGCTGATCACCCTCGCGTTTGCGCTCTCTGCCACGGGGTTGCGCACCGCTGCGGATCCGGTCGTCGCCGGCGCATCGACCAATGCACTCACGGACTTAGCCAAGGCGCGTCAACGACTGCGGGTTGCTCCCGGACTGCAGGTGGACCTTTGGGCGGGCGAGCCGCTGGTCCAGAATCTGACCAGCCTTTCCTTCGACGATCTCGGACGCGCCTATGTGGTGGAGACCGGACGTCGCCGCACGAGCGTGTTCGATATCCGCAATTTCAAGGAGTGGGTGCCCGATGATCTGGCCCTGCGCACGGTGGAGGAACGGGTGGAGTACCTGCGCGGAATGCTGGCCACCAACACCGCCTTCCGCACCGCCGCCACCCAGGGGGGCAAGGGCGGGTTCCGGGACTTCACTGGGGACGGTGTGGTGGATGTCCGCGACCTGGAGGTGGAATCGGAGCGCATCCGACTGGTGTGGGACGCCGATCACGACGGCCACGCCGATACCGCAGCGACCTTTGCCGACGGCTTCAATTCCAGCGTGAGCGGCGTGGCGGCTGGCGTACTGGCTCAGGGCACCAATGTGTGGTTTACCTGCATTCCTGATTTGTGGCGTCTGGACGCCGCACCGGTCGCGACTGGGGATGGCAAGAGCGGTGAACTGGCGTCCATGCCCCAGCAACCGCGCCAACCCCTCCTGCACGGTTTCGGAGTCCACATCGCCTACGGCGGCCACGACATGCACGGACTCATCAAGGGTCCCGACGGACGACTCTACTTCACCATCGCCGACCGCGGCGCGACGGTGACCAATCGCGAGGGGAAGGTGCTGTCCGTTCCCGATGCCGGATCGGTCTTCCGCTGCGAACCCGACGGCGCGAAGCTCGAAGTCTTCGCCACCGGACTGCGCAATCCCCAGGAACTGGCCTTCGACGAACTGGGCAACCTGTGGACCGGCGACAACAACGGCGACGGCGGCGACCAGGCCCGCTGGACGCTGGTGCTGGAGGGTGCGGACTACGGATGGACCATCGGCTGGCAGTGGCTGCCCAAGATGGGCGCGTGGAACTCCGAGCGTCTCTGGCACACCCGCGAGAGCAATACCGCCGCCTACCTGGTGCCGCCCGTGGCGCACATCGGACACGGACCAGCCGGCATTGCCTATTATCCGGGGACCGGACTCGGGGACCGGTTCGCAGGCACGTTCTTTTTGACCGATTTCCCAGGCGGCGTGCGGACCTTTCGGGTGGAGCCCGACGGGGCATTCTTCCGGGTGGCTGGGGAACCGGGCGCCCGCGCTTCGTGGCTCCAGGACAACTCCTCCACCAACCTGACCGGCAAGCTGCTGTGGGATCTGTATCCCGTGGACGTCACCTTCCCGCCCGACGGCGGCGTGGTGGTGGCCGACTGGGTGGAGGGTTGGGAGAAGACCGGCAAGGGGCGACTGTGGCGCGTGACCGATCCGGCGCTGGCGAAGGATCCGGTCATCGCCGAAACCAAACGCCTGCTCGCCGAGGGCATGGCCCAAAGGAAGACCGTGGAACTCGCCCGCCTGCTGGGCCACCGCGACATGCGGGTGCGGCTGAATGCGCAGTGGGAACTGGCCGGGAGGGGAATGGACTCCTGGGAACATCTCTCGAAAGTCGCCCGCGGTACCGGCCCACGCATGCCGCGGCTGCATGCGCTGTGGGGACTAGGCCAGATCAGTCGGGCGTTCGGGGCGAAGGTCCCATTGGCGTCCCTGAATCGGTTGCCGCCGCTTCTTTCGGATTCAGATCCCGAGATTCGCGGCACCGCCGCCAGGCTTATCGGGGGAGCCCACGTTGCCGAAACTCAGAAACTTCGGAACCTAATTCTGGATTCCGATCCCCGGGTCGCCTTTAACGCCATTCTGGCTTATCGGGACCTGATCAGCGCCGTCTTAGGCTCCGAAGAGCTTCGCGCTCACCAATCGCAGTGGGAACGCATCCATGGAAAGCTCCCTCATTGGATCCGTTCCAGGATTCCACCACCGGATTCGGAGGGAGTATCGGGAGTCATCTGGCCGGACGATCGACTCTTCGAGCGGCACAGTGCCTCCGACCCTGCAGTCCGTCACGCCACCACCTTGTTGATCGCCCAGGTGGTAGAACTGTTTAAGTCTTACAACGCCACTCCGTGGGCGTTCGCAACCTTGATCAACCACCCCAACCCGGATGTCCGGCTGACCTTTCTCCTCGCTGAGCGTCAACTAAAGGAGCCCGGGATTTCCCGTTCCCTTGCGGATCCGGATCCACGTCTGATTTTGGAGGCCACACGGGCGATCAACGACGTTCCGATTTCGGCAGCCGCACCCGACTTGGCCGCGCTTTTGCAACGGGCCGAATTGGACCGACTCCAGTCGCTCGCGTCCGGGATCGGCGCGCACCTGTCCGCCCAGTCCAACGCGCTCCCCTTCACCGGGGAGGAATGGCTGACCTGGACGCTCCGCCGGGCCGTGAACGCCGCCTTCCGCATGGGCACCGAAACCAATGCCACCGATCTCGCCACGCTGAGCGTCCGGACCGACCTTCCTGAGGGAGTGCGGGTGGAAGCCTTGGAAGACCTGGGGCTGTGGGCTCAACCGCCGCGCATCGACCGGGTGGTCGGATTGCACCGCCCATTGCCGGCGCGGGATCCCGCGCCGGCTCGCCTCGCCCTGGCGGCCGTATGGTCCCGGATCGGAGCTGCACCCGGCACCAACCTGCTCATCGCCGCCCTGAATTCGGCGGAGGCGCTGCATCTCGACGGCCTCCCGGATCGTCTCCAGGCGTTGGCCGATTCCCCCGACCCCGGCGTCCGTGCGGAGATTGCCCGGCGTCTCTCTCGCCGCGAGGTGTTGCCGGTGGTTGAACTCATGGAACGACTGGAATCCGGTCCAGTGCCCCAGCGTCAGGAGGCCCTTCGCGCCCTGGCCGTCTCTTCCGATCCCCAGGCGGGCATCACCCTCGAACGCTGGGCAGAGCGGCTGGTTCGTGGCGAGGTTCCGGTGGCCCTGCAACTCGACGTCGTGGAGTCCGTGGCCACCCGGCTTCCCAAGTCCACCGCACTGGTGGGATGGACCAACGGTTGGCGAAAGGAAGACCGGATCGCCGCGCAACGCCTCACCCTGGAGGGCGGTGATGCTGCACGCGGACGCCGCCTCTTTGCCGAGCGCGCGGACTGGGGATGTCAGCGTTGCCACAAGCTGGGCGGCGAAGGGGGCGAGGTGGGGCCGGATCTGACCGGCATCGGACGCCTCCGCGGACGCGAGTATGTGCTGCAATCGATTCTCTATCCCAATGAGGTGATCGCTCCCGGTTTTGAGAATGTGATGGTCACCCGTCGCAATGGATCGGTGGTCATTGGCGTGGTGAAGGCTGAGACGCCGGGCGAGCTCACGGTCGAATCCCCCGAGGACGGCCGGGTCACCATCCCTATCGCGGACATCGCCACCCGCGAGCGCGGTTTGTCAGCCATGCCGGAGGGCATGCAGGACCTGATGACCCCGCGCGAACTTCGGGACTTGATGGAGGCCCTGGCACAATGATCTCATGAAATCGCTTCGAACCCGGTCGGGAAGTCTCGGCCTCCTCCTGCTGATTGCCGCGACCCTCCAGTTCACGGCGGCCCTCACGGCGTGGTCTGCCTCCATCACCACGCTCGCGGGCACCGGAATTCCAGGGCATGCCGGCAACGGTGGTCCTGCCCTTGTGGCCCAGCTCAACAATCCCTTCGGAGTTCTCCGGGGGCCGGATGGGGCGATCTGGTTCTGTGAGTACGACGGCCAGACCGTCCGGCGCATCGCTGCGGACGGGACGCTGACCACCATCGCCGGCACGGGGCAGACCGGGTACTCGGGTGACGGTGGACCGGCGCGCCTGGCGACCTTCAATCAACCGCACGAGATTCGTTTCGACCGTCAGGGCAACCTCTTCATTGCCGACATGAAGAACCACGCCATCCGGCGCATGGATGCGGCCACGGGAGTGATCACCACGGTCGCCGGAACTGGCCAGCCCGGGAACTCCGGTGACGGGGGTCCGGCGAACCGCGCCGAACTGCGGCAGCCGCACAGCATTCAGTTTGGACCCGCCGGCGATCTCTACATCGGTGATATTGGAAACCACGTCATCCGCCGGGTGGACCTGAAGTCCGGAATCATCACCACCATCGCCGGCACGGGAAAGCCGGGGCCGACTCCCGACGGGTCCCCGGTGAAGGGCACGCCGCTCAACGGTCCCCGCTCTTTGGACTTTGATGCGCAGGGTCAGCTCTGGCTGGCCACCCGTGAGGGCAATCAGGTCTTCCGCATCGACCTGGCGGCGGGTTTGATCCGTCACATGGCGGGAACCGGGGCCAAGGGCTTCACTGGAAATGGCGGGCCGGCGAATCAGGCGACGCTGTCCGGACCCAAGGGAATCGCCGTCGCGCCGAACGGTGACGTTTATCTAGCGGACACCGAGAGCCATTCCCTCCGGAGGATCAACGTCCGCACCGGCAACCTGGAGTTGGTGGTGGGTACCGGCGCCAAGGGCGACGGCCCGGCCGGCGATCCGCTCCAATGCCGCCTCGCGCGTCCCCACGGAGTCTGGGTGGACCGCGACGGCACCCTCCTCATCGGCGACAGCGAAAACCACCGCCTCCGCTCCCTGCACACCACGGATTGAGGGAAGGGGAAGGGGAGGTTTGACCACGGATAGCACGGATGGGCACGGATATGAAGACGGGGAACTCTGAACAATAAAGACGCTGAGAGAGAGGCCGGTTTGCAACTTGGAAAGCACCTTCCGGCAGGTTCACCAAAGCTCCGTTCTTTCGCGGAGTGAATCGGCAGGAACTCCGCCTCAACGTTCAACTTTCCTCCGTCGGCCTTCGTTCTTCAAAGTGCCTCTTCCCCGCTTTTTTCAGTTATCCGTGTTCATCCGTGCTATCCGTGGTCAAACCTCCCCTCCCTCTCCCATCCTCCCCCTCCGTGGTTATCCCACGAGGCGGCGGTAGGCTTCGCCCTCGTTCATGGTGGGGCGTTCCGGGCGGCCTTTGTGGCGATAGACCAGGCCCATGTTGTCCAGACCCAGGAGCCACAGAATGGTGGCATGAAGATCGTGCACATGGAGCCGGTCCTGGACGGCGTACAGGCCGAGGTCGTCGGTGGTACCGATGGTTTGACCGCCGCGGACGCCTCCGCCCGCCAGCCATAGGGAAAAGCCCGTGGGGTTGTGGTCGCGACCGTCCCCCTTTTCCGACATCGGGGTACGGCCGAACTCACCGCCCCAGATCACCAGGGTGTCGTCCAACAATCCCCGCGCCTTGAGATCGGTCAGCAGTCCGGCGACCGGTTTGTCCTGCGCACGACAGAGTTCCGGGTGGCTTTTCTCAATGCCGGAATGGGCGTCCCATTTGTTGCCCGCCCCGTGGTAGATCTGCACGAAGCGCACCCCGCGTTCCACCAGCCGACGTGAGAGCAGGCAGAGGCGTCCCATGCTCTCGGTCTCCTTTGCGTCCATGCCGTAGAGATTCCTGGTCGCCTCGGATTCGCTGGAGATATCCACCGCCTCGGGGGCTTCGGATTGCATGCGAAAGGCGAGTTCGTAGGCGCGGATCCGGGCGTCCAGCTCCGACTGCAGGGGGCGATGTGCCGCGTGTTCCCGGTTCATCTCGCCGAGCAGATCGAGCTTTCCCCGCTGACGGTCGTCGGACACTCCGTCCGGCGGATACAGGTTGGCCACCGGTTCCGCGCCTGAGGAGAAGCGGACGCCCTGGTACGTGGCCGGCATGAAGCCTGCCCCCCAGTTGCGCGGACCGTTGACCACGGTGGCGGGGTTGTCCTGCATCACCACGAAAGCCGGCAGATTGGCGTTCTCCGATCCCAGTCCATAGGTCACCCAGGAACCCAGCGAGGGCCGGCCAGCCAGGGTCGAACTGGTGTTCATCTGGCAGATGCCCGAGGAGTGGTTGATGCCATCGCCCCAGCAGGAGCGGATCACGCAAAGGTCGTCCGCGCAGGTGGCGGTATGGGGCAGCCAGTCGCTGAGCCAAAGTCCGGATTGACCGTGCTGCTTCCACGTCCGGCGGCAGGCCAGGAGCGGGGATCCCGACTCACCCATGGCCGTGATGGGACGGTTAAAGCTCGTGGGCAACGGCTGTCCGGCGAGGTCATTCAACAGGGGTTTGGGATCAAACAGATCGAGATGACTCGGTCCGCCTTCCATGAAGAGAAAGATCACCCGCTTGGCGCGGGGCGCGAAGTGAGGGCCGAAGGGACGGTCCTTGGCGGGCGACTCGCCCTGAAGCAGTCCGCTCAGGGCCAGGGCACCGAATCCTCCGGCGCCCTTCAGGAGGAACTGCCGGCGCGAGGCGAGTCCGGCGTCCGTGGACTGACGTGGATCGGGGGGTGTGCTCATGCCATCAATCCGTATACAGGAATTCGTTGGAGTTCATCAGCACGTGACAGAAATCCGCCAGGGCCTGGGTGCGGGAGTCCAGCGCATCGTCCGCGGGCGGGGGTGGTGCCACCAGGTGGTTCGCGGAGGCGGTGGCGTCCCGGTAGGCCCCCGGGGAAGCATCAAACCGCCACCAGCCCACGCAGGAGGCGGGGATCGCGTCTCCGTTGAGCAACAACTGGGATACCGGAAGTGCGGTCGAGGACAGGCGAAGGTCATCTACTAGTCCGTCCCAGCCCGCACCGCCGGTTCCGGACAACGCGCCAATGGTGAACGGGGTGGTGCCGCCGGCGCGGACCCGACCCGGCGCGCGCACCTCGACCATCTGGGGCGGCTCACAGTCGTTGGAGGCGTCCTTGACCACGAAGGTGACTACGGCCTCGTCCTCTCCGACCGGCTGCACGGAGGCAGCCAGGTAATAGGGTTTGTTGAGATCGAGAACCACGCCGGATGACACCTCGTTGCCCCGGCGTCCGGAGTCGGTGGCGCTGTTCAGCCGCAGGATCAGGGTTTGGGGTGCCGGGGTCACCCCCTTGCCCGCCACCGCCAATGCCCATCCGGGTTGGGACGAATCGCCGTCCCAGCGTGCGGCCAGCGTGCGATAGGAATCCGCCGGCGGCGGGGTTCGCAGAAGCGCATAGCCTTCCACGGTAAAGGCCCGCTCAGGAAGCCCCGGTGCCGGGGGAACGACGAATCTTTCCTGGACGGATCGCGGTTCGAGGAGCGCAGCCTTCCCCTCGCGATAGGGCATCTTCTCGGCCAGGAACGGAGCCACCCGGGGACGTTCGGGCGGCACCCGGTCCGCCTGTTCGGAAAGAAAGTGCTGGGCCCGCGCCTGCTCCGTCGGTGAGGGGCTGCGTCCCAGGGCCAGTTCATAGGCGCGCATCACTCGCTGGGCATCTGCTTCCCCGGCTTCCCGAACCAACCGTCGCGCGAAGGCCCGCGAGCGCTGCACCAGGAACTGTTGATTGATCAGCAGAAGCGCCTGGGTGGGGGTGGTGGTCACGTTGCGGCGCGCGGTGCTGGCGAATCCGTCCGGGGCGTCGAAGACCTCCAGCAGGGGATCGCGGAC
>JBDKKE010000475.1:0-4280 GCA_039796255.1 Verrucomicrobiota bacterium | reverse complement strand
CCAGCCCCACGCGGACACGTGGAAGCGAGCCTGGCGAGGCTGGATGAAACCCTGAAATCCCGGCGCATTCGCTGCGACCACGGATTGAACCGTCACCTCCCGCAGAGGCCCGCGGCCGGGGGGACGGGGAATCCCGCCTGACCCATCGGCCAGGCTCCCGTCGGCGGGTCAGAACCCTTCCATTCCGATCACGCGCATCAATTCCTCCAGCGTGGTCTCGCCCGAACTCACCCGCCGCATGCCCTTGACCCACAGGGTCTGCAGTCCATCCGTAACGGCGATCTGCTCCAACTGCCGCGTCGGACGCTTCTCCAGGATCGCGTCGCGCAGGTTCTCACCCACGGTGAGCATCTCGGTGACGGATACCCGGCCGCTGAATCCGGTGTGGGCGCAGGCGGCGCATCCCACCCCCCTCTGGAACTGCGCCGCCGCCACCAACTCCTCGGGCAGGCGCCGCAGCAGGCTCTCCTCCGGTGAGTAGGGCTCGCTGCATACCGGACAGTTCCGCCGGACGAGGCGCACGCCCATGACGCCGACAATCGACGACGACAGCAGGAACGGTTCGATGCCCATGTTGATCATGCGGGCGAAGATTCCCGGGGTGCTGGCGGCGTGGATGGTGCTGAGCACCAAATGGCCCGTGAGACCGGCCTGAACGGCAATGTTGGCCGTCTCGGCATCGCGGATCTCACCAATCATGATCACCTGCGGATCCTGCCGCATGAGGGAGCGCAGCGCGGTCGGATAGGTGTATTCCCGGGCCGGATTGCACTGGGACTGGGCGATCAGCGGGAGGTTGAACTCCACCGGATCCTCGACCGTGGCGATGCTGATGCTGGGGCCGGAGCGGTCGATCAGATGGTGAAGGGATGCGTAGAGGGCGGTGGTCTTGCCGGATCCCGTGGGACCGGTCAGAAGGATTAACCCGGTGGGACGCGACAGCAGATGCTTGAGCGTAACCAGCGTGTCGTCCTCAATGCCCAGGCCGTCGAGATCGAAGCTGCGTCCGCGGGGATCGAAGATGCGGATGACCACCTTTTCGCCCCGGATGGTGGGAAAGGTGGACACGCGCAGAACGACATTGCCCGCCTCCTCAAAGGTGTTGGCCCGCCCCTCCTGGGGCAGCGTGGTTTCATGTCCGATGAGGTTGGACATGATCTTCAAACGGCCGACGATCTTGGGCAGCAGGTCGCTGGGCAAATGCACCAGTTCGTTGAGCACGCCGCTCAACCGGATGCGGACCGCAATGGAACTCTCCCAGGGTTCAATATGGATGTCTGATGCCCCGGACCGCACCGCGTCCACAATCACGTGATCCACAAGCTTCATGATGTCGATCTCCTCGTCGGAGCGGCAGGATTGAAGGAACTGGATGGTCTGGGAGCTCATGTCTGGGTTAATTACAAGGGCGAACGCCGGCGAGAATGCGGGAACGGGCCCTGAAGGCCACCACTTTTCTTGGACGTTGCCGTCAACACATCCTCACGACCAAAACAAAACGCGCGATCCGTCAGAATCTTGGAGGAAATCGTCGCGACCGGGAACGAATCCGTCCGGGGCTGGCCAATGCACTCTCCAGCACCCTTTCAATTCCCCTCATTTCCCGGCGATTGAAGCGCGCCAACCCCTCCAACGACACCGCTATACAATGTCCGGTGGAAAAGTTGCGTGGGTGTGGCACTCTGGCGCGCCGCTGAGCCGTAGGTTCGGGGGAATCCTTGATGTCCTTGACGCCACCAACTCCTCCCGGAAGGCCCTTCCGGTCGTGTGTGTATGAGTGTCGAGTCCTGCACCATCGGCTGGCACCACGGCGCCATCGCTTCGCCTACGGTCTGTTTCTCCTGGGTCTCGACCTGGACGAACTGCCGGAATTGTCAGGGCGTCTGCGTCTTCTGAGTCGGAATCGCCGCAATCTCTATGAGTTTCGCGACCGCGATCATCTGGAGTTTCCTGTTCCGGGGGCGATGCCCGATCTCAAATCGTCACTGCTCGCCTGGCTGGAGGCCCAGGGAACCGTGGTCCCGACCGACGCCCGCATCCTCCTGCTGACTCTGCCGCGGGTCCTGGGGCATGTGTTCAATCCGGTGAGCTTCTACTTCATCCATACCGCGGAGGGACGTCCCCTCTGTGCCGTGGCCGAAGTGGGCAACACCTTTGGCGAGTTAAAGCCGTTCCAGGTTCCCGTGGCCGCCCCGGAGGCCGCAGCGACGGTCCCCGCCGAACGCTTCCGCTGCGTGGTCCCCAAGCAATTTTACGTCTCCCCATTCAGCGATCTGGAGCTGTGATTTGATTTCAATCTCCGGACTCCGGATGACCGGTTGGAGATCGGGATCAATGACGTGACTCCGGACGGGCAGATCCAGTTGATCAGCACTCTGACCGGACGCCGTCTTCCCCTGACCGACGGCCAACTGCTCCGGCTCACCGCACGGTATCCGCTGGTCACCCTCCGGGTCATCACCCTCATCCACTGGCAGGCCTTCCGTCTTTGGATCCGACGTCTTCCATGGCATCGCAAGGCGTCCCATCCGGAACTCCAGCGCGGCGTGTTTCGTCCGCATGCGTCCCTCACCTCCCTCGGCACACCGGGCGTCCGCATCACCCCGACGCCCGTGACCCCGCACGGATCTTCCCCTTTATGAGTCGTTTCTCCTCCCTCACACCCCTCCTTCTCCTGCTGGCCTGCAACGTCCCGACCCACGGCGCGGACTGGCCATCGTGGCGGGGTCCGGAGCGAAACGGGATTTCGCCGGAGACCCGATGGAGTCATGCGTGGCCGTCCGCCGGTCCGCGGATTCTCTGGAAGGGCAGCGTCGGCACCGGCTTCTCCTCGATGGTGATCGCCGGCGGACGCCTGTTCACCCTCGGCTGGAGTGGCGACCAGGATGTCATTCTCTGCCTCGACGCGGCGACGGGAACCACCAACTGGACCGTCACCTATCCCCAATCCTTGGGGAACAAGATGTATGAGGGGGGGCCAAATTCGACGCCCCTGGTGTCCGGGGATCGGGTATACACCTCCAGCAAGACGGGGGTGGTGCACTGCCTGGAAACCGATACCGGCAAGGTAGTCTGGAAAGCCGATCTCAAGCAGTTGATCGGCGCACCGATTTCCGACTGGGGGGTGTCCGCAGCGCCGGTGCTGGCAGATTCGGGAACGCTTCTCATCAACTACGGCCCCCACGGTGTGGCCCTGGATCCGGCGACCGGCAGTGTCCGGTGGAATTCGGGCAAGAAGAAGGACATGAGTTTTGCCGCCCCGGTGTTTGCCGAACTGGGGGATCGGCGGGCCGCCCTCTTCTTCATGTCCGAGGCCCTGGTCGCCGTGGATCCTCAGTCGGGAGAAACGCTCTGGCGTTCCACGTTCGGTCAGGGATACCGCACCCACTGCTCGGATCCCATCGTGCAGGGAGACCGGGTCTTCATCAGCTCGGGCGACGATGGTGGCGAACTGCTCCAGGTGACGCCGGAGGGGGCAAAGCGCGTGTGGAAGAACAAGAACCTGTCCACCTTCACCGGGACGGCCGTGCTCATCGACGGGCACCTCTACGGACACGAGACCGCCGGCTACAAGGGTCCGGAACAGGAGCTGCGGTGTCTGGATCTGGCCACCGGTTCGGTGAAGTGGGGCGAAAAGGGATTCGGGCAGGGTTCGATCATCGCCGCGGGCGACCGGCTGATTGTTCTCAGCGACAAGGGGGAACTCAGTGTGGTGAAGGCCACCCCGGACCGCTTTGAACTGCTGGCCCGCTGTCAGCCCCTGGGAGGCAAGTGCTGGACCGCTCCCGCGCTGGCGGGGGGACGCCTCTACCTGCGCAACGCCCGGGGCGACCTTGTGTGTCTTGACCTGAATTCCCGCGAGTCCGCCCGCCGGTAATCCCTAAAAACGCGCCCTCCGTGAACGAACTCGATTCCCACTCATTGACCTTTGCCAGCTCAACGGCCGCGGGAAACCCCGAGGCCCAGGTATCGCAACCCGCGCTTTTCGACCGGACTTGTCAGGACCTGGTGCTACGCGCCTTCGCCGGCATGACCCGGGGCAGTCTGGCATTGCGGCTTCCCGATGGTTCCGTCCAGCAATTTGGCGAGGGACACGGCGGTCCGGCGGCGGAAATGCACCTCCACCGTCACCGCTTCTTTCGGCGGGGAGTTCTCCAGGGCGATGTGGGGTTTGGGGAAGCCTATCAGGACGGTGACTGGGACACCCCGGATCTGCCGGCAATCATCGGATGGTTCTGCGCCAATGTGGAGCAGGCGCCCTGCATGTCGGGATCCCGCAA
>JBDKKE010000474.1:0-10921 GCA_039796255.1 Verrucomicrobiota bacterium | reverse complement strand
CCCCTGGCACTGACCCTGAAGACGGAACTGGGTGAACCGGTTTTGCGGGTCATCGCCGGCGAATCGCTCAGCATCATCCCCGTGCGAATTGAGGTCCGACCGAACGACGACGTCACATCCCCCCGGAGTACCTACCAACGGTTGATCGAGTTCTGCCACTTCGTGGCCGCCCATCCGCGCCGGGCAGACCTCGGGGAACTCCAGGTCAGCGGGGGCTCCGGCACCGTTTCGGAGGCGGTGTTGACCCTCAACCTGTGGGCGCGGGCACCCCGGTCATGATCTCAAGTCCGCTCCAGAATCCATGGGTGGTTTCCGCGATCGCCGTCATTGCCGCCGGAGCCGTCTACATCCAGTTCGGCGACCGCATCCGCCGGATGGGTTCCCGTCCCCCAGCCATTCCGCCCAAGGCGGGAACGGTGTTGACCGTGCCCCGCGATGAGGCTCTCGCCAGGGTGAAGCCGGTGGCGGGGGTGGTGCCGGTGGAGTCCACTTGGGGAATTGATCTCGTGTTCGTCAACCAGAGATTCCGCAAGTGGATGGAGGCCCCCAACCGAGATCCATTCGGGCAGTATCCAAAGCCCGGGCTTGCGAGCCCTAACACGGTGGTCACCAACGCCTCAGACATCCTTTGGGTCTCTGCGATCTGGCGCCAGTCCGGTGAGCGGTTGGCTATCATCAATGAACTGGTTGCCAACGAGGGGTCCGAGATTCTGGGCTACCGCATCAACAAGATCGAGGCGGACGTCATCCGTGTCCTGGGCGCCCGGGGGCTAGAGGAGGTTCGTATTCCCGATTTTGACTCCTCCACAGCGACCAATCTCAACACTCGCGCCCGGGAACCGGCCCGGGTGTCCACCGCTGCTGCCCCCTGATTCCGGTTCCCCAACTTCCATTCTGGAAACCTCAAATTTCTTGAGAACACTCCCCGCCTCCAAGGCGATTCGGATCGCCATCCTGCCCTTTCTGTTGGCTTGCCCCTGGGGGCGGGCCGACGAGTTCGGCCCGGTGGAGGCGCCCAATCCGGCGTCGGTCGCCCAGCCTTTGCCGAACCCCCGCGTCGGGTCTCCGCGCGACGTCTCGACGGGGGCGTGGGCCCGACGTGCGAATAGCCAGAAGCGGTGGCAGGAAGTGGACAAGGAGTTCGAAAATCTTTACTGGCCAACGGCGTCCGATATCTTCGGCGATCCGCCGGAAACGCTCAACCCGGACCGGATCAGCGGCGCGGAGACTCCGGTGCCGCCACCGGATATCCCGGGTTCCCAAGACAAGAAGCTCTATTCCTTCACCGCCATCGGACTGGATATCAAGGCTGCCCTGGCCCTTTTTGCCCAGGCCAATCAACTGAACATTGTTCCCGACAACGAGGTGACCGGTGTGGTTACCGTCTCATTAAACGACCTTCCATTGGCGGCGGTCATGCGCGCGCTGCTGGCGGCCAATGACTTTACCTGGCGGGAGGACGACGGTTTAATTCGGGTTGAAGTCACGGAGACGCGCAGCTTTCAAATCGACTATCTGCAATTGCGAAGAACGGGGAGTGGTCAAAACTCCGCCACGCTGGCTGCCGGTTCCGGAGGAGGCACCAGCGTGGCGGGGGTTGGCGGTGGAGGGGGTGCTGGAGGTGGCGGCAGCAGCGGCAGCAGCGGCAGCAGCGGCAGCAGCGGCAGCAGCGGCAGCGGGGGCGGCGGGGGCGGCGGGGGCGGCGGGGGATCATCCATCAACCTGTCCGCTGAGAACAACATGGACTTCTGGAAGCAGTTGCAAGACGACCTCAGCCGGCTCCTGACCGCCAAGGGACGCGAATCGATGGCCGTCAATGCGATGGCCGGAATCGTTCAGGTCTCGGACCGCCCCTCCGCGCTCAAGCGTGTGGAGACGTACCTGACCAGTATCAAACGCGTTGTGAACCGCCAGGTGGACATCGAAGTGCGGCTGTATGATGTGACGCTCAATGATCAATTTCAGTTTGGCGTGGACTGGGATAAAGTCATCAGTACCTCGAGTGGTTTCGTGGGACTGGAGGGAGCCCAGACGATCAGTCGTCCGATTGGCGGCTTCGACCTGTCCCCTGACAGCTTCAACCTTGTCTTCAAGAACGAAAACTCGAGTGTGGTCGTGAAGGCGCTTGAGGAGCAGGGGGAGGTGAGGGTGATCTCCAAGCCGCGCATCCGTACGATCAATAATCAGAGCGCCCTGATCAAGGTGGGCACCGAGATGCCTTTCTTTCAGAACCAGTCCACCATCGTACCCGGGGGGGCGACTTCGGGTTCGGCGGCGGTCATCGAGCAGGACACCGTGTCCACCGTCACCGTGGGCACCATTCTGGCCCTTACCCCTCAGGTGGGTGAAGATGGCTGGATCACCCTGGATGTGTCGCCGGTGCTTACCAGTCTGCTCGAAACAAAATTTTCCCCCAACCGGAGTACTACGGCCCCGGTGCTGGACATCAAGCAGGCGTCGTCCCTGGTTCGGGTGCGCTCGGGTTCCACCATCATCATGGGCGGGTTGATCCAGACCGATTCGGCCGTAAGCCGGAAACGGATTCCGGGCCTCGGATCAATACCCTGGCTGGGTCGCCTGTTTCAGGGCGATTTCGATGCGCGGCGCAAAAAGGAATTGGTGATCTTCATTACGCCCGTGCTGGTGAGGTGAACCGCGGGGTGCTTACATTCTGGGACCTGTCGCCGGATGTGACGGGTCGGGGGCACCCATCGGCGGATTTGCAGAACCCATGCGGAAACCGGGCGGCATCTGGATGGTGAAATCCGGAAGTCGACACATTCAGTCCTCTGGGAGGCCTGGATGTGTGTGCCGTTCGGTTAGTTTCTTATTTCAAAGTGCCGACTCGGACAGGCAATAGAGGTTTTCCCGGCCGCGAAGAAAAAGCTCCCGGCCCACCGGTGCCGGTGAGGCATCAAACCCGTCCTCCAGTTTGTTGGTGGCCAGCACCTCCAGCGTGTCTGCATTGCGAAGGACCAGGGTGCCGCCGTCGCGTCCCACGAGATACACACGATCCGCAGCGCCGACCGGCGACGCGTACACGCCCTGGAGACCGGTGAGACGCTCAGCCTCGATTCCGGGTTTTCCCGTGTCGGCGTCGAAGATCGAGAGCAGGGCGTTGTTGCCGGAGTAGAAATACAGATGGCGGCCGTAGATCAGCGGCGAGGGGACATACGGTGTGCTTTTGTTGTGGCTCCAAACAATGGAGTCCGTGCCCGTGAGGTCCCCAGAGGCACCGAGCTGGATTGCCTGGAGAGCGGCGCCGCGGAAGCCGCTGGTAACGAGGACCCGTCCGCCATATGGAACCGGCGAGGGAATGGCATTGGCTGTCTGCCCGCCCGCCTCCCACAAGAGTTTGCCATTGGCGAGATCGTAGGCGCGGACCTTGTTGGTTCCGTTGACCACTACCTGGAGCTTGCCGCCCTGTTCGATGATCAGCGGGGTGCTCCATCCGGTGGGTTCATCCCGACTCTGACGCCACAGTTCCTTTCCGGTGCGCCTGTCCAGGGCCACGATGAAATCCTCTCCCTCATGATCCCAGAGAACGATCACGGTGTTTCCGTGAAGGGCAGGGGAACTGCCCTCGCCAAAACTGTTGCGGGTGCGCATGTCGCCGAGGTCGGTCTCCCAGAGTGGCGTCCCCTTCAAGTCGTAGGCGTAGATTCCAAACGACCCGAATGAAGCGATCACGATTTCGCCATCGGTCACCGGCGAGGCGGAGGCAAATCCGTGATCCTTGTGGTGACCCTCGTGGGGGACCTGCGTGCGTGCGGTGCGTTCCCAGCGCGGTTTCCCGGACGCGCGGTCGTAGGCGATCACGGTGAAGCTTTGCGGGGAGGTGGGTGCCTCGCTGGCGCCTCCAGGGCCGCCGCGTCCCCGCGGACGCCCGGACTCCACCGCGGGTTGGGTTGCGGGTTCCGATGGGACCGCGTTGGTTGGGGTGGCGGCGGGAATCGCAGTGAGGATAAAGACCTGGTCGTCCCAGATGATGGGGGTGGACGTGCCCCGCCCCGGGAGCTTGGTCTTCCACCGGACATTCCGGCTCTCGCTCCACTCGGTCGGGGGATTGGCCGATGGGGAAACCCCGGTGGCCTGCGGACCGCGCCATGCGGGCCAGTTCGCCGACGGGTTGCCGTTCGCGGCCAACACGGTTCCGGAGGCCAGGGCGAAGGTGGCGAGAAACGAATGGGATTTCATGCGAGCAAACTTGTTCAGCAAGGAGACCGTGCAACCGGTTGCCGGGTTACCGGAATGAGGTGGGTCAGGATTTCAGATCCCGCACGCCGAAGGCGGCGGCACCGAGGGCGAAGAAGGTGGCGTTGAAGCCGGCGAGCAGACTTAACGACTCGCCGAGGCGGGGCCAGGGAACCGGTTGTACATAGACCTGCTGCCAAAGGTTTAGATGGTAGGTGAGGAACCAGGGCTTCAGGTCGGCGAACCAGGGAATGTTCATGAGAATGAAATTCAGAAAGATGAACGACAGGGCCAGGATGGTCGCCGCAGCGGGCTTCACCGGGAAGCAGCCAAACGCAAAGGCCAGGCTCATTACCGTGGTGGCCTTCACCGCCATCAAGCCGTGCGCCGCAGCGTAGCGGCCCAGTCCATCGGAAGCCGGAAAGACGCCGAAAAGGTCTCCGGGGATGAAGACAAACAGGCCTCCCCACGGGAAGAAAACGAGTCCAAGTGCAAGTCCGGTGAGTCCCATGGCCACGGTCAGCACCAGCGAGAACAGGGCCCCCGTCACCCATTTCAGCGTCAGCAGGCGGAGGCGCGAGATTGGCCGCGCGAAGATCATGCGGAGTGTGCCGTCCTCAACCTCCTTGGCCACCAGATCCCCTCCGACCAGTGTGCCGTACAGGGGCAACAACAGGTAGGCGAGCCAGAGATTGGTGAATGCGGCAGCGGTCAGCGGTGAGAGGAAATCCGCAGCGGTGTAGCCATTGTTGTCCAGGACATCCCCCATGCTCCGCGAGGCACGTGAGTAGCGGAACACCAGAAGAATGACGGCCTGGGCCAGAAGAAACATGCCGAAGCCCAGATAGGTGCGCTTCTTTCCGAAGAGCTTCCATAATTCGTGACGCAGTTGGAGGAGGAACATGATGATCGGGCTGCTTTCCGGCGATGATTGGCGCTTCGCCTCCTACTCCCCAGACCGCTTCATGAGCGACAGGTAGAATTCCTCCAGGGTCGGTTCCTCGGGGGCAATGGCGTCCACGGGGAATCCCTGCTCGACCAGGCGCTGAACGATCTGGCGGATGGTGACGGCGTCTGCGGGCGCCAGCAGATCGGGAGGGCGTTCATCCAACACCAGTCCTGCCTGCCGGAGCGACCGGATCGCTGCGGGAAGGTCGGGGGTTTTGAGGCGGATCCAGCGCCGGGATTCCCTGGCCTCTTCAAGGGAGCCGTCGAAAACCTTGCGGCCGTGGTTCAACACGGCAATGCGCGTGCAGAGTTGCTCGACTTCCCCCAGCAGGTGGGAGGACAGGAGGATGGTGAGCCCCATTTCGGAGTGGAGACGACGAATGGTGGCGCGCATTTCGTGGATGCCCTCGGGGTCGAGTCCATTGGTGGGTTCGTCGAGGATGAGCAACTCCGGATTGGGCAGTAGCGCCTGGGCCAGCGCCAGACGGGCGCGCATCCCGTGAGAGTAAGTCCGGACTGCCCCGCGCTCGCGTCCTTCGAGGCCGACCCAGGCCAGCACCTCACGAAGTCGCCGTTCCGGGGTCCGAGCGGTATACGACGACAGGATCTCCAGATTTCGCCAGCCACTCAGGTATTCGTAAAAGGAAGGCGCCTCGAAAATTGCGCCAATCCGGGCCAGTGCCTGCGAGCGGTCACGGGTGACTTCGTGTCCCCCGATCCGGGCTTCTCCAGCGGTGGGCCAGACCTGTCCCAGGAGCATGCCTATGGTGGTGCTTTTGCCGGCGCCGTTATGGCCAAGCAGTCCGACGATGCTGCCCCGCGCCACATGGAGATCGAGTCGGTCCACGGCGAGACGTCCCCCGAATCGTTTGGTCAGTTGGTGGAGGGAAATCATCGATCTGGTTCCAGGAGAAAGAACTGCTTCACCGTGCCATCGGCATACAGGTGGTTCTGCGCACGGGCGGCACCGAGCCGGGCATGATACCCAGCCTTGTCACTGAAGACGGGCACCCCGGGTCCGGAGATGGGGATGCCGAGGATCCGTACCCGGTCGGCGGATTGACCGTTGAACAGAAAATTCCAGAAGTAGCTCGAACCCGTTTCCTGAAACTGCCGCGGATCGGAGGGGCATTTCCAGACCGCGAAGGCTCCCAGCTGCGGAGCAAGGATGACTTCCGGGGTATTGGTGACCGTGACATGGGGCCCGCCGCCCCGGCTTTGCATGGTGGGAAAGCGGTTTTGATGGTCGTCGAGATAGAGACGAAGTCCGAGGCCGATCTGGCTCAGATTGGAGCGGCACGCCGCGGTGCGCGCGCGTTCAGCGGCTCGTCCCAACTGCGGCAGGAGGAGTCCAGCGAGTATCCCGATGATCGCCAGGACAACGAGTAGTTCCACCAAAGTAAATGCCCGGGGCTGCCGCATCATTCGGGGGGGCGTCGGCGCATGCGAAGTCCCCGCCCGGCTTCCATCGCCTGCTGCAACTCACCGACCACAGGAGCCAGTTCCGCCTTCAGGTCCGGGGATCCCGTCTCGTAAAAACTCTTCAGACCCAGGGTCACCATCTTTTCCTGAAGTTCCGGACTCAATTCCGGTGGTTGGTTGGTTCCTGCGGCGTCCGATGCCGTGCCGTCCACTGCCATCCGCTCCCGGGCCTCCCGGAGGCGCCGGACGGAGTCTGCGATGGCGCGCCGGCGTCGATCCTCCGGCATTTGCTCGAAGGCCGTCAGCATCTGGTTAAAGCCAGTGGGCACCGTGAGTTCGAGAAAGGCACCCTTCTCCCCATCCTCGAGTTCCCGAAACCACTGATTGAAATCTGGGTTGAGGCGTACCGCACGGCGATCCTCGGGAGAAAGCCGGTTGAGCATGGCGGCAATTTTTCGGATCACGTGCAGGCGCTCCGCCGCGGAAAGCCCCGCAAATCGGGTTGAGCGCAGTGTTCGGGCGATGCGTTCCGGGGTGACCTGGGTCGAACGTGCGAAGGCAAATCCTGCCCAGGCGAGCAGCCATGCCGCAACCATGGCGACGGAAACCGTCAGCAACAGTCGGCGGCGATGTGTCATGTGCAAATTCTAGGCCGGCAGGGAGGGAATGGCGAGTTCATGAACCGAATTCCAGACCGCAGTACCCATTTTGAAACAGAATTACCCTTGCAGTGAACTGCCGTCCGAATATGCTCCGCGGCCTTTAACGAGCAGTTTCAGAGGTTATTTATGCGACGTCCCAAGGGAATCAAGACCAAGAAGTCGGTCTCCAAGCGCTTCAAGATTACGGCCACAGGCAAGGTCATGGCCCGTCATTCGGGTACCCGTCACCTTCTGTCCGGCAAGAGCGCCAAGCGTCGCCGTCGTCTGGGCGAGTGGAAGGAGCTTCACCCGACCGACGTTTACAAGATCAAGGCGTGCCTGCCGTTCTCGCACTGACCGTACACCGCTCCCATCTGGAACCTTAACCTGATTTTTTCCCATGCGCGTCACTAACGCTCCCGCTTCCCGCAAACGTCGTAAACGCATGCTGTCGATGGCCAAGGGCTATCGACTGAAGCGCAGCAAACTCTATCGATATGCCAGCGATGCCGTGGACCACGGCCTCCAGTACGCCTACCGCGACCGCAAGACCAAGAAGCGCACCTACCGCACCCTGTGGCAGGCCCGCATCAATGCAGCCGCCCGTGGCGCCGGCATGACCTACAGCCGCCTGATCGAGGGATTGAAGGCTGCCGGTATTGCCCTGGACCGCAAGGTGCTCTCCGAACTCGCCGCTACCGATGCCACGGCATTTGGCAAGGTGGTGGAGGCAGCGCAGGGTGCGTTGAAGACCAAGGCTGCGGGCGCTGCCAAGGCCTGAGCGTCCGGCGGATTTCCTTGCAAGCGCGGGCGTCCTGATCCAGGCCGTCCGCGTTTTCTTTTCCCGGGTTGCTTCTGCTCGATCCCCTCCTTTCATGTCTCTTCTAGAACGCATCGAGTCCGTGAAACAGGCCGCACTGACGGAATTGCGCGCGGCCGCCGAACTACCCGCTTTGGAACGGACGAAGGGCGCCTTTCTGGGGGCTGAGGGTCAGTTTACGGCGTTGCTCAAGGAGTTGGGGAGCCTTGCCCGGGAGGTGCGTCCGGTCGCCGGCAAGACCCTGAACGCGGCCAAACAGGAGATTGAGGCAATTCTTGCCGAACGTCGCACGGAACTCGAGTTGAAGGCGGCGCTGCCGAAGGAACCCGCCGATGTCACCCTTCCGGGCCGTCGCCGTCCCTCGGGACGCCTTCATCCGCTGACGCAGGTCACCCAGGATATCGTCCGCGCGTTTCGCAAGATTGGCTTCGTTGTCGCGGACGGCCCGGAGATTGAAGACGAATATCACTGCTTCGACGCGCTGAACACCCCGGCGGATCATCCGGCGCGCGATACCCAGGA
Source organism: Verrucomicrobiota bacterium (assembly GCA_039796255.1). Classification (GTDB taxonomy): domain Bacteria; phylum Verrucomicrobiota; class Verrucomicrobiia; order Limisphaerales; family UBA9464; genus UBA9464. The sequence goes on along the minus strand of JBDKKE010000474.1, from coordinate 2,374 downwards.
CACCTTTTTTCTCGACGCCCCCGGACGCCCGTTGCTTCGCACCCACACGTCGTCGGTGCAGATCCGGGTGATGAAGCAGATGCCGCCGCCGATCCGCATCATTGTCCCCGGACGCGTCTACCGGCGTGACAATGCCGATACCACCCACAATCCGACGTTCCACCAAATCGAGGGTCTCTATGTCGACCGCGGGGTCACCGTCGGGGATCTCAAGGGAACCGTGGAAGCGGTCTTCCGTGAATTGTTGGGCAGCGACGTGAAGCTGCGTTTCCGGCCCCACTACTTCAGCTACACCGAACCGAGCCTGGAGATCGACTTCACCAATGCGCTGGTGAGGAAGCTGGGCAAGGACTGGCTGGAAATCGCCGGATGCGGAATGGTGCATCCGCAGGTGTTTGAGAACGTCGGGTACGATCCCGAGGTGTGGAGCGGATGGGCCTTCGGCTTCGGCATCGAGCGTATCGCCATGCTGCGCTACGGCATCACGGACATCCGTCTCTTCTACGAGAATGACGCCCGCTTCCTGACGCAGTTCTAGAAATCCTGGCATGAAGATCACGCTCAACTGGCTGCGCAACTATGTGGATTTCGACGGTTCCCCCGAGGAACTGGCGGAACGCCTGACCATGCTGGGACTCGAGGTGGAGTCTCTTCAGCGGCTTGGGGGTGAGTTCGAAGGCATCGTGGTGGCCCAGGTGCTGAGCCGGGAGAAGCATCCCAACGCGGACAAGTTGTCCCTGTGTCGAGTGGCCGATGGCCGGGGAGAGCGCCAGATTGTCTGTGGCGCGCAGAACTTTCAGGCGGGGGACAAGGTTCCCCTCATCGTTCCCGGTGCGTCGCTTCCGATGAAGCCTGGAGACCGGGAACCATTCACCATCAAGGTGGGCAAGATCCGCGGGGTGGAATCCCACGGCATGTTGTGTTCCGCAAATGAGTTGGGCATCCGTGCCGAGGACATCGGACACCGCGCCGAGGACGGTTTGCTCATCCTGCGTCCGGACGCTGTGGTCGGACAGTCGTTTGCCGCGTATCTCGGGCGGAGCGGAAGCGATGTGGTCTATGATCTGGAAATCACGCCCAACCGGCCCGACTGGAACAGCGTGATCGGCATTGCCCGCGAGATCGCCGCCGTGACCCGTAATGACCTTCGGATTCCATCGCCGTCGTTGGTGGAATCGGGCGATCCGATATCCCAGGCGGTCGAGGTGCAGGTGGATGCCCCGGACCTTTGCCCGCGCTACACCGCGCGGGTGGTGCGAGGCGTTACCGTCGGCCCCAGCCCTGACTGGCTTCGGTTGGCTTTGGAAAAGGTGGGCCTTCGCAGCATCAATAACGTCGTCGACGTCACCAACTTTGTGATGCTGGAGACAGGGCAGCCTCTGCACGCCTTTGACCTTCGGCGGGTGGCCGTCGGCCCCGACGGTCGCCCCAGCATCATCGTGCGGCGTGCCCGCATCGGTGAACGGTTCACCACACTGGACGGCACTGAGCATTTGCTGGATGCGAACCATCTGCTGATTGCCGATGCGGAAAAGGGCATCGCCCTCGCTGGAGTTATGGGAGGGGCAAACTCGGAGATCTCCGCGTCCACGGTGGACGTGCTGATCGAGTCGGCAACCTTTTCGGCGTCCCAGATCCGTCGCGCCAGCAAGTCGCTGGGAATTCGCACCGACGCGAGTTACCGCTTTGAGCGTGGGGCGGACGTCGAAATCTGCGAATTCGCCAGTCGGCGGTGTGCGGAATTGATCGTGACGGCGGCGGGTGGGACGCCAATGGCCGGCGCGCTGGATCGCCGATCCCAGCCCGAACCCTTTCGCAAAATTGAACTGCGTTCGCGCCGTGTCCACGAAGTGCTCGGGATCGATATTCCCGCTGATGAGCAGTCCGAGTATCTCGTTCGACTGGGTCTTCAGTGCCACAAGACAGCGCCGGACAAATTCAGTGCGTCTTTTGAGATTCCCACCTGGCGGGTGGACCTGAAGAGGGAGGCAGATCTCGTGGAGGAGATCGCCCGACTTTACGGTGTGGACCGGATTCCGGCGACGCCGCCGCGGGGCGCGGTGGGATCGCACCCATTCGATGCGGTATATGACCAAATGTCCGAAGTGCGCGGAATGCTCGTGGCGTCGGGGTTGCTGGAAGCGCAGGGGCAGACCCTGATCAATGCGGCTGCGGCATGCCGCGTGGCGGACGATGGGGTGCGTCTGGCAAACCCGCTCAGCAGCGACATGGACGTGTTGCGCCCCTCGCTGCTTCCCGGACTGCTCGATACTCTGCAGCACAATCTCACACGGAGAAACGGCGACCTGCAGTTTTTTGAAATGGGACGCGTCTTCACCGCGCGCGCGAACGCAGCGCCGCACGAAGGATGGCG
>JBDKKE010000473.1:0-12909 GCA_039796255.1 Verrucomicrobiota bacterium | reverse complement strand
CCGGCCCGCGCAAACCCGGGAGCGCCCGCGCCTACAAGGCGAAGGTCTTTCGCACAAAGCCCTCCAGCTTCCGGGCGTCCGCGTTGAAACGCCGGATCCCCTCGGCCAACTTGTCGGTCGCCATGGCGTCCTCGTTGTGCAGCCACCGGAAATGCTTTTCGTCCAGCGACAGTTTCTCGATCGCCGCAGCCTGGGCTGCTTCGAGGGTCAGCGCCGGTTGCAGGTCGCCTTCGGACTTGGCCAATTGATCGATCAAATCGGGGCTGATGGTGAGCAGATCGCTTCCAGCCAGACGGGTGATTTGTTCGATTTTCCGGAAGCTGGCACCCATCACCTGCGTGCGGTATCCAAACTTCTTGTAGTAGTTGTAGATGGCCGTCACGGACGCAACTCCGGGATCCTGTTCAGGGGGAATCTCGGCTCCCTTCTCTTTGCGGTAGTAGTCATAGATGCGGCCCACAAAGGGTGAAATCAGCGTGACCCTCGCCTCCGCACAGGCTACCGCCTGGGCAAAGCTGAAAAGCAGGGTGAGATTGCAGTGAATCCCCTCCTTCTCCAGGACCTCCGCCGCACGAATCCCCTCCCAACTGCTGCCAATCTTGATGAGGACGCGTTCGCGGGAGATGCCCGCCTCTTCATAGTAGCCAATCAGCTGGCGGGCCTTGGCGAGGGTGGCCTCGGTATCAAAACTGAACCGGGCATCCACCTCGGTCGAGACACGACCCGGGACGTGCTTGAGGATCTCCAGTCCGAAGAGCACGAACAACCGGTCCATCATCGCGGTCAACCGCGCGTCAGAGTCGCCGGAGACCGCCTGCGACAATTGAACCGCCTGATCTACAAGAGCGCGATACTGGGGCATCTGCGCCGCCCCCAGGATAAGCGATGGATTGGTGGTGGCGTCCTGAGGCTTGGTTCGGGCGATGGCATCGATGTCGCCGGTATCGGCGACCACCACGGTGTACTTCTTGAGAGAGTCGAGGAGTGACATGGAAATTTGGAGTGGAAATGGTGAACGGGGGTCGGGCCACGAACTTCAGCCCGACCAACCACGGATCCAGTGAATCATGCCCCACCGATTCGTCCATCGGGTTTTCCGGGACTGGCGCTCCGAAAACAAAAAGGGCCCGGGATGACCCGGGCCCTGAATCGATGGGTTCCGAATACTTCAGTCGAGGCTCTTCACCCGGATGTTCTTGTAGTACACGAAGCTTCCCGGGTCATGCGCCTGGAGGGCGATGGTTCCCGAGTTCAGCTTGCGCTCAAAGTCCTTGCCCGCCTTGCGGCCTGCCTCTTCCTTGAACTCATTGACCAGCTTGCCATCGACAAAGATCTGGATGGTGTCGCCCTTGACCCGGATCCGGTAATCCCACCATTGGTTGTCCTTGGCGGCGGTCTCGCGCACGTCCTTGACCGAGTACACGCTCCCCGTGCGACGCCAGTCGCCCTGGCTGTTGTTGACCTGGATCTCGTAGCCACCCCAAGGCCACCCGGTGTCCTGAAATTTGGTGTGGACGTAGACGCCCCCGTTCGCGCCGGGCGCGGTCATGACATCCAGGCGCAACTCGAAGTCCTTGAAGGGCTGCAGCGGGCCCACGTAGTAATTGTGGCTGCGATCACCGTTGGCCAGGAACGCTCCGTTGACGATTTTCCAGGCACTCGGGTTTTCGGCAACTCGCCATCCATCCCACGTGCCGTTGAAGATGAGGGTGTAGCCTTCGGAATCCTTGGTTCCGGCCGCAGGACCCGACGGGGATTTGCCCGTGGGAAGCGGAACCGTATCGGAAACGCGATGCGTGGCGCAGCCCGCCAGAACGGCGACTGCGAGGGCAAGGGGAAGCAGATGTTTCATGGACCGGGGGATTTCATACGCAGCGACCCCCGTCCCGGCAAAGCAATTCCCACTCCAAGGACCTCTACGCCGCATCGCCACCCACCCTTCCGCGCCGGATCCAAACCTGCGGGTTCCGAAAACCCGCCGATCCGCCGGCTTGCGACCCGCCACGGTCTTTCTAACGTCCTCACCTGATGTCCGCGCCTCCAATCCCCTCCCCTGTACCGCCCCCGCTCCCGGCCACGGCCGGATCCCCCTTGCCCCGGAAGTCGAAGTCGTACTGGAGCCTGGCCCTGATGGCGGTGATCACCATCGGCGGATTGGCTGCGGTCACCCTGTTCCTGATTGCCAGCACCCTCTGGCACCCGTTTTCCAGGAATAATGCTCCCGGCAGACTGGGGGCGCGGGACATGGCCGAAATCACCCTGGAAGACAACGGTTCAAAAGACAAAGTGGCGGTCCTGGATATCAGCGGGGTGATCAGTGGGGACGCCGCCGGATTCGGCCGCGCGGGCCTGGTGGGTGAGGTGCGGGATCAATTGCAGCGGATGGCGGATGACGAAGCGGTCAAGGCGGTGATTCTGCGGGTCGATTCACCCGGGGGCGAAGTCCTGGCCAGCGACGAAATCTACGCCGCTCTGCGACAGTTTCAGACTAACAACGACGTCCCGGTAGTGGCGTGCATGGGTTCGCTGGCGGCGTCCGGCGGATACTACGTCAGCGCTCCGTGCCGATGGATTGTGGCCCATCCGCTGACGCTGACCGGCAGCATTGGCGTCATCTTTCACGGGTATAACTATCGCGGACTCATGGATAAGGTGGGGGTCCGTCCGGAGGTGGTGAAAAGTGGCAAACTCAAGGACATGTTCAGCGGCGAACTCCGTGCCGAGGACGAGTCGCCGGAGGAGAAGATCATCCTGAAGGACCTGGTCACCGAGAGTTTCAACCGGTTCAAGCAGGTCATCCGGGAGGGTCGCGGCTGGGCCGCCCAGCAAAACGCCGCGGAACAGGTGACCGGCGGACGGCCGTTGTCCGAACAGTGGGAGGAATATGCGGATGGCCGTATTCTCTCTGGAAATCAGGCCCTGAGCCTCGGTCTGGTGGATGAACTCGGTGACTTCGAAACCGCCTACCACCGCGCCTGTTCCCTCGCTGGCGTCGAGGGGGCCAATCTCGTGGCGTACGAGATGCCGCCCCGGTTTGGCGATTTCCTGCATCTCTTGGGCAGTTCCCGCAGCGAGCGAATCAGCGTGAACCTGGAGGGGTTGAATCCCGTGACCCGTCTTCCGCAGGGAAGACTCTACTTTCTCTCGCCCCTCCACCTGCGCTAGGCCGGATGGCGGTGGCCACCGGGATCCCCTCGTTTCAGGGCAAAAATCACCCCGCGACGGTTCCGCGTTTGACCGGAGAGGACTTCCCCGTCCAAATCGCCCGCGGAACGCCCGATGAAATCCGCATGCCTGCTCCACATCGCTGACAGTGAGCGGGACGCCGACATGCGCTACGCCCTCGGCGTGCCCGTTTCGGACCCCTTCATTTTCATGCGGCATGAAGGACGCTCCGTGGTGGTCCTCAATGACCTCGAACTGAGCCGAGTCCGGGAGGGAAGCCAGGTGGACCGGGTGCTGCCGATCTCGCGATTTCTGCGACTGGCCCGCAATCGTGGCACCAAGTTTCCAGGTCTCGCCGATGCGGCCGCCGCCCTGTGCCGCGATCTCAAGGTCCGGAAGGTCACCGTTCCCTTCACCTTTCCCGTGGGCGTAGCCCGGCAACTCCGCAAGCTGGGATTGCGGGTGAAAATTCGGGATGGATGGTTTCTGCCCGAACGCGAGTTCAAGACAGCGACCGAGGTGAAAATGATCTCGGCCGCGCTCATGATGGCCGAGGTGGGCATGGCGGAGGGGATCCAGGCGCTCAAGCGGGCCAAGATCGGACGCGACCGGCGCCTGCTGCTGCACGGGGTTTCACTGACCAGCGAAAAGGTCCGCTCCATCATTGAAACCGCTGTGCTCCAGGCGGGAGGGGTGGCCACCAACAGTATCGTGGCCCAGGGAGCGCAGGCCTGTGATCCGCACGAACGCGGCCACGGTCCACTGGTCGCCCACGTACCCGTCGTGCTGGACATCTTTCCTCGTTCTGCCCGTACCGGATACTATGGAGACATTACCCGCACCGTGGTGCGGGGACGCGCCAGCGAGGCGGTCCGCCGCCAATACTCGACCGTCTTTCAGGGGCAGATGATTGCCTTCGCCATGCTCCGGGATGGCATCCCGGGTGCAGACGTCCATACAGCCGTAGAGAAATTTTTCCGCAGAGAGGGTTACCGGACCGGACGGCACAAGGGTCAGACGGTGGGGTTCTTCCACGGTACCGGACACGGCCTCGGTCTGGAGATCCATGAACCCCCACGGGCCAGTCGCACCTCCGAATGTGTGCTCCGCACGGGACACGTGGTGACCATCGAGCCGGGCCTCTACTATCCGGAATCCGGAGGAGTTCGCCTCGAGGATGTGGCGCTCATCACCCCGGATGGCCCACAGAATCTCACTCAGTTTGAAAAAGTGCTGGAGATCTGAAGTCCCGAGGGAAACACCGGGGCATCCTTGGAAACCCCGGTCCCGGCGTAGAATTGCCAGGCACGGCAATTCGGTCTAACCGTCTTCCCTGCGCGGCAGTCCCGCAGATTCAACGATGACCATGCTTCACGGATTCTTCATGATGTCACCCCTCGAATGGGTGATCCTGCTTCCTGGCCTTCTGCTCGGGCTCTGGGCGCGGACACGGCTCAAATCCACCTATGGGCGCTATTCCCGGATTGGGACGCAGAACCAGATCAATGGCGCCATGGCGGCCCGGGAGATCCTGGACAGAAACGGACTGCGAGACGTTGAAATCCACGAAGTTCCCGGAGAACTCACCGACCACTACGACCCAGCCCGTCGGGCGGTGTTTCTTTCCACCGATGTCTATCACAATGCCAGCCTCGCCTCGGTCGGAGTGGCCGCCCATGAGGTGGGTCACGCCCTGCAGCATCAGCAGGCGTACGGCCCTCTCGGGTTGCGCATGGCTCTGGTGCCGGTCACCGGCTTCGCGAGCAACGCCGCGATGATTCTGATTTTTGGCGGTTTGTTCCTCAGTCGCATCCTTGGCCCCATCTCCTCCACGCTGGTTTGGATCGGAATCGGCTGCTACGCCCTGATCGCCGCGTTCCAAATCATCACCCTCCCCGTCGAATACGATGCCTCCAGTCGCGCTAAGGCTCAGCTGGTCAAACTCGGGTTGGTGACCCGGGACGAAGAATCCGGAATCAGCCGGGTCCTGGGGGCCGCAGCCCTCACTTACGTAGCGGCCATGGTAGCAGCGGTTCTGGAAATGTTCCGCTGGATCCTGATTGCCCGATCCATGGGGCGTAACCGGGATTGAGTCGGGTAATTCGCTCAAGGTCCGGCAGGCGGGGGCGGGAGTGGATTGCGAACACCACCCTTTCCCGCTGAGCGGGAATTTCCGTTGGTGCCCCGCTCAGGGTTTCGGGAGGACTTATGACTGTGATCGGCAATAGCCTGATCAAAACGCTCTCGCTGTGCCTCCGATAGTTCCCCACGGATCCGCTGCCGGAGGTCGTCCATCTCCGCCTTGGCTCGCGGGGCCAAAGGTTCCCAGAGGCGGCGGATTTGCTCCTGACTGTCCTTCACATAGCCCTCAATCCGCTGACGCTGCTCCGGGGTGAGATCGAGGTCTCGCTGAGCGCGGCGCAGAAACTCCAGGCGCTGCCACATCGGCGGCGGAACCCCCCCGCGCTTTTGGAGCAGTGTGCGGGCCGATGCCTTCTCCCGAAGGCGCGCCCCGGCAAGCCCGCTGACGACTCCAGCGCCGAAAAGAAGGAGCGCAACGAATATGAGCTGGGTGGACTTCATGAAAACCCGGGTTACCAGGATTCGCCCGCCGGATCCGCGGACGCCATCAGGATCTCCTCCAGACCCGCCGCAGAAAGATCCCCCTCGGCAGAAACTCCGGGATCGGGCATGAGGCCATTCGCGACCACCAGAAGCAGGGCCAGGGCTGAACCGGAGAGGGCGGCGCGCCAAAACCCGACCAGCCAGGTCATCCCATCCGGATTGGCCTCCCGGGCTCGGCTCCGCACCTGCGCCATCACCCGCTGCTCAAAGGCATAGGGAACCCGGTCCTCGGGAGGATTCCGCCGTGCCGCTTCCAGCACGACCTGTTGCAACTGGTCCAGATTCATGACGTTCCTGTTGATTCGACGCTCAAGTGGGGACGGTGGTTACAGGTACTTCTCACGGGTCATGCGGGAGAGGACTTTCCTCATCTCGGCACGGGCCCGAAAAGCACGCACTTTGACCAGAGGTACCGACCATCCGGTCAGTGAGGCAATCTCCTTCACCGACCGTTCTTCCAGTTCCAGCAGGGTAATGATCAGCCGATGGGCGGGCGAGAGTTGTTCCATGACCCGGTCTATCAGGGAACGCGCCGCGTCCCCATCGACATCCGAAGACTCCGGAGCGGCGGCATGCCGCTCCAGCCAGTCCTCCTCTTCCGCAGAAATCTCGGTCACCGAATGTTCCCGGTTGCGCTGGTGTCCGCGAAGAAAGTCGAAGCAGGTCCGCACCGCCAACCGCATCAGCCAATGGTCAAACGGGGCATCGGCCCGCCAGGTACTCAGCTTGCCGAACGCCTTCAGGAAAATCTCCTGAACGATGTCCTCCACCTCGTCGTCCCGCCGGGCGTACCGGCGGGCAGTGGCAAACAGCCGGGACTGATAGCGACGGACGATCACCTCAAAGCGCTCCGCATCCCCGCCAAGGACGGCGGCGACCACTTCGGCATCAGTCGGTTCGCTGGAAGGCGTGGACAAGGGCTTTCTGGGAATGTCGTGGAGCCGACTCTGTCTTTCCAGAGATCCGCGAAGCTAGTTGGCCGCCCGCTCCACGAGACGCCGGTAGGCCTGGACGCCATCAACGATGGCGTCAGCCAACTGCCCGCGCTCCTGATCGCTGAAGATTTTGAGGGAATCCTCGCGATTGTCCATGAAGCCCCCCTCGATCAGGACCGCCGGCATCTGGGCATCCCGGAGTTCGACGAAATTCGCGTGCTTGACCCCGCGGTCCACCAGCCCAAGCGAATTCAGGATCATCCGGTGGATATGGTAGGCGAGCAGGAGATTCTCGTTGTCCTGACGATTACCCCGCTGGGAACTGCTGCTCCGTCCCCCGTTCGTGGAGCGTCCATTGTTCAGGGTGAGGGCGAACGTCTCGGCTCCCTGGGCGGCGCCGGATCCGGACGGTGCCCCGTTGAAGTGAAGCGCCAGGTAGAGGTCCGCCTGTTTCCGGTTGGCACGCGCTGACCGTTCCTCCAAGGGGATGAACTCGTCGCGCTCGCGCACCTGGATCACCTCGAATCCCGCCGCCCTGAGACGCTTCTCCACCTCCCAAGCCAGCTTCAGGGTATAGGTTTTCTCCAGTCGCGAACCCTCCATGTTCCCTGGATCCTTGCCACCGTGGCCAGCGCTCAACGCGATGCGGCGTATCCGTTTTCCGGAAGGGAGTTTGTTGGGCTTGATCAGTGGATTGAGGACGGAATTCAGGTCCTTTGCCGAAAGGTACGGGCGATCACGATCCTTGATGACCGGCCATTCCAACCAGACCAGCACCCCATCCAATTCCAAACGGGAAGTATCCGTCTTGAACGCGAGTCGCCCCCAGCGGTTGGTCAGCAGCAATTCCCCGGAACGTGGATTCCACAGGCTGCGAAACCCCTGCTTCTTGCCCCAGGCCAGCAAATCCACCTGTAGACGACCGTTGATCTCCCGGATGTCCGTTCTCGCGGATTGCGCCGCCGCCGGGGCCATCACTCCCAGCCACAACAGCAGGGCCAGAGACCAGCCGAAACCTGGACGCCACATCGGTGCAGACAGTGTCGGAGCGCTCCGAGCGGCGGCAATCCCTATTGACCCGATCACTTGGCGCCGAAGCAGTAGAGGTTCCGCGCCGTGCGCACCAACACCCCACCGGAGGTCGGCACCACCGTGGATCGCACCGGTCCCTCGTCCAGATCCAGTCGGTGCAGGACCTTGAACTCATCGCCTGCCCCCACCACCAGCACCGTGCCCTTTTCACTCACAAGATAGATTTTCCCGTCCGCTCCCGTGGGCGAACTCCAGATGGGCTCGGCAACGTCCAGCTTGCCCGTCCAAATGGCCTTGCCGGTCTTCGGATCCACCCGGGAAAGAATCCGTCGTCCACCATCAAGAATAAATAGCCTGCCATCGAGCACCAGTGGGGTGGCCCAGTCGGTTGGAGCCTCAGTGAACTCCCAAACCCTGTGAGTCGAGGTGACATCCCCCTGCCCGCCCTCGCGAAAGGCCACCACGGGCTGGCCCTTGGGTCCACTCGCGTAAATCAGGCCGTCCAGGGAAACCGCTGAAGTGACAATACGATACCAGTCGTCGCGCTTTTCGTAGAGGCGGGCCCGCCAGTACTCCGCCCCGGACTTGGGATCGTGTCCGCTGACATGATCGCCGCCCACGATCAGAATCTCGGTTCCCCGGGCACCCTGATGAGGAATGGGTGTGGCGTAACTCTCATGGCTCTCCTTGGTGGAATCGGTAGACCGGGCCGCTTTCCACAGGGTCTTTCCCGTGGCGGCGTCCAGTGAAAGAAGAAAAGACTCCCTGGCTGGCTTTCCGTCGAAGAGCGGATAGTCCGGTGGCATCTCGTCCCGCTGGAGCACCGGAATGATCAGCTGTCCATCGAGCAGGAGGGGACTGGCCCCGTAGATCCACATGATGGCGAAACGGCCGTAGTCGCGAAACAGAGGTCGCTTCCAGATCTCCCGCCCTTCGAAGTCAAAGGCGGCCACATCCCCGGTACCGAACATCGCAATGACCCGCTGCCCATCCGTGACCGGAGACGGTGCAGCCATATTGTTGCGCCCCTTGTCCTTGTCCCCCACGGCCACCGTCCGCGACCAGAGAGTTTTGCCGTCCTTGGCATCCAGGCACAGGAGATTGAGGTTCTTCGCCTCATCGGGGCTCGTCAGAAAGATCCGGTCGCCCCACACCACGGGAGTGGACCCCGCGGGGCCAGGCATCGCAGTAACCCACCGGGCATCCGACTTGGAGAATTCAGCCGGAAGCGATCCCATTCGAGCGGAGCCGTTGAAATGGGGTCCCCGCCATTGCGACCAGTCGTCCGCGGCAAAGGCGCTCATGCCAAGCACGCCCACAACGACAAGCAGCGGTGGAAAATTCATAAGACCAGGAATTCCTAACGCGCCCTTGGACTGGACGGCCAGCCCTGAATTCAATCTCCGCTCCTTCCGACAGGTCTCAGATGACGAAGTCGGGCGACCGATCCGGTTGTTGCCGGAGAGCTTTGGCTCGGCTTACCAAGTCCGCCACGGTCGTCGTTTCCAGAATCTTGGCGATGGCGTCGCGAACCTCTTTCATGACCGACCGCAGGGGGCACTGAGCCTCGTCCGGACAGGTGCATTTCGCATAGAACCGCTCGCTGACACAGCTGACCGGGGCGAGGGCCCCTTCTAGGTGTCGGATGACTCGGGCGAGAGGAATTCGATCCGGCGCTGCGGCCAATCGATAGCCGCCCGACACGCCCCGGCGGCTTTCCACAAATCCACCGGCCTTCAAATCATTCAAAATCTGCTCCAAAAATCGCTTCGGAATATTCTGCTGATCGGAAACCGCCTGGATCCGCACCACATCCCCGCCGTAGTGGACTCCCAAGACCGTCAGGGCACGGAGCGCATATTCCCCACGAACTGAGAGCTTCATCGATCGGCAGACTAGAATCTCAAGTCAGGCAATCAAGTATTCAATGCTCCATTTCTGCCTGTTTTTTGGCTGTTTTTGAGCCAATCAAACCCATCCACGAATGAAACAACTATATCTCTATTGACTTAATGTAGATTAAAACCCACCGTGGGCTTGCGGCCCTTGAAACAGGGGGCGGCGACAGAGAAACACCCGTTTCTCGGCCTACCTCCACTGGAGCCGCAGACCTATCGGAAAGGACACTGTATGAACCATCCCACCTCCTTCCGTCGCGGCGCCACCTCCCGCGAAGGATTTACCCTGATCGAACTTCTCGTGGTCATTGCCATCATCGCGATTCTCGCAGGCATGCTGCTCCCGGCCCTCGCCAAGGCCAAGGGGACCGCCAAGCGAATCCTATGTCTCAGCAACGTCCGTCAGATCGGACTGGGGTACACCCTGTACATCGAGGACAACGGAGGGCGGTTTCCCGCCTATGTGACGGAGCGGACCGCACCCGCCGGAACACCGGATACCCTGGAGGCGCGGGCTCCCTATTCCTACCGCCAGGTTCTCCTCCCCTACCTTGGGCAAACCACCAACATCTTCCGCTGCCCCAACGGAACCAAATGGGAAGCACCGAAGGCCGGCGCATGGTTCACCACGGACTACGGCAACAATCACAACGAAGCCAATCTCGATGGGGCGTCACAACAGGCCTGGTATCGAGCCAATCCGGACTTCGGCTTCAATGAAACCACACCCATCACGTCCCTCGTTCGGCCGTCCCAGTTTATCGTGCTCGGGGATGCCGGACGCGCCAACGGATCGCCTTCACGAGGCGGGCTCTATCCGCAGCCGTGGGCCTTCGACGACTCCGGCTCCGCCAATCAACAGGCACGCCTTCTCGGGCGACACGGAGGCATCGCCAACATCACCTACGCCGATGGGCACGCTGAACAGACCCAGACCAATCGAACCTGGCGTAGCTACACGGACAACGACTGGCGCCGCGGCCAGATCGAATCCTCAGTCCAGTGATTGACCCGGTCATCCGTCCCATGTTTTTTCCCATCATGACTCCTCCTTCCGCCACCCGGACTTTTTGCCTGCTCCTGTTCGGACTCAGCCTCATCAGCACCGGGACGGCGACCGCTAAGGACATTGAACTCCTGAACGTTTCCTATGACCCCACCCGCGAGCTTTACGCGGAACTGAACTCGGCCTTCAGCCGGAAATGGAAGGAGCAGCATGGGGACACCGTTACCATCCAGCAGTCCCACGGCGGATCCGGAAAACAGGCGCGATCCGTCATGGACGGTCTTGCCGCCGACGTCGTCACCCTGGCACTCGCCTATGATATCGACATGATCGCGGAACGGTCCCGCTCCGTTTCCAAGGAGTGGCAGAAGCGGCTTCCCGACAACAGCGCCCCCTACACTTCGACGATTGTTTTCCTGGTCCGAAAAGGAAATCCCAAGGGCATCAAGGACTGGGACGACCTCATCAGGCCCGGCGTGGCCGTCATCACGCCGAACCCGAAAACCGGTGGCGGAGCCCGGTGGAACTATCTGGCCGCCTGGGGATACGCGGTCAGGAAGGCGGGCGGCGACCAGGCCAAGGCGAAGGCATTTCTCGAAGCCCTGTTCAAAAATGTGCCTGTCATGGACACCGGGGCCCGCGGGGCCACGACCACCTTTGCCCAGCGGGGAATTGGTGATGTGCTGATCACCTGGGAAAACGAGGCTCTGCTCAGCCTGAAGGAGTATGGCACGGACCGATATGAACTCGTCGCCCCGAGCATCAGCGTCCTGGCCGAACCCTCCGTCGCCATCGTGGACAAGGTGACCCGGCGCAAGGGCACCGAAGCGATCGCCAGGGCCTACCTGGAGTTTCTCTACACCGAGGCCGGACAGGAGATCATCGCCAAGAATTTCTACCGACCGCGCCTGGCGTCGGTCACGCAGAAGTACGCCTCGCGGTATCCCAAGATCGAACTGCTGACGATCGACCGTGATTTTGGCGGTTGGGCCGCTGCCCAGAAGTTGCACTTCGCCGATGGCGGCATCTTCGATCAGGCCCTTTCCGCGACCCGCGACCACTAAATCATTTGTCCCTCCCCTGGCAGGCCAGAATTCTATCCCCATGACCTCGACGTCCACGTCCAATTCCACCCGGATTGCCCCCTTGGAAACCGCCTCCAAGCAGCCGCGCCGCTCCATCCAGCACTTCCTGGAACCCATGGACCGCATCGCCGCGAATTGCACCCGGATCCTGGGAACCGCCCACGGACAGTTCGAGCAGGACGGGCAATCCCATTTCCTTCCCCGCTATCTCCACATCGGACGCAAGGGTGGTGGTGACATGATGCGCGTCGGCATATTTGCCACGATCCATGGCGACGAACCAGAAGGGGCCCTGGCTCTGATGCGTTTCCTCGAACTGCTCGCCGAACGGCCCGAGGTTGGCGAAGGCTACGGAATTTTCATCTATCCGCTCTGCAACCCCACGGGGTTCGAGGACAACACCCGACACGCCCGTTCAGGGAAGGATCTGAACCGGGAGTTCTGGAGAGACAGCGCGGAACCCGAGGTCCAGGCACTCGAATCCGAGATCAGGTCCCAGGCGTTTGACGGCATCATCACCCTCCACAGCGACGACACCAGTGATGGCCTCTACGGATTTGTGCGCGGCGCCGTGTTGTCCGAGCACCTGCTGAAACCCGCCCTTCTGGAAGCCGGCCGCTTCCTACCCCGCAACCACCGGGAAAAAATTGATGGTTTTGAGGCACGCCACGGAATCATCCACTCCGGATACCCCGGCATGCTGCAGGCGGCTCCAGACGCCACCCGCCCCCCCTTCGAAATCACCCTCGAAACACCGCACCTGGCTCCCCTCCATCGTCAGGTAGATGCCCTCGTCGCGGCGCTCAAAACCATTCTGACCGAATACCGGTACCTGCAGGCAATCGGTCAGAACATTTAAGCGTCGCTTTCCGACGCACTTCGTTCCGCGATGTCCGTGTAAGAGCAGCCGAAAACCTGATGGGTCTCGGACTTTATTCTCAAACTCACTTGACTCGCTAGAGATTTACTCAGAGGAAGGGGTCTCCTGATGGACTTATCGACGAGAGACCGGCTGGGTCGTCCCCTGTTGCCGAGCGAGAACGGCAGCGGCGGGAACCTCGCCGCACCGCACGCCGTTTCCGCGGGCCCAGTCGCCGGCGGTGTCTGCCACGTTTGCAACCGGGTCTTCTGATGGCTCATGGCTGACCGGAAGCACAATCCCC
>JBDKKE010000472.1:0-4060 GCA_039796255.1 Verrucomicrobiota bacterium | reverse complement strand
CCGCAATCAGCACCTCGCCGTCCCCTGGAGTTCTCCTCGTGCCGCTGGTCCCCTCCGTGACCGTCCCCGGCCGCGGCTCACTGCTGGTTCCCGTGCGACTGGACCTCGATCCTTCGGCGTTTCGTTCGGCTCCCGATCCCTCCACCGCCGCACTGGTGGGAGACCGCCCGCGGTTGCCCCTGGGAGAAGCCAGCGGGGAGGTCCGGTTGGAGAGCGCGACCCTGATTCTGCACCTGCCGTGGCATGTCGTGGCGCGGGCGACCGGACGCTATCAGGCAACCGCGAAGGAGGTCGGGTTGACGAACGCTCCGATCTCGACACTCCGTCTCCCGACGCGGGGATCAGCGGCGCATCCGCAACCGCTCGTTTCGGTCTTTCAGTTGGGATTTGAACAGGGACCTGGCGCGGGCGATTCAGGGAATCTGGTGGCTGCCGGGGCCGCGTCGGATTTCCTCCAGACCCGGGCGTCCGGTGAGCCGCGTGTCTTCTTCGGACTGGCCACCGCCGGCGACTGGGTCACTCCGCAGTACCAACTGGTCGCGCTGGAGGTGGAGATCGATCTCAATGGTGACGGTTTCCCGGAATACATCCTGCTGAATTCCAGCGGGGGAAACCTCAACGGACAGGGTTTTGATCCCGACTTGAGCAACGACGCCCTGATGACCCTGGTCTTCGACACCTCCCGCACCAACGAGTTCCTCTCCGCAGGCGGCATTCTGAACGTGCTGCCGCCGACCTTCCGGGACACCGCCCCCTATCACAACCGGGTAGCGATCCTTTCCGCGACGGCCCGCCAACTGGGACTCAGCGAATCGCTGACCCGCTTCCGATATCGCGTCACCACCACCGGACTCCGCGAATTGGTGCAAACCGAATCACCCTGGATTGACTTTGACCTGGCAAACCCGGTTCTGGACGCCACTCCGCATGGTCTGGTCAGAACGCCTTTCTTTGACGAGGGACGCTCCGTCCGGGTGGAGTTGAACCGGGATGCCGCAGTGCGCGCTGGTTTTGGCTCCCTCCGCCCGCTTAAGGCACTGCTGCTGCATCAGCACAATGTCGCGGACGCCACGGCGGAGTTGATTTTACTCCGCCTGGATTCATCCGACGCGGACCAGGATGGACTTCCCGACGGATGGGAACTGGAGTGGCTGGGGGACCTGGCAGGAACCGGAACGACGGATTCGGATCTCGACGGACTCACCGACGCGGCGGAACTCGCTGCGGGAACCAATCCGCTCGACATTCGGCTGCTGGCTCCGGCGCAGGGCGTCCTGCGCTGGATGGGAACCACAGGCCGCTTCTACACCATCGAACACACCGAAGATCTCTCCCGCACGTTTCAGCCCATGTTCCTTCACCTGTCCGGGGTCACGGGCACCAATTCCGTGGTGGACCCGTCGTTGGGCTCCGGCTTGGCGGCAGGATTCTACCGGGTCGTCGCGGAATAGCCGCGGACGGGCCTGCTGCCGGGCAGCCGTTCCCGCTTCCTGCTTTCTTCCGGGCTCCGTGTTCCCCACCCTGTCACGGCATGGCCGAACGGGTATTGACTGAGGTTTTGAAGCAGCCGGACACCGCGCAGGACGCGGCCCTGCGTCCGGCGGCGTTTGCCGATTTCACCGGACAGGCCAAATCCCGCGAGCGTCTGGAGATCAGTGTCGAGGCGGCCCGCCGACGCAGCGAGCCGCTGGATCACGTGCTCCTGAGCGGCCCTCCGGGACTGGGCAAGACCACCCTCGCCAACATCCTCGCCCGGGCCATGGGCTCAACCCTCCGTGCGACCAGCGGTCCCACGCTGGAGAAGGCTGCCGATCTGGCCGGGTTGCTCACCAACCTGGAGGAGGGAGACGTTCTCTTCATCGACGAAATCCACCGTCTGCAAAAGACGATTGAGGAATACCTCTATCCGGCCATGGAGGACTTCAAGCTGGACATCATCATCGACCAGGGGCCCAACGCGCGCAGCGTCCGGCTCAACCTCCCGCGCTTTACCCTGATCGGTGCCACCACCCGAGCCGGATTGTTGAGCGCCCCCCTGCTCACCCGTTTCGGTATCCGCGAGCGGCTGGACTACTATCCCGCCGAGCAGATCCAATCCATCATTCGCCGTTCGGCGGGCCTGCTGCGGGTGGAGATCGCTGACGAAGGAGCCCTGGAAATCGCCCGGCGGAGCCGTGGCACGCCCCGCATTGCCAACAACCTCCTCCGCCGGGTCCGGGACTACGCGGAGGTTCGCGGCGACGGACGAATCTCCAAGGAATTGGCCGACCGTTCCCTGGCGATTCTGGAGATCGACGGGCACGGGCTCGACGAAATGGACAAGCGCATTCTCGAAACGGTGATCTACAAATTCGGTGGCGGCCCGGTGGGTGTCAGCTCGCTGGCCGTGGCCGTCGGGGAGGAACCGGACACCATCGAGGAGGTGTACGAACCCTACCTGATCATGGAAGGTTACCTGCACCGCACTCCCCAGGGACGCGTGGTCACCGATCTGGCCTACCGGAGGCTGGGTCTCCCTCCCCCGGTCGGACGGCAAAGCAGTCCGCTGTAGCCCAGCCGGGGAAATCCTATCGCTATCGCGAAAGCGCGATCAGATAGCGCTGGAGACGTTCCGACTCCTCGCGCTGACGCCGCTCCTTGTGAATCAGATGCAGGTTGGCGATCATCCGCTGCAGCGTCCGGCGGCTGCTCAAAGGCGCCAAATGCCGTTCATCATAGCCGATGGCGGATTCCAAAAGCCGCTTCCGACAATCCAGGCGCGTCAGAAAACGCCCCCGATGGAAGGGGTCGATGTACACTTCCGCCACGGCGGACTGATAGCGGCAGAGAAAATGGGAGGGCATTCCGATCCCCACCACCGGCATGCCCACCCGACGGGCCACCATCAAATAGACGGCACTGAGCGAAATGGGGATGCCCAGGCGGCGATCCATGACCCGGTTGAGGTAGCTGTTGGCCGGATCGAAAAAATCATCCTCGTTGCCCTGAAAGCGCAGTTGCTCGAACAGGACATCATTCAGGGCGTCCAGCGCCACCCCGGGACCGTATCCGACCGGGAGTTGGCTGCGGACGCGGGCAGACCACTCATCCAACTGGGCTTGGAATGCCTCCACGTTGATCTCCGGATAGGTGGTCCTGGTAAAACGCCAGATCCCCTCCTCCAGGTCGAAATGTTCCCCCTGGGACAGGATAAACTGGAGGAACTCGGCGTCGTAGCGCCGCGCGGTTCGTTCTCCGAGCAACTCCCTTACTCGCCGACGGATGGCGGGGTCGGAATGGAGCCGGTTGGCCTCCAAAAACTGAAACACCGGATCGCCTCCGGCCACCAGACGAGCCCGGATCAACCGGTGAACGGAAGGATCCTCGTCCCCGAGCAGCGTCAGCATCGCCCTGAGCTGAGCCTCGGTGAACGGACCGGAGTCGGCAGGTCGCGGATTCGCGCTCACGGGCCGATGCTACCACACCGAGCAAGGGGTGGGAATCCCGGGTGACGAATTAGTCGCCGCCCGCGCCGCACTCCACCCACCTGCGAATGCCTTCCGCGTCAGGCCTTGTCCTGAATCAACTCCACTTTGGCGCTGGTCATCAGTCGCTCAATGAAGCCGGTATTGTAGTTGCCCCGGCGGAAATCAGGATCCTGAAGGATGGCCTGCTCAAAGGAGATGGTGGATTTGATCCCCGTGATCATGTACTCCCCAAGAGCCCGGCTCATCTTGCTCATCGCATCGCTCCGGTCCTTCCCGTAGGTGATCAGCTTGGCGATCATCGAGTCGTAGTAGGGGGGAATCGTATAGCCGGCGTAGGCGTGCGAATCCACCCGCACTCCCGGACCTCCGGGGGCATAGTACATTTCGATCCGGCCAGGGCTGGGGCGGAAATCATCGAAGGGATTCTCGGCATTGATCCGGCACTCGATGGCGTGTCCGCGCATCTGCACATCCCCCTGGGAGATCGAAAGCTTCTCGCCAAGGGCGATGAGAATCTGCTGCTTCACCAGGTCCACCCCAGTGACCTCTTCGGTGATCGGATGCTCCACCTGGATCCGCTTGTTGACCTCCAG
>JBDKKE010000471.1:0-12518 GCA_039796255.1 Verrucomicrobiota bacterium | reverse complement strand
CGACGAGGTGGTGGTGAAGGCGGCGACCCTGCAGGCGAATGGGCGGACGGTGTTTCTGGAGATCCCCGAGCTGAAGCCCGTCATGCAGATGGAACTGCGCTACAATGTGGACTCCGCTGACAAGGGACGTCCGATCCGCGGCTCGTTCTGGGGAACCATCAACACCCTGCCCAGTCGGTGACCGCGCGGGGCGCGGAGTTTTAAGTGTTCAGTTTCTAGTGTTCAGCAAATCAAGAGGAGCGGGGAAACCGACCCATCAAATGACGGCCCTCACCAGTCTTTGCCGTGCTGAAAACTGAACCCTGAAAACTGAAAACTCCTCCCCTCTACGGCTGCACCGCCGGAGCGGGAACCAGTTTCCAGACCTTGCCGCCGCGGGGCACCAGTCCGGTCGAGCCATTGGTGAGGACGTAGAGTTCGCCGTCGTTGTCCTGTCCGAAGCCGCCGACGCATCCGTAGGGCCGGCCGACGCGCAGGAGATCCACGGTCCAGGGTTTGCCGTCCGCTGAGGGCCGCGCCACAAAGAGCCGTCCCTGGGGCTGACCCTGAATTCCGGCCCAGTCCCCGAAGACGTAGCTGCCGGCCAATTCGGGCAGCGCCTTGCCGCGATAGAGGTAGCCGCCGGTGATGCTGTTGCCCATCGCCTCGGGATCATTCTTCCAGCCGCCGACATTCTTATAGACCGCAACGGGCTCCACGAACGGCTCACCGCGAAGTCCGGTCTCCGGACGCGAGGTGGGCGCCAGCTCCGGATGCTCCCGATTGAAGCCGTCGAATCCCTCGCGTAGAGGCCAGCCGTGGTTGCCACCCTTCTTGATCCGCGTGACTTCCTCCCAGCGCATCTGTCCGACATCGCCGATGTAGAGCGCGTGGTCGCCCCCGCGGTCGAAGGTCAGGCTCCAGGGATTGCGCACCCCGTAGGCGTAGATCTCCGGAAGACCGTCGCGTCCGTCGGCAAAGGGATTGTCGGCGGGGATGCGATAGGGCGTGCCGCGAGCGGCATCCCCTCCGTTGACGTCGATGCGCAGAATCTTGGCGAGCAGGGTGCGGGTGTTCTGTCCATTGCCTTCGGGAGCATGCCCCTCGCCGAGATCGCAGCCCTTCGGTCCGCCGCCGTCGCCGACCGACAGGTAAAGAAAGCCGTCCGGACCAAAGGCAATCCGCCCTCCGTTGTGATTGAAATACGGCTTGTCCACCTCCAGCAGGATCTTCTCGGACGCCGCATCGATTCGCGGCGGATCGCCGGCCGGCAGGGTGAACTCGCTCAGGCGAAGGGTGCAGTCGTAGTTCGCGGGTGCCGTGGCGCGGCGCGGCGCGGTGTAGACGGCAAACACGCGGCGGGTCGCCGCAAACTCGGGATGCAGGGCGAGATCCAGCAACCCCCGTTCATCAAAGGAACCATGATTGATGGCCGACAACCGGTTGGTCAGCGAGAGCACCGGGGTCTCCGACAGTCGCCCGTCGCGTCCCAGCAGCCGCACGACACCGATCTGATCGACAATCAGGGCGCCGCCCTCCTTGAGCGGGACAAACGCCAACGGGGACGTGAGTCCTTCGGCAACCAGTTGCAACCCCACCGGGGTCCGCGCCGGCGCGGCGAGCAGGGGAGAGGTGAGGCTGCCGAATGTCGCCAGAGCGAGGGATGCCAGGAGCGTGGCCTTCATGGTTGAGCGAATCGGAGCACAGCCGCCGTTCTTTGGTCGAGAGGTGTTTGTGTCCCTGTTTTCACCACAGAGGCACGGAGACACAGAGGAAGGGAGAATCAGAACTGCAAGCCACCGAGATTGGGGGAACAGAGCCTGATGAGAGCAGGGGCTGACACCCGACAGTCTGCTGGGGCGATCCCCTCCGATTCCCAATCCTCTCTGTGCCTCCGTGCCTCTGTGGTGAACGCCCTCTCTTCTTTTCCAGTAACGCCTTTCTATCCAGTCCCCTTTTCCGGAATGGGCCGGGGACGACGCTCCTCGACGGCCAGCAACTGCGCCATGAGTTCGGGTTGGCGGGGGAGCAGGACAATCTCGGCCTCGCCCTGGATGATGTTCTGCGCCTCCAGCACTTCGAACATGGCGCGGGCGATCTCGGGATCGCCGGAGATCTCGCGCAGGGCCGCCCCGACAATCTGGGGTCGCATGGCGGCTGCCTTGGCAAACTCGACCGCCGCCTGCCGCTCGGCGGTGCTGGAGATGATGTTCACCTGATTGGCGCCGTCCTGCTTGATGGCCGAGGTCACCTGCCTCAGCCGGTTGACCACCTTCTCCTCAATCTGCCGGATCATTCCCACGTCCCGGAAGTGCACCTTGCGGATATAGATGGATCCCAAGCTGTAGCCCCATTCCCGGGACTTGGGGGATACCTCCTCGCGCACCGTTTGGCTCATGAAGTGCCGGTTCACCAGCATCTCGGCGAGCTTCAGGTTGCTGAGACAGCGGACGGTGGCGTTGCTCACGTTGGCAGAGAGGGATCCGCGGGGATCGGCGTTCTTGAACAGGAAAGCGACCGGATCGCTGACAATCATCTCCACCCACACGCCAATGCCCATGGGAGCGCCCTCCTCGGAGTTCACCGCCTGGCTGCGCAGATACTCCTGATCGAGCCGCAGATCCACGGACTCCACCCGGCCGAAGTACCGCACGATGAAGGCGCGCCAGCCCAGGCGGGGAAAGAGGAAGTGGAGTCCGGGTTCATCCAGCACCCCGATCACCTTGCCGAACAGCACGAACACCTGGCACTGCCGCTCGCTGACGATCGTGTAGATTCCGAAGAGGCGGGAGAAGGCCAGCGCCACCGGGAATCCCACGGTGAGCAGGAAGAACATTCCAATCGCGCCGGCAGCAAATAGGGCGCCGCCGCTGGCAAACCCGGTTCCCAGATTCAGGAGATTATTCACGGCCCACCTCCAGAATGACGCGACGCGCCTGATTGAAGAGGGACAACTTCACGTTGCGCACGTAGGTGGTCAGCGCCGTCGTTCCGCTGGCCTTGAGGTCGGTCAACTGCCGGGCAAGCGCCCGGAGCGGCTCCACCTCCGCCTGCGCCTTGAGCGTCTCGATCTCCACCGCGCGACGGGACTGCACCAGCTTCTGATCGGCTCCGGCATGGGCGAGACTGATATCAGAGGACACCTGATTGTAGGCGGTATTGATGGAGGCCAGTGCGGACTCCACTTCGTGGGGCGGATCGATTCCGGTAATCAACGAGGCATCCAGAGCGATGCCGTAGCGGGCGGCACTGGACTGACATTCGCGATCCATGTGCTCGTTGAGATCGCGCAGATTCTTCCGGAGATCATTGATGGAAACACCGATGGTGGCGCTCAGCGCCGTCAGATCGCCCGGAGCCAACTCATCGGCAGCGCGGACCGGCGCCTCAAAGTTGGCAATCCGCTCGCGCAGGATGGAGATAAAGTAGGCCATGACATGGACTATGGGACGCTTCACCCCGAAGAGGTAGGCGTAGAGATTGCGCTCCGAGACCCGGTAACGGATCTGTCCGGAAAGCCCGGTGTTGAGCTGATCCTTGGTCACCGCCTCCAGCACCTGACCGCGGCGATTGGCGCTGGGGTCCTCGGGATCCGCCGCCATGTTGATGGTCTGGGTGGCGATCACCACCTTGTGGATCCGTTCCCACGGCCACTTGAAGTAGGGTCCTCCGGCGGGAATGACCCGTACCTGCGGAAACCCATAACGCTCGCGTTCCTCAGGTCGCAGGTGCGCGGAAATGGGGTCATCGAGCGTGGTGGCGTCTCCGATTCGCTGTGCGCGGCCGAAGATGGTTTTCACCGCGCGTTCGTTCTGATCCACCGTGTAGAAGCCCGTGAGGACGAAATGCAGGGTAAACCACGCAGCGAAGCCGATAAACATTCCGAAAAGGAGGAGCATGGTGGAAGGAGGGTTGAGAGAACATGACCCTAGACCGGGAAGAACTGAAAGGGAACATAAGGAAAAGCCCGGGAACGGATCGGCGACCACGTGCGGCACCGTCCTGACTCTTCCCGGAGACCGGGTTTTACTTCCTCTGGTCCGGATGGGAGGGCGAGACCAATGGCCAACAGAATCTCTCTATTGCCCCGATGTCTGACCTTTTCACCACGGTGCGGACCCACTTCTGGGATTGAGTGGGTGGGTGGCTTACGGCTCAATGGTGGGCGTCATCCCGCCACCCCCCCTCAGATCTCCCGATGAAATCCTCCGCCTCCCGATCCGATGTGGTCACCCCGATCAGCCGGGCGTGGAACCACGTCGGACAACTGCTCTTCCGCCCCTTCGACCTCAGCCGTTGGCTGGCCATCGGGTTCACGGCCTGGCTGGCCACGCTGGGGCAGTCCTGGGGCGGTGGTGGCGGGACCAATCTCAAGTCCTCCAGCACCGGCGGCAATCCCGCCACCGAGATCCGGGGCGCCTTGGATCAGGGGCGGGAATGGATCTCCGAAAACCTGATGTGGCTGATTCCCGTCGTGGTGATTGGAGGTCTGGTGCTGGTTGCCGTGTGGTTGGTGATGCTGTGGTTGAGCAGTCGCGGGCAGTTCATGTTTCTGCACAACGTGATTACCGGACGGGATGAAGTGGCGGATCCCTGGAGCCGGTATTCAGCGCACGGCAACAGCCTGTTCGCCTTCCGACTGGTGCTCGCCCTGATCGGGGTGGTCACCGCCATGCCCGTACTGGCGGTGGGAGGGTGGGCGGGATTCACCCTGATCCAGGAATCGGGATCCGCTCCGGCGGCGCTGGTGGTCGCGGTGTTGTCCGGACTGACGATATTCGTGATCGGTATCGGATTCCTGGTGGTGGGAAAACTGACGGCGGATTTTGTGGTGCCCATCATGTGGAAGCAGACGTCCTCCTGCCGGGCGGCCTGGGGAGTATTTCTTCGCCTGGCCGGATCGGACCCCGGGGCAATCCTGCTCTATCTGCTGTTTCAGATCCTTCTCTGGATCGGTGCGATCTTCCTCATCGTGGCGGTCGTTCTTCTGACCTGCTGCATTGCCGGATGCCTGCTCGCGATTCCCTATATCGGAACCGTTCTCCTTCTTCCCGTGCTGGTGTTCTTCCGGTCTTACTCGCTCCATTTCCTGGCGGGATTTGGTCCGGAGTGGAATCTGCTGGTCAGGCAAGTTGAAGCTCCCGGCGGGACAACAGGAACTCCGGGGTGATTGGCAGGGAGGCGGATGCCGGCAGAAATGGTTGAATAACGAGGAGACGCCCCAAAAGCGCCGGTTGCCGAATAGCGCGAGGGGCCGTGAGTCCGACCCGGCAGACAGATCCATAGGATTCAACCATGAAACTGAAAGCCGTCGTTGCCGTCGTGACCCTGCTGATCGCCTCCTCTGCCGCCTCGGCAGGCCCGGTCGCCTGGAGTGTCAGTATTGGCGGAGTGGGTGGAAACGTGGGATTCGGAGTCGGTGTCGCGAGTGTTGCTCCCGTGCCCCCGCCGCCCCCCGTGTGCGTCGTTCCACCGGTGGTTTTCGCTCCTCCTCCGGTCTGCGTCGCACCGATCGTGGTCCCGTGGTGCCACCGCCGGATGCGGCCGCCCATGTACGCGCCTCCGGTCTTCGTCCAGGCGCCTCCATGCGTCGCCGTCCCCGTCGTGATGGCGCCTCCGCGGTTGGTGTTCGCGCAGCCGCCGGTCTATCGCATTTGCCGATAGGTCCAAATCCCATTTCGGCCCCATTAGCCTTCGGGAATGGGAACGGGAGGCGCACTCGCCAGCGTCGTCCTTTTCCGGGGGAGGGTGTAGGGACTTTCCCCGCGACGTGCAGGGAAGCGGAGAGGGATCGACTTGACGCCTGATGCCTCCTGATCAGGGTTGATCACGTGGTCTCCATCCGCGTAGATGTCATGTGTCACGATCCGCTCCGGTGGTGGTTAAGCCTTGTCGCGAGCTTGGGATTACTTGCTGGAGGCGCAGGACCCGGGGAATTGGCGCGGGCGGCCTCCTCCCCCGCCACAGCGACGGATACCTGGCCGCATGTGATCTCTGGCGAGCGAGGAACGGCCACGGTCTATCAACCCCAGGTCGTCACCTGGAACGACCGGCGTGTTCTGGACACCCGGATCGCGGTCGGAGTCACTCTTGCCGGGGCCAAGAGGGCGGCGTATGGGACACTCAATGTCCGCTTCTCCACCGCTACCGATTTTCTCAGCCGAAAAGTCATCCTGACTCAGCCGGAACTGATATCGGCCCAGTTTCCTTCCCTGGATGCCGCCGGCATCACCGCGATTGAGGATCGGGCCCGGGCCGTTCTCGCTGGACTGGGTGAGAAGCGGGTCCCGCTGGACATGATCCTGCTGTCGCTGCGCCACCAGACCGACACTCCTGCCCAACCCAGCCTCTCACAGAATCCGCCACGAATCTTTGCCTGTTCCCGTCCGGCCAGTCTGGTGGTCTTCGACGGGGAACCGGTCATGACGCCGGTCACCGGAACCACGCTGACCTTTGCGGTAAACACCAATTGGGAGGTGTTTTTTGACACGGTGACCCGCACCTGGTTTCTGCTGAACAACGGTGCCTGGATGTCCGCACCCGATGTCCGCGGTCCCTGGCTACCCGCAGGTCCGCTACCGGCGGACTTTTCTTCCCTGCCGGACGACACCAGTTTCGCGGAGGTTCGAAAACAAATTCCGGGCAAGAACCTCTCCGCGGAGAACACCCCGACCATCTTCGTCTCGACGGTCCCAGCCTCCATCATCGTCACCTCCGGCCCACCCAAGTACACTGCGATCCCAGGAACATCGCTGCAGTATGCCTCCAATACCGATGTCGCCCTGTTCCGGGATTCCGGCGGCATCCTGTACTTCCTGATATCCGGCCGATGGTTCTCCGCCCCCGCCCTGAATGGACCCTGGACCTTTGCCACGTCGCGCCTTCCGGCGGACTTTTCCCGGATACCCGCGAACGGGCCCCGCGGGTACGTCCTTGCCTCGGTCCCGGGAACTCCCCAGGCGCAGGAGGCTGTCATCCAGTCGCAGATTCCGCAGGAAGGCACGCTCAACCGGGCCACCGCCACACTCAGCGTGGTTTATGCCGGGGCGCCGGTCTTTGTCCCCATCGCGGGAACCCCCCTGGCCTATGCAGCCAACACCTCGTTCATGGTGGTCCAGAATGGCAGCCAGTACTACGCCTGCCATCAGGGAGCCTGGTTTGCCGCCCCCTCACCCAATGGCCCATGGGCTTTGGCGGACACCATTCCGGCCGTCATTTACACCATTCCGCCGACCTGTCCGGTCTATCCCTGCACCTATGTCGTGGTGTATTCGCAGACGCCGGCCAGCGTCACCTTCGGATACACTTCCGGCTACTCGCTGAGCTACATCAGTGCCGGGGTGGTGGTGTACGGAACCGGATATTATTACCCGCCGTTTTACTATCCGGCGCCCATGCCGATTTACTATCCCTATCCCTACTCCTATTGCGGCGCGACCTACTACAATCCCGCGACGGGCGCCTGGGCGCAGGGCGGAGCAATCTATGGTCCCTACGGCGGTGTGGCCAAGGGGGGCACCGCCTACAATCCGTCCACCGGCGCGTGGGCCCAGGGTGGCGCGATCTACGGTCCCTATGGCGGCGCGGGCGCCTTCTCCGCCTACAATCCCACCACCGGCAGCTATGCCCACGGCAGTGCGGCGTGGGGTCCGGATGGCGCCGCCGGAAATGCCGGTTGGTACAATGCCAACACCGGACGGTTCGGTACCACCCAGCAGAACAGTAATGCCTACGGACGCTGGGGATCCTCGACGATTTCCGGGCCCAACCAGACCGTCCACACGCAGAGTCAGAGCGACTCCCGGGGTTCCGCCGGATCCTTCTCCTCGAGCACCGGCGCCGAGGGTGTCGGCGTGTCGGGTGCCAATGGCAATCGCGCCGGCGTGGTCAAGGGCGCCGAAGGTGATGTGTATGCCGGTGCGGATGGCAACGTGTACAAGAAGACTTCCGATGGCTGGGAGAAGTACGACGACGGTTCGTGGAACTCGGTGCAGAAGCCGTCATCGGATGCGTTGACCTCGAAGACCCCGGAGTCGGGCAGCGGATCCAACCGCAGCGCTGCATCCGCCTCCACCCAGGCGGCGTCCCGATTGGCTGGCACGGGTTCCAGCGACTCCACCCGTCCGGCGGCCCGCAGTAGCAGCGATTCCTGGACGGGGCGGGATTTCGGGAGCACCGAACAGTTGGACCAGGATCGCACGGCTCGGTGGGGGGGCTCCCAGCGTCAATCCCAGTTCGAGTCCATGCGCCAGGGGACCGCGGCGGGTGGTGGGGTCGGACGCAACTGGGGCGGCGGTGGTGAGTTTCGCGGGGGCGGGTTCCGGCGGTAGCCTGCCGGCTATTTCTCGGGCGCGGCCACGGAGAGGAGTTGCAGGAGTGCCGCGTCCTTCTCCGGTCCGGTGAGGAAGTCGAAGGCCCGCAGATAACGCTGCTGGTCGGCGGGCGGCGTCTGGTCGTTGCTGACAATCTTCACCAGGTATTCCGGCGTCGCCCGGGCCCGCGAGCGCCAGAGAATGTCGCGACCCGCCGCGGTGTTCCATCCCTCGCCCACCGCCTTCAGCCAGGCGGCGAGGAAGGCATCCCACTGCGTGTCGGCGGCAATTCCCAGGGCCTCCAGGTACCAGCGGTCACGTCCGTCGTGCTGCTGCGCCAGCTCCGCCCACAGCGCGGCTGCCTCCGGCGACGTCTGATACCGCAACGCCAGGGCGGCCTCGCGGCGCACGGCTGGGCTGGGATCCTTCACCAGGGATTTTACCAGCGGCAGAACCTCCATTTTCCGCTCCCGCGCCAGACGCAGGGCGGCGATGCGCAGATCCGGATTCGGATTCCCGAGTCCCGCCTTCAAATAGGTTTCCCCCTTGCCCGGTACGCGCGCCAGAAGCGCCAGGGCGCGGGCCTGCTGGCGGGCATCCGTTCCTTTCCACACCTGAACCAGCGCCTGCTCGGCCTCGGGCTTCGTTCCGAGCATCGCCGTCAGGGCATTCCAGGCGAGATACCGGGTGGCGTTGTTGGGGGAGGCCAGCGCGGCGACCGCACCCCGCACGGTGGTCAGGTCCGGAGGCGTCACCTGGGAAGGACTGCCTGCCGGGGCCACGCGATAGATGCGGCCGGTCATGGTCTCCAGCTTCTGGTCGGCCATGTGGTGGCCGCCGACACCCGCGTCGTTCCAGTCGGCAACGTAGAGAGCGCCATCGGGACCCACGGCGACGTCACTGGGACGAAACCAATCGTCCTGGCTGGTGAGAATGTTGGTGCTGGTGGCGGAGTAGCCGGCCCCGTCGGTACGGACCGGATACGCCCGCACCACCCGGGGACCGGCGTCGCAATGAATCATCTGTCCCTGAAAAACGGCGGGGAGCAGTGAGCCCTCGTAGAGGGCCATTCCGGTGGGTGACCCGGCCCCGGTCTGGAGCAGGTTGGGAACCACGCCGGGATCATTGAGATGCCAGTGCCGGAGCGGGACCGCCTTTTCCCAATTGGTCCGCTTCTTTCCCCAGCCTGCGCCGGTCATCTCGTCGCTGTAGCCGAAATTGCCGCCCTCCATCACGTAGTTGATCCGGACGCCCTGGTTGCCGTCGTCGTCGTTGTCCGGCTGCCAGACCGTCCCAAAGGAATCCACCGCCACCTCGTAGTTGTTGCGGAAGTTGTGTCCCAACACCTCAACCTCCGTCCCGTCGGGATTGCAGCGAAAGGCCATTCCCTGCCGGTACGGTTTGCCCTTGTCGCTGATCGGTCTGCCGGTGACGTCCTTGACCAATTCCCCCTTGGCCAATAGGGCAGGATCCAGGGCGCCGTGCAGGGGAATGGACTTCAGTTCCGCCGGCGGATGACGCAGGAAGCCGCCAGCATTGCCGAAGTTGAAGTAGAGCTTGCCGTCGGGTCCGAAGACAAAGGCATGGGCGGCGTGATCATGATCGGCCGACTGGGGATTGGTGCTGAACAACAGTTCCCGCTGATCGGCCACGTCGTCCCCATCGGTGTCCGTCAGCCGAAAGATGTAGGGCGAGGCGGAAACGATGGCCTGATTGCCCAGCACACAGAGGCCGAGGGCGGTGTTGATGGTGAGGTCCTGATAGAACGTCTTGGCGGTATCCGCGGTGCCGTCGCCATTGCTGTCGGAGAGAATCTGAATTCGGTCGCCCCCCGGTCGCAGCACGCCCCATTTCTGAAAGGTGGACCGGTAATTGGCGCCCTCGGTGACCCACACCCGGCCCCGGGCGTCCACATCGAGATCCGCGGGGTTCACCACCATCGGTTCCGCTGCGAAGAGGCTGACCGTCAGGCCGTCCGCCACCTGCATCTTCTTCAACTGCTCCCGGGCGTGATCCAGCCCCGCCCGCGATTCATCCGCCCGCGAAGTCAGGAGCAGGGCCAGTGTGGTGGAGGAAAGGAGAAGGCGTCGACTCGGCTTCATATTGGATCTCCGATTACAGCGGAGCCGGACGCCGTTGGTCAAACCCCCAGAACGATGCCGTGGGGTTGGGGGAGACGCCTCAGCGGATGGTCAGCGCGCGCATGGCCGGATGGAGCTTCCCGTTGACGTCCCGTCCCTGGACGCAGATGTAGTGGGTGCCAGCCGGCAGATTGGCCGGCAGCGAGCCCTTCCATAGGTGAGGCGAAAGAATGGGCTTGGGCAGCAGACGCCAGGGGGCGACGGCGTTGGTGCCCTCGCGTTCCTTCTGGGCCAGGAGGATGGGATCGGCTTCGCGCACCTTCTCCAGTTTGAGCCAGGGGCCGCGATTGTTGAGGCGCATTTCCACCACCGAACCCTCGGCTCCGTTGAAAAGATTCACGTACACCGGCGTGGTGCCCGTTGCGGAGGAATCCACCAAATCCGGAGCGGAGATGTTCATCTGATAGTCGGCCGGATGACGCGCCGCCTTGAAGTCCACGGTCACTCCCCGATCGCGGAAGGTCAGCACCGTGTAGCCATTGGGGGCGCCGCAGGCCATGGTGGTGTGGGGAATGCCCAGTTCGTCCGGCTGTCCGCTCCACCAGCTGCCGCAGGCGGTGACGTTCACAATGTGATGATGGGGCGTCGGCGCGGTCCAGCCATCCTCGCGGCGCAGGAACCGGTGTTCATGCCAATGCGTGTGCCCGGCAATGCTCAGGCAGTAGGGGCGCCCCTCGATCAGTCGGTAAACCGCCTCGCGGTTGATCATGTCGTTCAGCGGGACATGCATCATCAACAGCACCAACTGATCCTTGGGGACCTGCGCCAGATCCGCGGCCAGCCAGGCGATCTGCTGCGGATCCAGGGCGGATTTCCAGGTGGACGTCGTCTTCCGGTCGGCGGGGGGAACCCAGTGAATGTTGTCCAGCGCCACGAAGTGCACGGGACCGTGGTCAAAGGCGAAATAGTTGGGGCCGTAGAGGCGGTTGTAGCTGTCGTCGAAATCAATCGCGGCCGGCGCGTCGGTGTTGACGTCATGGTTGCCGACCACGTTCCACCAGGGAACGCCGATGAGGGCCACCGCCGCATTGTGCGGTTCCATGATGCTCAGGTCGTTGAACACAATGTCCCCCAGCGTGACGCCAAAGGACGCGTTGGTCTGGCCAATGAGTTCCTCGACAATGTCGTGTTTGAAGTAGTTCACCTCCTGAAGATCCCGCGGCTGGGTGTCGCCAAAGAAGAGGGCCTGGAAGGTCTCCGGCTCCCGCTGGCGGCGCAGGGGAAAGTCAATGGACGCCGGCAGCGGCCCCGTCGCGGGCAATCCGGCGTACTGCAGTTTGGGAGATCCGGCGGGCTTGTGGTTGTAGAAGAATTTGGGCAGCCGGTCCGCGGTGTAGGGCGGGGCGAATCCACGCGGCTTCAGGACAAAGAAGGTGGTCTCCGGTCCGTCGAGTACTGGAAGCCGCCAGCGGCCGTCGCGGTCCGTGGAAACAATCTCCCGTTGATTGGACACCCGCACCTCGCTCAGTCCGCGCTCCCCCGCATCGCGCACCCCGTTCCCGTTGGCATCCTCAAAAACGACGCCCGTGGCCTCCTCTGCCGATACCGACACCATCGCCATGAGCACCACCGCCATCGCCATCGCCTTCACACCCACGTTCCCTCGAAACTGCATGGGCCAACGCTACGGGACTTCCCTCCGCTTCCACAAACGGCAAGTTTGCGGCACGCCCCGCTGCATCGGTGATTCACCTCCCGCCGCTTCGCAGGTAGTGTCCCCTCCGGCAACCATGAGTGGAGACCAACGCATTCGCACCGATGGCGGACCGGCCTTCGGACACAACCCGTTTGATGCCCTGTCCAGCGCCGCGCTGCCACCGGGCCAGGAGACCCCCCCGCCGTCCCCGGGTGCGGTGCCCGCCTCGGGCCGGGGTGCCCCCAAGAGCCGGGGCCGCGTGGACATTATCCGTCAGAAGGCGGGGCGGGGCGGCAAGACAGTCACCGTGGTGACGGGATTTGTGGGCATCAGCCAGGCGGAGAAGGAACAGCTCGCCAAGGCCATGCAGAAAGCCTGCGGCACCGGCGGAACGGTCAAGGACGGCCACATCGAGATCCAGGGCGAGCAGCGCGATGAAGTGGCGCGCAT
>JBDKKE010000470.1:0-25286 GCA_039796255.1 Verrucomicrobiota bacterium | reverse complement strand
ATGGAAGCCGAGATCCGGATCTGCCCGTGTATCTCGATGTAGACAGTCTGATTGATTACATGATTCTCCATGTCTACTCGGGCGCGATCGACTGGCCGAACCACAACTGGTGGAGCGCCCGGCGCCGGGGGGCATCGAGCCGGGGATTCCGCTTTTACACCTGGGACCAGGAGATCTCCAATCTCTCCCTGACCGCTACCACGACCTACACCGGCGAGGCGTTTGAGGCGGTGAGCGGTCCACAGGATTCACCGGCCTTTTTGTATGCAAAACTGCGGGCAAACGCTCGCTTTCGCCAGCGCTTCGCCGCTCGGGCAACGGCGCTGACCTCGGGTTTCGGTATTCTCACGCCCGCCCCAAACGCCGCGCGCTGGGAGCGCCGCCAAGCGGAAATCGATCACAGTATTGTCGCAGAGTCGGCGCGCTGGGGTGATAGCCGCCAGGCATCTCCGCTTCGTCGAAGTCACTGGCTGGCTGAGATGAACTGGATGCGCAACACCTACTGGCCGCAGCTCCACTCCATTGCCGTCGGGCGGCTCCGTCGGGTGGGGCTTTACGGATTGCCTGAGGATAGCGCCATCCTCATCACACCACGAGGAGGGGTGGTGAGTTCCGGTACGTTGGTCGCTCTCACTGGAGGACCCGAGATTATCTGGACGGCGGACGGCAGGGATCCTGTCGGTTCCACCGGCGAACCCGGACCCTGGGCCCAGCCCTATTTGACACCGATTCCAATTGTCGGTCCCACCGAGATCCGGGCTCGTCGCCGACTGGCTGATGGGTGGTCGCCCCTGGTCGGAGCCCGTTTTCTGACTCCGGCCGACGTGGCGCCGGAGTCCGACCTGGAAGTCTCCGAAGTGCACTACCATCCGGTGTCGGGGGATCGGGAGCAGTTTGTCGAGATCCACAATCGGTCTGCGTACCGGTATGCCCTCGGGGGAGGCGCCCGAATCTCCGGGGGAATCGATGGTGTGTTGTCCAACGCCTGGCTTCTTCCGCCGGACGGCCGAGCGGTTTTGGTACGGAACGCCGCGGGATTTGCGGCCCGGTACGGCGGGGGACGTCCCGTCGGCGGAGAATTCCTCGGGGCGTTGGGGCATGGCGGCGATCGGATTCACCTGATCGCCCCCTCGGGTCGGATTTTGGAACGGTTTCAATATGGGGATGAAGGCGGGTGGCCGGTCCTCGCTGATGGGGGAGGACCATCCCTCACCCGTCGTCGCTCGCTGCAACCGCGGGATCCTGCAGATTTCTCACAGTGGCGACCCAGTGGGGTTGCTGGCGGTACGCCGGGATGGGTCGACGGGTCGCCGTTCTCTGGTGTGGCGGATGCCGATGCGGATGCCGATGGATGGAAAGCGGTGGAGGAGTATTTCTGGGGAACCCGCGATGCAGACGCCTCTTCTGTGCCGCGTTCGGGCCCTTTCCTGGACACAGGACCCGATGGGGTAATTGTACTCCGGTTGGAGCATCCCCTGGTCGCCGATCAGGCCCAGGCGCTTTGGGAAACATCTGCAGACCTGCTTTCTTGGATCCCTTTGCCCGGCGATCACGTTCCTTCGGCTCTATTTGGTGGAGAGACCGAAACTCTTCGCTGGTCGATGCCGGCTTCTGCCGAGGATGTGCAGTTCTTCCGGTGGCGGATTCTTCTCCGTCCGTAGGTGGGAATGACTCTCAGTTGGGGGGTAGCGTGCGGGCGAACCAGTTCAACATCTCGTTCCACATTTCCAGGGTGTACGCGTGGCCGACCCCGGGATAAATCACGCTGCGGAACTCACTGGGCTTGCCCATCAGTTTCCAAGCGGGAGTCACGATCTGTTCAATTTCGCGGATGCCACTGACTGGGGAGCCGGCGTCCTGATCTCCGTTAAGGCAGAGCAGGGAGCGCGGCGCTACGCAGGCGATCACCGCCTCGGTGTCAAAATGGCGCAGCATTCCTGGGACGTAGTAGTAGATGCCGTGGTGGCGCAGTCCGCCGGCAGCAATCAGGTTCTGGTAGCGGGTCAGGCAGGCGACGGCGACGCCGGAGCGGATGCGTTCGTCCAGGGCCATCAGCCACCAGGTGCGGGTCGCTCCCATGCTGATCCCGGTGGCGCCGATCCGTGTGGCGTCCACCTCGGGACGCGAGCATAGGTAATCAAGGGCGATCAGGTCGTCGCGGAGCATCATTCCCCACAAAGATCGGCCCAACCAGAGTTCCAGTTTGGCGGCACTCAACTCGCCGGCGGAACCGCGCTCGGCGTCCGGGCCCGTCCCGTTCCGCTCACCGAAACAAGGGGCGTCGATGGCGAGGACGGCATAGCCCCGGTTGACTAGCGTTGGTCCCGGTTCGGCAGGGGTGTGCCTGGTTTGGAACAGTTCCCCTTTGCCGCCGTCGTACTCTCCGCCGTGCCAGTGATGGTAAAGAATCGCCGGCACTTTTCCCGGTCGACCCCGGGGCAAAAGGAGAACGCCAGGCACTCGGGCCCCAGCGCCGTTGTCGAATTCGAAACGCTCCTCAGTCCAGTCCCCATGGTTCACCTTTTGGTGGACGGTCACAGCCACTGGCGCCGGACGGGGAGGCAGGTTCCCCAGGCACTGCCGGAGGATGGACCGGATTTCCTCACGCTGCGCTGGAAGTTCCGCAGCGGTGTCGCGGACACGAAACGGAGGTGCTCCGCCCGCCTCCCGCAGCAGGGCGTTACCGGCCATGCCATTGGTCGCCACAGGTTCAGCCATGGTTTGAAACGCGAGGGCAAGGGTGATCAAAACACCGCCAAAAACGTCTGCCAGCGCCCCGCCCGTTCGCATGCCAGGTTTCTATCAGGCCGGCTGCGAATGTCAGCCGTGGTGGCGGACTCATCAGAGATTTTGAAAGGTTTGCTTCTTGACCCCTCTCGGATCCGCAGCTAGAAGAACTCCTGTTAGGACGTTCTTTTAAGTTTTCGGGCGTAAATTGCTAAAATTCGCGCCCAACCGTTTTCTTGTCTGACGTGGTTCACCAGCCAAGAATCTCTACATTGTCCTACGGAACTTGTTCTGAAAATTCCCCCGGGCGGGATGTCATCCCCTGACTACCGCCCGGGTTTATTTTTTTCGCGGACAGATGGACGACGAAGATCGTCTGGCCCCTTCTTCGAGGTTTCAACCGTTTCCCAGTCCAAAACACAGGAGGACGCGCTATTCAGCACGGGTCTTTGACTGAATCTGGCTGAGAATCCACCGGTCGCGTTCATCGCGTGGTTCCCCAGCCGCCAGGGCGCGGAAGGCCCGAAGTTCGGCACGCGAGATTCCCCGAATCAGGAGCGCGATGGCGGCGTTTCCGAGGATCCAGATGCCGAACGGGTAGGGGATACTACCGCTACTAGACATTCCCCTGGACATGATCAGGAATAGTAGAAGTGCGCCCAGCCAGCCCGGCACAAAGACCCATGCGGCGGTCGTCACGGTCGCCTTGAGCTGCCGGCGGTAACGCAGCGCGTTGAGCAGACCGAGGGGAACCAGCGCCGCAGCGTCCATCCACAGCAGTGCCCCTCCGCCTAGGAAGATCAACGAGAACGCCACCGATGCGGGACCGTTGATTTGCAGCGGTTCTCGGAAGATGAGGATCCAAAGTAGGAGATTCATCGCGGTGAGGACGAGCAGGGAAGGACGGGCTCGTTGCCAGAAGGCGAACACCGCTCCGTCCACAATGGCCGCCGGGGGAAGGGGCGTGGACAGCACCAATTCGAGCCCGCCGGATGCCGCGTCGTCGCAGGGTTGACGGGTCACTTCCAGCATCCACCGGATTTTCACCAGCGCGTGAATTCCGTAGGCCATGAGGAAGGCAACGATGAAAAATTGAGGAGCCCCGGTGCGACTCTCCATCCAGGCGGCTGCGTAGAAGCCCAACCACACCGTTCCTATTCCGATAAGGATCCAGGTCAGGACATCCCGTCCGGGGTGGCGCAGGACCAGCGTGGCGTAGGGATTGCCGGTCCCAAAATCCGCGAGGCGCGCCGGTGCGCAATTGCGACTCGGGAGGTCGGGGGAAACGGATCGATGCAACAAGCGGGGCAGGCGCAGGCTGGCCAGAAAGATGCAGATGAGTCCGGTCAGGAAAAGCACCCCGACGCCCCGGCCAAACCACGGCGTGGTTGTGGCTCCGGCCATGTGGCGGGTCATGGCGTCGTCAAAGGCCTGAAGCGGGTTGAGGGTGCCGACTATCCGGGCCCACACCATCGCAGCCTGAAGGGGGATACGTCCCAGCAGCCATGCAAGCAGGGAGATGCCGGCGGTTTGCAGTACCAGGATTGCGAGCACCCGGCTGACGGCCGTGCGGGCGGAAAGAGTGATTGAGGAGACCAGGGCCCCGATGGAAAGAGAGGCGAACTGGGTGACCAGCAGGACCAGTGTGAGTCGCCAGAACTGTCCCGAGGTCACCCCGCCCAGGAGCAGTGGCCAGGCTAGGATTGGTAGCATGGCCAGCAATCCGAAGCCGGCCTGGAGGGATGTCGCCGCCAGTTTTCCGAGGACAATGTCCACGCTCCGCAGATCGGTGAGGAAGAGCAGTCCCAGCGTTCCCTCACGCTGTTCTCCCCCCAAACAGTCTGAGGTCAGGATTGCTCCCGAAATCAGACACCAGCCCAGGGCCAGCGAGGAGTTCAGCCAGAAGACCATCTGGGGCATGCTCCGGTTCTGGCGGGCCACGAGCATGATTAAAATCGCAACGCCACCCAGGACGAGAGCGGTCAGCATCCGCGTGCGGTACGTGGCCGGCCGGCGCGCCTGCACCAGAAGTTCGCGCGTCACGACCGGCAGAAGTGTCATGGGGAGTGGAATGGTGATCGGAGATCCGGTTCCTCACCCATCACTTCTTCAGATGCTGATCAAACCAGTCTGCGAAGTGCCGAATGTCCCACAGCATCGTGAGCCAGCCGTGGCTTCCGCCGGGATGAACCACCAATTCAAGGGGGTGACCAAGTTCCCGGGCGCGGGTCTGGAAGCGTTGGGACTGGTCGAGGGGGACGAGGGTGTCGGCATCGCCGTGATAGATCAGGGTGGGGGGCAGATTCGAGGTCACGTAGTACAGCGGTGACATCTCGCGCCCGGTGACCGCCCAGACGGCGAGGTTGGTGGAGTTGGGGCCGAAGGCCTTGACGAAGCTCTTGGGCGGACCGCCGTCGTGCAGGTTCTCGGTGGAGTCCCCCAGGTTGAGCAGGTCGGTGACCGGATAGAAGATCGCCACGGCCTGCACGGCGCTGCTGGCGCGATCCACGAGATCCGGGGCGTTCGCGGGGCCTGGACCACCCCGGGTGGCCAGCATCAGACTGAGATGTCCACCCGCACTGCCGCCGGTGACCCCCAGGCGGTCGGGATCCACGCCGTACTGTACGGCGTGATGGCGGACGAAGCGGACGCCCCGGCTGACGTCTTCGACAATCTCCATGACCGTGGATTGGGGCTGGGACACATGGCACACGGGGAAGACAGTGTATCCGCGCCGTAACAGGGGCGCCACCATCCAGGGACGGAAGGAGTTGGTTCCCGACTTCCAGCCGCCGCTCACCATGAGCACCACACCGAGTCCATTCGGACGCGACGGCGTTACCACTTCCAGGGTGAGATCTTCTCCCGATCGGTGGCCATAGACGATGGGGCCGGAACGGGTGAAGGACGGATGGTAGTACCACCAGAGCCCGCCGGCGATGAGGCCGGCGAACATCACTAGGGCGGCGATGGCGAATAGGAGTCGGCGGAGCAGTCGCATGAAGGGCAAGCGGTTGGAAGTCCCTGAGAAACGGCCGACGGTGATCCGGACATCAACCGCGGGGTCGCTATTTTGGGAACGTGAGGATGCCGGGTTGGGAGTTTATTGGGAACCGTGTTTCTGGGAGTTGGAGTTCCCTTCTGCGCCTGCGACAAACATCAGCGCCAGCAGCGTCCCCATGAAATAGGTGAACTCCTGGGCGGTGCCAGTGTAGTCGGCAGTCAGCCAGAGTCCGAAGCTGAGTTCGAGGAAGATGAACAGGCTCCAGACGAGCATCCAGGTCAGGACGATCGGTGGGCGCCCGCCCAGAAATTCCCCTCGGAGCAGGGAGGCCAGGGCAAGGCCCAACGCCATGACCTCGCTGAGGGTCAGCAGCCAGAAGGTGGCCGACAATCCGGGAATGGTGGCGAGAATCGTCTTTCCGAATTTATCCGGAAACCAGGGCGGCACGCCTTCCAGAACCTTCCCGATCCCGGAAAATCCCCAGATCATGCCGTAGAGAAGCGTCACCGCCAGCAGGGCGCCGGCCCGGGCCCAACGGGAGGTTGGATTGATGGTCATTCTTGCGGCAGTGTGGAGTGGTCCGCCTCCCGGGGAAAGCATGGGCCGCGGATCGGAGGATGCGGAGGTTATGGCAAGCTGCCGACAGTAGAGCGCAATTCACCACCAAGAGGCTTCCTTGCGGGAATGGGCTTCCGTTCCTACGGTCCCGGCACTTTGACCGCCGTCGCCTCCGAATCGGGCGGAACCTCTGAGACCGGTTCTGATACGCAGCTTGCCCCCTTGAACCGGGTGCGGGCGGGTTGCGTCGTGATCATCAAGCGGTTGACTGCTGCGCCCGAGGTCAACCAGCGCCTGCGGGAGATGGGATTTGGGGAGGAACAACGGGTCAAGGTCATCACCCTGCAGAACAATGTGCTCTGCCAGGTGTGCAATGCCCGCCTCGGACTCAGTGCCAAACTAGCTGAGAGTATTCTCGTTCAACCGGTCGGTCCGATGCGACTGGCGGCGTAAGGTAGGGGAATTTCGCCATGACCTCCCCCCTCACTTCCCTCGCTCCCGGATCGAAGGCCGTGGTAACGGAAATTCGCATACCTGCGGAGCATCGGTCCCGTCTGCTGGAAATGGGACTGCTGGTAGGTACGCCGGTGGAATTGGTGCGCTTTGCCCCCATGGGGGACCCGGTGGAGATCCGGATCCGCGGCTACAACCTGTCGCTTCGCAGGCATGAGGCGGACTTGGTGATGGTGAAGCCCTAGGGCATGCTTGCGACCGCCCCGGATGTCGAAAGTCCCGTTTACAGTTGTCCTGACCGGTAACCCGAACTGCGGGAAGACCACGCTCTTCAACGCGCTCACCGGATTGCGGGCCAAGGTCGGCAACTATGCTGGAGTTACGGTCGAGCGGAAGGAGGGGGCCATGCTGGGGGGGAGGGCAGAGAGTCCGGTCTCAGTCCTGGATCTGCCGGGCACGTACTCGCTCAGTCCCCAGTCACTGGATGAGCAGATTGCCCGGGATGTGCTTTTCCAGCGCGTACGGGAGGTTCCGGAGCCGGGGTTGGTCATTGTAGTGGCGGATGCCTCCAATCTGCAGCGCAATCTCTACTACGCCACGCAGGTCATTGAGTTGGGCTATCCGACCTTTCTGGCCCTGAACATGGTGGATGTGGCGCGCGAGAATGGTCACGAGATTGACCTGGGCGGGTTGTCCAAGGCGCTGGGTGTCCCCGTTTTTCCCCTGGTCGCGAGCGAGGGGGAAGGGGTGCGGGTCCTGCAGGAAGCGGTGCACCAATTCGCCGTGCAGCCGGGACGCCACCGGGTCATTCCTCGCGAGTTCAACGAGCTTCCCGAGGTTTTCGGCCGCGAGGCCCAGGCTCTCGAAGTCCAGTTGAGGAATCTCTTTCCCCAGCGGGAACGCCTGGCGTCGGCCGAGGCCCTGCTGGTGCTGAGTGATGACAAGGTTTTGGATGCGCACCGTGCCCTGTACCCGGCATCCCTGAAGGACGCCGTCGTCGCTGCACGCTCGCGTTTGGAGGGGGCGGGTGTGGACTGGCGGAGCGCCGCCATCGAGGCGCGGTACGCCCGCGTCTTCGCCATAACCCAGCACGTCACCACGGAGACGATTCTGGAAGGGGAGAACTTCTCCGACCGTCTCGACCGGATCCTGACCCATCGACTCTGGGGACTGATACTCTTTGTGGGCATCATGGCGCTGATGTTCCAGAGCATCTTCACTTTCGCCCAGCTCCCGATGGATGTGCTGGATGCCGGGGTGGGCTGGCTGGCGGATCGCGTCAGCGGCGCCCTTGGGCCCGGTGACCTGCAGGATTTGCTGGCCAACGGGATTATCAAGGGAGTGGGGGCCGTGATCGTTTTCCTGCCGCAAATCTGCCTGCTGTTCCTCTTCATTGCGCTGTTGGAGGACACCGGCTACATGGCCCGCGCCGCGTTCCTCATGGACCGGCTCATGTCCAAAGTGGGCCTGCACGGCAAAAGCTTCATTCCGATGCTGTCCTCCTTCGCCTGCGCCATTCCCGGCATCATGGCAACACGGACCATTGAATCCCCCAAGGACCGCTTGGTGACCATACTGGTCGCCCCGCTGATGAGTTGCTCCGCGCGGTTGCCGGTGTACACCGTGCTGATAGGCGCGTGCATCCCCCCAGTCAGAATTTTCGGCATACTGGGTCTTCCCGGGCTGACTCTTCTCGGCATGTACCTGATGGGGATCGTCGGTGCGCTGGCCATGGCCTGGCTGTTCAAGAAAACACTCCTGAAGGGGGAACCGCCGCCGCTTATTCTGGAGTTGCCCCCCTACAAGCGTCCGGTTCCGGCGGTGGTGCTGCGCCACATGTGGGATCGATCAAAGCTCTTCCTGCGCCGTGCCGGCACGGTGATCCTGGGGATCAACATCCTCCTGTGGTTCCTGGCCACTTATCCGCGCCATGAGGAGTTGAACTCTGCCTTTGAAGCGAAGCGCGTGGAGGTGTCGCGGACGGCGTTTCCGGAGGTGTCTTCGTCGGTCCAGGCGGCGGCGCGGATGGCGGAGCTTCGCGGACGGGCGGGCTCCGAAGCCCTTCTGGAGCGATGGGATGCGGTCAGCCGGGAACAGTCGGGGGAACATTTGCGGCGAAGCTTTGCGGGACGCCTGGGCCAGTTCATCGAACCGGCAATCCGTCCGCTCGGATTCGACTGGAAGATCGGCATCGGCATCGTGACGTCCTTTGCTGCGCGCGAGGTGTTCGTGAGCACGATGTCCGTGGTGTATAACGTGGGAGAAGTGGACGCCGGGGACGCGGCGGGCACGGCCAGCCTGGTGGATGTGCTCAAGGCGGAGAGGCGTCCCGATGGAACGCCGGTGTACACCGCGTTGACCGGACTCACGCTCATGGTCTTCTACGTATTCGCCATGCAATGCGTGAGTACCGTCGCGGTCGTTCGGCGCGAGACCAACGGGTGGAAATGGCCGCTCTTCCAGCTCGCCTACATGACGGCGCTCGCGTGGGGCCTCGCCTTGGTGACCTACCAGGCGGGGCGATGGCTGGGCTATTGAATTGAGGGTGGGCACGGTAGCGCATCGCCAATAGGCGATAGGCGATAGGCGATAGGCGATAGGCGACCACGGACGACGGACCAACGACC
Source organism: Verrucomicrobiota bacterium (assembly GCA_039796255.1). Lineage (GTDB taxonomy): Bacteria > Verrucomicrobiota > Verrucomicrobiia > Limisphaerales > UBA9464 > UBA9464. The sequence goes on along the minus strand of JBDKKE010000470.1, from coordinate 15,917 downwards.
CATTCTGAGCCCTCGTTTTTCTTGGGCCGTAGCGCCAAATCCGGTGACCATGACCGCATGCGGCTGCTGTGTTTTTTTCTGGGACTGGCCGTTGTGTTTCTCGTTCCATTCCTGCTCTGGGGCGACCGGTTGGACATTACACCGGATGGAGCGGCGTCCGCCTTGCGGCGCTACGGGGACTGGGCGTGGCTCGCCGGTTTTATTCTCCTTGCGGCGGATCTGTTCCTTCCGATTCCGGGGACCGCGGTGCTGGCGGCGTTGGGATATCTTTATGGTCCCTGGATGGGCGGAGGCATCGGAACCGCGGGATCGGTTACCTCGGGATTGCTGGGCTATGGACTCTGCCGCGCCCTGGGTCGCGGGGTCGCCCTGCGATTGATTGGAGAGCGAGATCTGGAGCGCGGAGCGCGACTGTTTGGACGCTTTGGGGCATGGATGGTGGTGCTCTCTCGCTGGCTTCCGCTGTTTCCTGAAGTGGTCTCCTGTGCCGCAGGATTGATCCGCATGCGGTGGGCTGTTTTCGTGGTTTCCCTGGTGTGTGGCTCCCTCCCCATGAGCTTCACCTACGCCTACGTCGGACATCGTGGAAACGAGTATCCGGCCCTGGCCGTTGGCCTCAGCGTCCTCGCTCCGCCCGTTCTGTGGCTGATCATCGGACGCTGGCTCAGGGGGCTGGATCCGGGACGCGGAGGAACATCGGACGAGCCTGGGCTCTAAGGGGAGCTACGAGCGGCCCTACCGGGGCGGTGGTACAGGGACCGAAGGAAGCCCGGAGGCGGCTGGGTTGGCGAGCGCCCGCGCGAGAAGGCGCCGCGTTTCGTATTCCAGCAAGGGGTCGCGCATTCGTGCGGACTGTCCCACCAGTCCGCGCTCGACAGCCTGCCGTATGCGCTGCGTGGCGGACCGCAGGTCACCGCGCCGCTCGTCCAGCAACAGACTGCGGAGGAGAACCGCCGCTGGCGCCCGAGGGTCGGTGGAAAATTGAATCGGCCCATCCTGGTCCGATTCAGGAGAGAAGACCTGCGCCGCGAGGGTTTCAAATTCGACATCTGCACCCCGGTCCCAAAGCACCTCCGCCAAGTGGGCCCGGTGCAGTCGACGCAGTTTGGGGTCGTGGGCAATCAGCTCGCGGAGCACGGTCTCCTGTTCGGTAGACGGTGGTATGTAGAAGGCGGACCGACGGACGCGGTGAACCTGAAGCAGGGCGAGTGACAGTTCGCGAAGGAGCGGAAGGTCGCGTTGATCACGGGCTGATTGGAAATCACGGCGTCCGGAAAGCACAGCAGCCGGCGCCTCGGGGCTCGGGGCCTCCAGGTAGAGATCGGTGAGCAGGCGTAAGGCATCCAGGTTTCCTGTCTCCAGTTCGAGCCATCGACGCATGAGGGAGCGTATCACCTGTGCTTCGGGAATCCCGGTGGAGCGAAACATCTGAGCCGACGCCTGAAGGTGAGTGGTCGCGGGTTGGATCGGAGACTCAAGCTGCCGGAACAAAAGGCGTCCCCGCGGCTGCTGGGTCTCGGACAATACGGCGATCTTGTCCGCGCCGGCCCGCTCAAAGAACGCCCGCTGCGCTGCGTACTCGAGGACCGGATGGAAGTCGCTGTGGATTGGAGTGTCCGGGAATGTCTCTGGAACAAACGCGCCATGGCCCTGCGGAATCAGTTCTAGTGTGAGCAGGGCTCCGATGGAGGGGATGCCCACACGGGCAAGGTCCTCGCGCACTCCCTGCTGGGCGAACTGCCGCGCCATGCCGGCGACATCCGGAGTCATGGGCTCCGGTGAACCGATCAGGACCAAATCTCCCTGTCCGACCTGCCATACGCCGACGCTGGGAAACACAGAACTGAAGGTGTTGATCACGATATCCACGATCTGGTCATTGGATTCGTATACCTGCAGCCATTGGGCCACGAGGCCGCCCGGCTTCAGGCGGGCCCGCGCATCGAGATAGTACTCGCGGCTGAAAACGCCGGCGACGCCGGCCATCCAGGGATTGGACGGTTCCGTGGCGATGACATCGTAGGTTCTCTTCGTTGTCTTGAGGAAGGTCTTCGCATCTTCCACGGCGAGGTGGACGCGGGGATCCGCCAGGGCGTTCCCATTGACCTCGTTGAAGAATCGCTCGGTGGTGGCGACGACGTCCGGTGAAATCTCTACGACGTCCACATGGGAGACTTCCGGGTGGCGCAGGAAAGAACCCACCGTCACCCCACTCCCGAGGCCGACGACCAGCGCCTCGCGGCTGTGCGGCCTCAACAGCATGGGCAGGTGGGCCATCAGAACCTGGGTGGACATGTCGCCGACCGATGTGGCGTCCGTCTTGCCGTTCACGCGCAGCGACAATTGCTCGGCGCCGGCAGGATGTTGATTCGCGATGATGGCAACACTCGATCCGGCGCCATCGCGATACGAACGCAGGTCTACGTTGTCCAGTTGGGCGCGATAGGCGTCGATGCTGGCTGGGGCGATGCCGGAGCGCCAGATGCCGAGGGCGAAGGCGCGCTGCCAGCGCGGGGTCAGTGCCGTGGCGCTGATCCACGCCACGGTCAGGACCATGACCGGAGCCAGCCAGGCCAGGGGGCGCCATCGAATGCGTTCCTGGAGAATCATCACGCCAATCAGGGCGTTGAGGGCGATCCCCAGGGCAAAGGTGCGGGCCAGGCCCAGCCAGGGGAGCAGCACCAGTCCTCCCACGATGGCCCCCAGCACCGTGCCAAGGGTATTCACCGCGAAGACCCGTCCGACAGCACGTCCGGTGACGGCGAGTTCGGCCGTGGCCACCCGGCTCGCCAGCGGCAGGGTTGTTCCCAGGCAAACCGCGGGAAGGAACATGACCCCGAAGCAGATCAGGGCCTGGAACAGTTCGTGGAGAGCGAAGCCGCCTGCATTTCGGGAGAGGGATTCAGACAGTTGGACGAACCACCAGGGCAACAGATCATAGAACCAGAGAGAGCCGAACAGGGTGGCGGCGAGCGCCAGTTCGGCGCAGCCAAAGGCGAGCAGGGTGTTCGCCTGCCGCCTCCATCGGGCGACCAGCCATCCGCCGGCGGCAATTCCGGAGATAAACGTGGCCAGCATCAGCGAGTAGGCATGGGTACTCGAGCCGAGCGACAGGGCGAGCAGGCGCGTCCACGCGACCTCGTACACCATGGCCACGAATCCGGAGATCCCAATCCCGGCCAGCGCCAACCGCAATTGCGGACGGGTGAATCGCTCTGAGGCTTCGACTGTGACGGGCTCACGGGTGACGGGAACCCATAGTCCCTCTCCCGTGCTCCTGCTGGTCATCCAGGCCACCAACCCGACGCCGAGACTGAGGGCGGCACCCAGGTACAGGGTGGCCTCCAGACCGAGACCCGGGATCAGCCACCAGTCCGCCCAGACGGTGCCGGCCACGGCGCCGGCGCTGTTAATCGCGTACAGGGTGGCAACACGGCTTCTGAGTTCGGTCAGCGTCCGGGTGACGAAACGGGTCAGAACCGGAAGCGTTGCGCCCATCAGAACGGTCGGCACCAGAATCGCCGCGCCGGCGAATACCAGTTGAATTGAAAGGCGTACCGTGCCGGCCGGCTCCGCGGCGCGCACCAGTCCAATGAATCCTGCCTCGATCAACCGGAAATACGCGGGGAAAAGGAGGGCGAAGCCACCGATGCCCAGTTCCAATCCGGCGTAAAGGAGCAGCGGGCGCCGGACGACATCAGCCCGGGCCCCCAGCCAGGCATTACCCAGGGCCAGTCCGCCCATGAAGGCGGCCAGAACAGCGATGACCGCATAGCTGGTGTGCCCCAAAAACAGCGCGAGATACCGCGTCCACACCACCTGATACAGCAGTCCGGCAACGCCGGAGAGAAAGAAGGAGCCGAGGACAAGCGCATGGACGGCGCGGTCATGGCGGTTCATGCGGAGACGTTATCATCGGATTCCTGATGAGGCGAGGTCAGGAAAAGAGGAGCCCGGAGGTGGAGGATGGAATTCCTCGGGCTACAGGAGGCCGGCAGTTTCGGGAAAACCGTAGCGGATGTTCATGCTCTGCACGGCCTGCCCACTGGCTCCCTTCACAATATTGTCCTCGGCGCTCATGACGATGAGGCGCCCAGTTCGCGAATCCAGCCGCCAGGCGAGTTCCAATCGGTTGGTACCGACGACATTCTTGGTGTCGGGGAGCGCCTTGCCCTCGAGCACACGGACGAAGGGTTCGTGAGCGTAGGCCGCGCGATAGCAGGTGCTGATTTCCTCCCCCAGGGCCGCGGCCTCCGCTGCGTTGGAGAAATGACGTGTTGGAGAGAGATACAGGGTGGTCAGAATGCCGCGATTGACCGGAATTAGGTGAGGGGTGAACTGGACGGTGACGGGTTCACCGGCGGCAAGAGACAGTTCCTGTTCGATCTCGGACAGGTGCCGGTGCTTGGGCACTCCGTAGGGTCGGACGCTTTCATTGCACTCACAGAATAGGTAGTCCGCCTCGGCCTTGCGTCCTGCGCCGCTCACTCCACTCATGGAGTCGGCGATGATGCCTGTGGATCGAATCAATCCCGCCCGCAGCAGCGGAAGGGTGGGCAGCAGGATGCTGGTGGGATAGCATCCGGGTGAGGCGATCAGTGAAGCGGAGCGGATCTGTTCGCGGTAGACCTCGGGAAGTCCATAGACGGCTTTGGCGAGCAGGTCGGGTGCGGGATGTTCGTGGGCGTAGAACTCCTGGTAGGTGGCGGCACTGCGCAGACGAAAGTCGGCGCTGAGATCGATCACAGTGACTCCAGCCGCCTGCAGCGGAACCGCAAATTCGGCAGCTACCCCGTGCGGGAGCGCGAGGAACACAACGTCTGCCTGGGTGGCCAGTACGGCGGCGTTGGGATCCGAGAAATGAAGGGACCGGGCGTCTGGATGACTGGCGAATCGCGGATAAACCTGGGCGACGGTCTGTCCAGCGCTGGCGCGGGAGGTAACGGCGACCAGGTCAATATGAGGATGATTGAGCAGCAATCGGACGAGTTCCTCGCCGGAGTAGCCGGAGGCGCCGACGATAGCGGCTCGGATTGGGGGGCAGGCTTCGTGCATGGAATTGAGTTGTGATCTCTGGAAGGGGAAAGGCACGCGCAGCAAGGTGTGCGCGTGGTGTCACCTCCAAACGGTGAGCGAATTCGCGCAACGGCCCAGCCTTTCTCCTCTCTGTGGATAAATCGTATCGGTTGTCGACCCAATGCGAACAATAAAAAAGCCCCGTGGCCTGAGGCCGACGGGGCTGGGAAAGGGAACTTCGAGCGCTTAGCGCTTGCTGAACTGGAAGCGCTTGCGTGCACCCGGTTGGCCGTACTTCTTGCGCTCGCGCATGCGGGAATCGCGGGTCAGCAGTTGTTCAGCCTTGAGCAGCGGGCGCAGCGCGGCGTCCACGATGAGCAAAGCCCTGGCAATGCCGTGACGGCAGGCGACTGCCTGTCCATTCGGGCCGCCACCCTTGACGGAGATCACGACATCGAACTTGCCAGTGGTGGAGGTCACCACGAACGGCTGATTGACAGCGGTCCGGAGCGACTCGATGGGGAAGTACACCTCGAAGGGGCGCTCGTTGACGACGATGTTGCCGTTGCCGGGGGCGAGGCGAACACGGGCAACAGCGGTCTTGCGGCGGCCGGTGCCAAGGAACTGGGCGGGTTGGGACATGGTGGAAGGAAAGGGATTCAGTCTCAGCCGGCGTAGGTCATCGTCGTCGGCTGCTGGGCACCGTGCTCATGCTGGCCGCCGATGCATACCTTCAGCTTGGTGATGAGGCGGTCGCCGAGGCGATTCTTGGGCAGCATGCCACGGACAGCGTGATGAACCAGGCGCTCGGGATGCGCTTCCCGGACTTGGGCGACAGTGCGGTACTTTTCGCCGCCTTTCCACCCGGAGTACGACATGTATTCCTTGGCGGTTTCCTTGTTGCCGGTCAGCACGACCTTCTCGGCGTTGATGACGATCACAAAGTCTCCGGCGTCGAGATGGCGGGTGAACGTGGGCTTGTCCTTGCCACGAAGGGCATCGGCAATTTGGACGGCGAGGCGGCCCAGCACGGCACCGTTAGCATCTATGATGCGCCACTTGCGCCGTTGCACATCCACCTTGGGCAGAAAAGTCTTCATCGGTTCCCCGAAAGGGAGCGGGATTCCTACCAAATGCCGGCGTCGGGTCAACGGGTTTTTCCAGAATTCATGGATTGTCCAGGAACTGGGACGCCGGAATGGATGGTAAAATGGTCATTGGTCGTGGTCGTCGCCTGGGGAGCATTGTTCTTTTGGCGTTGTGTTCATGGCGTTTTGGAAACGAGGAATTGTCGCACGGATTCACGGTCCCGTGTCGGCGGTTGGCAGGCGGTGCCCGTGCAGCAGAAGGCCCGGGCGTATTCCTCGTTCACCGGCAGTGTCTTGGCGAGGGCCTCCACTGGACCGGCATTTCCCAGGACCACCTTATTGGGTTGGAAGACACTGTGGGCAGCCTTCACCAGGGATCGGGTGCTTCCACAGGTGAAGTCGCCTACCAAAACAATTCGCTTCGGTTCCTGTTGAGCGAAATCGAGGGCAAGCAGCAGGTGGGGGACTGCGTGGGGAGTTTGATGCAGTCGCTGGGCGAAGAGACGGATCGTCTGGTCGGCCACCTGTCTCCAGTCCTGCCGGTCGCAGATCACTGAAAGTCGCAGCAGCGCCAGGGCCGCAACACTATTGCCACTGGGTTCCGCGCCGTCGTAGTCGTCCTTGCTGCGCAGAAGAAGGTCCGGCGCGTCGGCGACTGTCTGCCAGAAGCCTCCGCCCTTGCTGTCGTGGAAGCGGGCGATCATGCCGTCGGCCAAGTCTACCGCAAACTGGAGGTGACGCGGATCGAGGGTCACTTCGTAAAGGTCGGTCACGCCGGCCAGCAGGTTGGCGTAGGCGTCCAGCAATTGGACGGAATCGCGATGTCCGTCGCGCCAGCGGTTGTAGAGGGTCTTGGTGGCGGAATCCCAGACGTGGCTCTGGAGGAAGGCGAGATTGCTCTCCGCAGTGACCTTGAACTCCTCGTCACCCAGCACGCCGTATCCGCGCGCAAACGCGCCAAGCATCATCCCGTTCCACGAGGTGAGGATCTTGTCGTCGAGATGCGGACGCACGCGTTTCCCCCGTTCCGCAAGCAGTTTGGACTTCGCGGATCCGACCAGCGTCCTTTCGCCGTCCGACAGTTTTGGTTGGGAAAGGCTGAGGACGTTCTGTCCAGGGAGCGGGTGGGGATCCGAATGGTCTAGAAAATTGCCCTGTTCCGTTACGCCGAAGTATCGCGCGGCCACCGGGAACTCCTCGGCGGTCAGCAGAGTTCTGAATTCGGCGAGGGTCCAACAGTAGAACTTGCCCTCCTTCCCTTCACTGTCCGCGTCCTCGGCTGAGTAGAAGCCGCCGCCGGGGTGGGTCATGTCGCGCTGTACATAGCGCAGGGTGTCGCGGGCAACGGCTGCTGGATGTGCCTCGCTGCTGAGCAGGTGGGCGTCCAGGTAGAGCTGCACGAGCTGCGCCTGATCGTAGAGCATCTTCTCGAAGTGCGGAACCAGCCATCGCTCGTCCACCGAGTAGCGGGCGAAGCCGCCACCCAACTGGTCGTTCATCCCGCCGTTGGCCATGGCCTCGCAGGTGTGCAGAACTGCTTTGGACGCGTCGGACTCGCCAAACCGCTGGGCGTAGCGCAACAGGAGCAGGGGTTGGCTGGGGCGGGGGAACTTGGGGGCGTGTCCGAATCCGCCGTTCTGCGGATCGTACTCGGTGAGGAACGTTTGTCCGGCTCCATGCAGTTCACGCTCCCCGGCAGGGAAGGCGTTTTCCGGATCATGCGTGGCCATGGCGCGGAGACGTTCGGTCATGTCCTGCGCCGATTCCACCAGGTCGCCGTGGCGCGTCTTCCAAAGGTCCACCAAGCGCTCCAGCAACTGCAGGAAGCTCGGCCGGCCGTATTTCGCCTCTGGCGGATAGTACGTGCCCCCGTAAAAGGGCTTCAGTTCCGGTGTGAGAAAGACGTTCAGGGGCCAGCCACCGCCGCCGGTCGTGGACTGCACGAAGGTCATGTAGATCTTGTCCACGTCCGGCCGTTCCTCGCGGTCCAGCTTGATGGACACAAAATGATCGTTGAGATACTTCCCGATCTTCTCGTCTTCGAAAGACTCCCGTTCCATCACATGGCACCAATGGCAGGTGGAGTAGCCGATGCTGAGAAAGATCGGCTTATTCTCCGTCCGCGCCCGGGCGAAGGCCACTGCGCCCCAAGGATGCCAGTTTACCGGATTGTGGGCATGCTGCAGCAGGTAGGGGGATTTCTCACCGGCCAGAAGGTTGGTGTGTTTGGGCGCGGCGGCAGCGGAGTTGGTGGCGTTGCTCACGAGACCTGAATTCTAACGGCGCTCGGCAAAAAGGCGAAGTCTGATGGAGATGGGAGCAGAGCTTCCTTGCCGCAGGCCGATAGGCGATAGGCGATAGGCGATAGGCGATAGGCGATAGGCGATCACCGACCAATGACCAAAAAGCCCCAAGTCGCAGGCAGATCGCCGCGGCTTGGGGCTGGTTTTTGAGCTTTGGACTTCTTCGCTTAGGGCTGCTTGGCCGCCGGGGCGTTGGTATCCGCCGTTTTAGCGTCGGACTTCTGGGTCACCTCGGTTCCGACAGCGCCCCCGGTCCACCGGTAGATATAGCCCTTGTGATCTAGCAGTCCGTAAATCGCGCCCAGCAGAATCACTGCAATCAGGATCTTCGGCCACGGGCTGGTCTTCTCGGCGTAGGGATCGGTCAGGTCTCGCTGGGAGCCGGGGGGCAGGGCGGCCACGTCGGTGAGAGATTTTCCAAACGGGACGTTGATCCTCGCCCGGGAGTTGATTGCCCAGCCGTTGGAATCCAGGAGCGGTCCGAGATTGCGGTTCCGCAGCTTGAGCCAAGCCAGCAGCATCGATGGTCCCGAGATCAGCAAGAGCACAGCGACGACGCCGAGCGGCATGAACACCCCGAGGTCGAGGAATCCCTTCATCACCGTGCCGATGACCCCGCCGACGCCGGCGGCACCGATTGCCAGGGCAGTGACCAAGCCCGTATCGATCTTGGGCTTGGGGGGTGCCTCGACAGGCTTTCCGGTTTCGACTGCGGTCCCGGCGTTGAGGGCAGTCTTAGTCAGTTTTTCGGTGGCGGCTGTGTCCGCAGCGGCGGCGCGTTTGGCGATGGTTTCCTGGATGAAGCGGGCCAGCTTCTTGTACGGCGACCAGAAGGCCTGCCGGATGCTGATGGGGTTGTCGATGATCTTGGTGATGGTGGCGTCCCAGTCGAGGCCCTTGCGGTCATAAAACAGGCCATTCCGACCGATCATCAGATTGTCGGAGTCGCCGTCGGTGAAGGCGGCGACGATGCTCTTCTTTTCGCCGCTGCCCTTGCGGGCGCAGTCCACATACGCCAGATAGGTACCCGCCAGCGCCGCCATCGCCGCGTGCTTGGCAGGATCCTCGACGGTCAGCACCAGGTCGCAACTGCGCTGATCCAGATAGAGTTTTCCTGCCTGGAAAATTGCCGGCTCGCCGCGGTCGTAGAAGTCCTTGAAGCTGACAAAATTGATGGTCAGCAGGTGCAGGTCGCGGTGGAAACGCGCCAGTTTATCCACGGCGGCGATGCTGTTGACGTTGCCTTCTTCAGCCTTGTCCTTCGCGATCAATGCAGCGATTTCGGACTGCGCCTTGGAGGCCAAAAGCTCACGGACCCTGGCGATCCCGAGTCCCTCCACACTGGCGCCGGCCTTCGCGGACTGCCAGTTGGCATAGGCGGTGAACTTGGCGGTGATGGCCGCCCAGTCTCCCTCGGTCAGTTCGGACTTTTCGCCGAGAAGCGGAACGACCACCGCCTTCTCAAAGACGGCCAAGGGCGTGGCCCACGCTGGGTTGACCCCTGTTTTCAATGGCAAAGCGCGGCCCGCGGCGACCTGGGCCAGCGGGAAGCTGCTGACTTCGGAAGCGGTAATGGTGAGGTCCTTGGCCGCCAGGGTGAGGTATTCTTCCTCTTTGCGGTTGAGCAGGCCGATCGCTCGGGGGTCAAACGCCGCCAGACGGCAGCGCCCGAAGTAGTCGTCAACCTTGGCTCTCACCGCCTTGAATGCGGCGAAGCCGGCCCGCGTGCCATTGCCCAGCGGCAACACCTCGGCTGACTGGGACTCAGCCGTCTTGACCCAGGACTCATATTGGGCGAGATCGCTGAAAAACTGCCCCGTCTTGCCGGCGTCTATGCCGGGTTTTCCAGAGCGGTCGGTGACCGGGCTGAGGCACTGGATGATTTCCCGAATCACCGACTTGGTGGCGTCGTCGGACGCTGAATCCTCCACGATGATGCCATCGCCATTGAAGGCGGTCTGGACAAAGATCTTGGCGGTGTCGGTGGTGTCGGAAACCGAGATCTCGGCGGCTTCCTTCTTGCCCAGGTTCACCAGAATTTGCCGCGCTGAATTGAGCACAGCCTTGCCCTCGGGGTTGGAGTCATTGATCGCGGACAGCGGCAGGGCCTTGGATCCCTTGACCAGTTCGTCCGGATTCTTGAGGAGGGCTCCCGCCCACTGAATGGCGGCGATCAGTTCCGGAGCGCGGACCCGTCCGTCCTTGTCGGTGTCTATGATCGCCAAGGTCTTGCTGTCGAACTCCAGGCCGTTCACCGGGCAGGCCAGAGCCACCCAGAGCTTCTGGTCGAGCTGACCCAGATTCATGAGGTCGGCACCGGTTTCGAGTTTGACCTGGTCAAAACCGCCGGCGCGGAAGAAGCGCCAGACGTGAGGGGAGGTGGACATGGGAAGTGGAAAAAAGGTTTGAACGAACGGGCATGATACTAATGAGATTTTTTGGGACGCCAACCGGAGAATCTAGGGGCGGTGCTCGGCTCCTCGGAATTCCAGTTCCCAAACGGGGACCGCCCCCCTTCACTTGCAGCCGTGCTGCCGTCCAAGAATTGGCGACTGGAAAATGTCTCCCGACTGTTCCTGACCCTGACGGTATTCTGGCTTCTGTCGGGCGCAGTGGCCATGAGCGTGGCGGCGGCGCGGAAGCAACAGGGAGCACCACTATCGCCCCTGGTCCTGCTGGCCATTACGGGACTCGGCTTCCACGGAGCGGGAATGGTTCTGGTGCATGCCTTCCTCCGGGCGGAGAAGTCCTCTTGGATTCAGGGTTTCGGACTTCGAAACCAACCAGTCGCCGCCGTTCGCCTCGCTGTGGGGTCCACCCTGGTGGTGGTGCCGGGGCTTTATGTCCTCCACCATGGCATGGCGTATCTGCTGACTCGCTGGGGTTGGACGCCCTCGCCCCAGGAGTCGGTGGAACTGCTATTGAGGTCGGGGTGGGGTGGCCGGATGGTCATCGCTCTGTTTGCGGTGGTGCTGGCACCCGTCGCTGAGGAGTCGTTGTTCCGCGGGATCTTTTTCCCCGCCCTACGCGACGCCGGTTGGCCGCGGGCCTCCGGGTGGACCGTCTCCCTCGTGTTCGGGCTGATCCATGGCAACGCTGCCGCCTTCCTTCCCCTAGCAGCCTTCGGTGGGTTTCTAGCCTGGCTTTATGTCCGGACGGGTAATCTCCTGGCGCCTATCACCGCGCATTTTGTCTTCAACCTTCTGCCGTTCCTGTTGGTGGCGATGGGTGTGGATTTTGGGGGCTGACTCCTTCCACCGGAAGACAGTTCGCTGGATGAGAATTCAATGATCTCCGGACTGTCATTTTCCGATTCCTCGTCGGCCAAGGGGCAGAGGAAGCAGGCGTGGGCCAAGGCAGGCATAGGCGGTATGGAATCGTGCGGACTGGGCTGCCTTTCCCAGGAAAGAATGGCGGCCAACCACGCAGCCGGCGGACCAATCGGAGAAAGCCGGCAGGATCACTAGGTTGTCGGACACCAAAAAGCAGGGGACGCGTACGCGGGTCGCCAGTCCGTCATCCAGTTCGACCGCCGGATGCTCGTGTCCGATGACGGTCAACGGAGGTTCACTTTCGAGGATCAGTGGCGGCGTTCCCGCTTCGGTGGGTGGATCATCGCCGTGACACAGGCGCCACCGTCCCAGCCGAAGTTCCGGGGTGATGGTGATGGGCACACGCCAATCCGCCGCGAGTTGGTCAAACCGCAGGTCGTGATTTCCCAGGCAGAGCACGATCTTGGTGCCGGCGAGCGAGCGACACAGGTCCTCAAGTGCGGTTCGCAGGGCCGGTAAGGCGATGGCCCGGTGAACAAGATCCCCCAGGAGAACCACGGTTTGAGGCGCATGGTCCCGTACCAGGGCCGTTAGCCGTGCCGGGATGGCATCAGGTGTCTCGACGGGCAGGAGCAGTCCGCGAGACCGCTGGGCCCAGGAATAGCCGAGATGGAGATCGGCCACCGCCAGAACAGAGAACTCTGGAAGGAAGAGCGCCCGACGTGCATCAAGAACCAGCCCAGACGCCAGGGTCAGGCATTTCGGATGCGGGAGCGAATCCGTCCGCCTAGCTGGTGAGCTGGGCGATCCGGTCGCAGACATGGGCGGCAAAGGGGAGCGAGCAAGTCCAGGCCGGGCTCACCGCATTCAGCACATGCAGGGACTTGGCGTCCCCCTCGATCACAAAATCCATCTCGAGCTTGCGGGTGCGAATGTCCATCAATTGGGCGCGAATGCCTGGCCGGCCCCATTCGGTGTAGTCGCTCAGTTTGACTCCGGTGGCGAGCTCTCCGGCCAGTGTCACCAAGCGGGTTCGTGAGTACTTTCGCAGTTCCTCTACCGCTAGGCGGCGGAAGTCGAATCCAGCCGAGACGAATAGGCCGAGGTCGCGCCAGAGTATTTCAATGAACTCGGTGGGATCGAAGCGGTCGAGTCCGGTGTACTGTTCCCTCCAAAAGGCGGGTATGGCCGTGGGTCCGATCTTCCCGTGTCCATCCACGGTCACCGTGAAATGGACCCCCAGAAAGGGATTCCGCAGATCCGGGACCGGATAGATGTTCGTCCGGAATCCGCCCGTGGTTTCGGAGCTGTAAAGGTAGAGTCCCTTGAACGGAAGGATTCGATAGTTCTGCGAGAAGCCGAAGTCGAGCGCGACCCGGTCCGCATAGAGTCCGGCACAGTTCACCACGTATCCGGCGTCGAAGGTGCCCGCGACGCTCTGTACCGCGTCGCCGCAACGCCCGACGTAGGCCGCGCCGGTCAGGACCCGGATACCCTCGCGTAGCGCATCCTCCCGCATCGCCGAGATGACCTGGGCGGGGTCGGCGGTGGCCGTTCCTGGGGACCACAGGGCACGTTCAAAGGTCTTTACTCGCGGTTCGATGGCCTGCGCTTCCCTGGCTGTCACGGGTTGCAGTTCGACCCCATTCTTTTTACCGCGACGCAGCAGTTCATCCAATTGGGGCAGGTCCGCTTCAGTTCGGGCCACTACCAGCTTTCCGCAGGGATTTAGCGCAAGGCCACGGGACTGGATGTATTCGCGCAGAGCACGGTTGCCGTCGCGGCAAAAGCGGGCCTTAAGGGAGTCCGCCGAATAGTAGAAGCCTGCGTGCAGCACTCCGCTGTTGCGTCCGCTGGCGTGGAGTCCAACGGCCGGTTCCTTCTCCAAGAGGGTGACGCTGCGGCCCGGGTGTCGCCGCCGCAGCTCCCGAGCCACGCAGACGCCAATGATGCCGCCTCCGAGAACCAGGAAGTCGGTGGATGAGGGTGAGAGCATGAGAATCAGGCTTCAGTGTTCAGGAGGCCGCTGTGAGTAATCGGTGGCTGGCTGTAATCGGCGATCGCGTCATTTGCACTACCACTTCTTCCAGGGGGCTTCGCCGCTCCTCCACATGCCTTCGAGAAGCTGCTGTTCCCGGTAGGTGTCCATGCATTGCCAGAAGCCGTCATGGGTGTAGGCCTTGAGCTGTCCCTCGCTGGCGAGTCGTTCCATGGGGCCACGCTCAAAGATGCAGCGATCCCCGCCGTCAAGATACTCGGCGATTTTCCGATTCAGGACCATAAAGCCGCCGCTGATGTAGGCCGCATCCTGCTCCGGCTTCTCCCGGAAGGCGGTGATGGTCTTGCCGTCCATCGCCAGTTCACCGAAGCGTCCCGAAGGCTTCACCGCAGTGACCGTCGCAATGGCTCCCTGCGATTGGTGAAAATCGATGGCCCCGTTCAGGTCGGCGTCCGTGACCCCGTCACCGTAGGTGAACAGAAAGGTGTCTTCCGATATGTGGGGCAGAGCGCGGCGGAGCCGTCCTCCTGTCTGGGTGTCCAGGCCAGTTTCCAGGAGGGTAACCGTCCAGTCCTCCTCGTCGTGGCCGGAGTGGTACTGAATCTTGGGCTGGCGCCCGAGTTTCAGCGTCACGTCAGAGGTGTTCCACAGATAGTTGCGGAAGTAGTCCTTGATGACCTCGCCCTTGTAGCCGAGGCAGAGGATGAACTCTTTGTGTCCCGCGGCGGCGTAGAGTTTCATGATGTGCCAGAGGATGGGGCGTCCTCCGACGGGTACCATGGGTTTGGGGCGGTACTCGGTCTCCTCGCGCAACCGCGTCCCGAGACCACCGCACAGAATAACGACTTTCATCAGAAAATGTGCGGCGGATCCTATCGCAAGCTGACGGTGAGGCGAAGGAAAAGGGGAAACAATGGGGCAACGTTCAATGGTCCGTGACTCTTGTCGATCGCCGATGGCGCCTTGCGCTGGATGGGTGGGCTTTCGCATGGTCTGTCCATGCGCATCCTTACAGGCATTCAGCCGAGTGGCGCCCTGCACCTGGGCAACTACTTCGGCGCGATGCTGCCGGCCATTGAACTGCAGGAAAAGGGCGAGGCCTACTACTTCATCGCCGACTACCATTCCATGACGTCCCTGACGGATCCCGTCAGGCGACGCGAGTACACCCGGGACGTTGCGCTCGACTTCCTCGCCTGCGGCCTCGATCCCAAGCGCTGCGTCTTCTGGCGGCAGAGCGATGTTCCTGCGGTCACGGAGCTCGCCTGGTTGCTGAGCACGGTGACTCCGATGGGCCTGCTGGAGAGGGCGCACAGCTACAAGGACAAGATGGCCAATTTGGCGGAGGGCGATATCGAGAAGGTTAATCACGGCCTATTCGCCTATCCGGTGCTGATGGCAGCCGATATCCTCCTGTTTGACTCAAACCTGGTTCCCGTTGGCCGTGACCAGAAACAGCACCTGGAGATGACCCGTGACATTGCTGGGAAATTCAATGGCCTGTACGGACAGGTGTTCGTGATTCCCGAGCCCCGCATTCAGGATTCTGTTGCTGTGGTGCCGGGAACGGACGGCCGCAAGATGAGCAAGAGCTACGGCAACACCATCGAGATTTTCTGCGACGAGAAATCCCTCAAGAAGAGGATTATGGCCATCAAGACGGACAGCCGTCTACCTGCCGAACCTAAACCCGATGCCGAGCAGAACATTGCCATCCAGATCCTGAAACTGGTGGCACCGGCGAGGGTATCCGCCGATCTGGAAGATCGTCTGCGCGCCGGCGGCACCGGCTATGGCGATGTGAAGAAGGCCCTGCTGGAGCACTGCTGGAGCTATTTCGCGGAAGCACGGAGGCGCCGCGCCGAACTGGCGGCGAATCCCGACCATGTAGAGCAGATCCTTCGCGAAGGAGCCGAGCGAGCCGGTGCAGTGGCGGCCCAGGTCATCGCACGGGCCAAGTCGGCATGCGGGCTGACGCGGTGAGCTCGGGTTAACCACAGAGGCACAGAGACGCAGAGGGAAGGGGCTCTGGATGGCAAGCCGGGTGGCTGGAAACCCTGCGGAGACCAGGGCCCAAATCTGGTCAGCCACACCTCAAATTCGTCAGAGGTTCCACGGTTCTTCTTCCCATTGCATGCCGTTCGCTTTCTCTGTGTCTCCGCATCTCTGTGGTGAAAATCTCCCTCCCGCTTTCGTGGTTTGTCTTCGGAATCGGATTGCCGCGGACGCATGGCCCTGT
>JBDKKE010000469.1:0-2856 GCA_039796255.1 Verrucomicrobiota bacterium | reverse complement strand
TTCATCCACCCACGCAACGGATCTGAAGTGGGTCCGGGGTGGAACCGGACCCTACCGGTTGGTTGGGATTGCATCCCATCCACGATCGTGGGTAGGGGCGTGTTCCACCCGCGCCCCCATTTGGATCCGCCGCGCGTGTGGAGGCATCCGCGTGGCGAACTGGCGCCGGGCTTCCGTTTGTGGCGCGGAGCGGTAACGTCCGGATCATGAAACGGGTTTCAAGCCAGTTTGCCCACGCTTCCCTGAGCGGAACCGCCGCGCCCGGGCCTGCCAAGGAGGCCTGGAAGGCGGATGGGAACCGGTACACGGCAGAGCAGCTTCGCGCCATGAGCCGGGCGGCCCGCGACGAACTGATTCTCCGCCCAACCACCATTCCGGTCCGCCGTGCCGACTGAAACGCCCCGGGTGGACTGGGAGCGGGTCAAGTCCTGCCTGGTCGTGCTCCATCGCGAGGCGCATCCGTTTCTGAACCACAGAGACGCAGAGAAAGGCTCACGCAGGTAGGGACGCGTTCCACCCGCGTCCCCAATCTCCGCCGCAGGGCTCATGGAGTCGCGGCGGGGAACGTGGGAAGCCCCTCGTTCAGGAATCGTCCCGCCTTCGCCGCCATTCGTCGACGCACGTAGCAGACCTGAAGTGGGTCCGGGATGAAATCGGATCCTGCCGCTTGGGGTTTCGTTGCATTTGCCGAATCCCCGCGTGACCCGTGAAGTCACAGCCGGCACCAGGGAAGCATTTTGCGATAGAAGTCAGAAATAAAATGATTTGACGGAATTGATGAAGAAGTAGGAATTTGTTTTGTGATTACGACAACCAAAGCCGGCAACGTTTGGTTCACGACCAAAGGGCAGGTCGTCATCCCGGCGTGGCTGCGCCGCGAGTTCCATATTGAGGATGGCACCAAGGCCATTGTCCAGGCGACGCCCGAGGGTATCCTGCTCAAGCCCGTGACTAAGCACGCCATTTCCCGACTGCGGGGCGTCCTTAAGCGCAAGCCGGGTTCCAAGCCGTTCGCGCACGAATGGGCCGAGCACAAGCGCGAGGAGAAGGCCCTAGAAGAGGAAGACTATGCCCTCCACGGTTCTCGATAGCCACGCTCTGATCGCATTTCTCCGCGGCGAACGCGGAGAGGACTTGGTGGCCCGGCTTTTGGAGAAGGCGGGGGAGAAGGACACGCCCCTGCACATGACCGAGGTCAACTACGCCGAGGTCAAATACCAGGTGATCCGCAAGGAGGGAGCAGAGCGCTGGGCTGAGATCGCATGTGATTTGCCCGCCCTTCCCATCGAGTTTCATCCCGCCTCCCGCCCATTGGCGGATCTTGCGGCTGACTACAAGGCCCGCTTCAAGATGAGCCTTGCCGACGCCTTTGCCGCCGCCTTGGCGAAGGAAAAAAAGGCCGACCTGGTCACCGGCGATCCTGAGTTCAAGGCGCTGGAGAAGGAGATCCGGGTGGTCTGGTTGAAGTAACTCCAGCACGTCACGCCTATCGAACTGTACGTCCCGCGACTCACCACTCAGGGGCGAGTTGTCATTCCGGCCTGGCTTTGTCGGGAGCCCGGCATTCGTGGCCGGACCCGGGTCGTCGTGTGGGTCACCCCACAGATGTCTGACCCTTTAGAATAAGGTTCGCACGTTGAAACCGCTTGGAAGCCTCGCTGGCCGTCCATAACGTGGAGACGAGAACGCCGCCGATGAACAATTTGAGATTTATCGATCTATTTTGCGGGTGCGGAGGCTTTAGCCTCGGCATGGAGAGGGCGGGTTTGCAGTGCCTCGCTGCGGTGGATTTCAACCCCGAGGCGGCGCGGATTCAGAGTTTCCCGAACTGGTTTGAGTTCCCCATCGCCCGGACGCATCGATTTCGCGTCATCGGCAACGCCATGCCACCGCTGGTGAGCGAAGCGGTCGGGAATCCCGCGCTCGACTAGACTCAATCAAGCGATGAAGACCACAACTGTTCAGCGGTCCTTTCCGGAAAGCGAAGCTACTCTGATCCACCAAACCGGTGCCCAACTCAGCGAACCCAGCAAGGGCGTCGAGATCGTTCTCCATACCCGAGAGAACGAAAATGAGCCTTGCTGCGCTGAGGTTATCAGCGGAGAACATTACGCTGAGATTGGGCTTTCATTCGAGGGCAAGGAACTGACTGGCTACGATGGCGTTTTTTTTCTCCCGCGTGAATTGGGCGAAATGTTGATGGATGGCGGCTATGCCGTGCCGGAGGACTGTTTCGCCTGAATTGGCGGGAAAGAAGAATTGCTTGAGCGATACCATCATTCGCAAATGCTTCAGAGACTTTAAGGCCGCAAATTTTCGTTGCGACGAAGAGCTCATCAGGCGTTTCGTCGCCGCGATGCTGGCAAAGCGGTTTGTCATCCTGACGGGGTTGGCAGGTTCCGGTAAAACGAAGCTCGCTCAGTTATTCACTCGTTGGATTTCGCCGATTGCCTCTGCCGCATTGGACCCGTTCACGCCTGGCGCCGAAATTCCGGCTGACCGTATCACCTACATCGTGAAGAGAGCCGACCGATTAGCCGTGGAGTTCTGGAATGACCCGGACGAAGGCAAGGCAATCAAGGTTGTCTTGCCGCGAGCGCTGATTCAGGAGTGGGTTGACTACATCAGCGCAAACAAGCTGACTGACAGTACATCTGCACGGCAGATACGCGAAGGTGTCGCGGCTACCACGAAGTATTCCACTCAATTAAACTCATTCGAGACCATCTTCAAGGCAGCGGCCTTTGCGGCTCTGAACGCACCCGAATCGAGCAGGACGTGCCGTTGTTACGAAGTTATTTCCGTTGGTGCAGACTGGACGAGCAGCGAAAATGTCCTCGGCTACGCCGATGGACT
>JBDKKE010000468.1:0-17115 GCA_039796255.1 Verrucomicrobiota bacterium | reverse complement strand
CCGATGACCCCCACCTGAAGGATCCGGGAGAACAGGATCAAAACGCAGCACCGAGGACGATTCCAAACACCCCCCAACAGTTTTCTCCCCTGCGCCGACTCCTCAGCCATTGGCTCGCCATCGCCGGCAGGGAGCTTGATCTCCCCCGTCACGACCTCCGGCAAGTCCGTTTATGTTCTGAAAACGCGGGTCAAAGACCCGCGTGACGGTGCTTCGCGCGGCACAATTCTCCACCCGGTCCATCCCATTGAACACGCTCAACCGCTGGCTTCTCCCGCTTTCGCTGACGTTCGTCTTCAACTGGAGCGCGCCAATCCCGGTGCACGCCCAGACTCCCAGGATTCCGGACCCGGAAGCCTTTCGCCGGCACGCGTTGACCCGCGCAGGCGATGCGACTCGCGGAGGCAGGCTCTTCGCGGAGGACCAGCGCCTCGCGTGCGCGAGGTGCCACTCAATCGACGGCGGCGCCGGCAAGGCCGGACCCGATCTGTACGCGGTGGGGGACAAGTTCGGACGGCGCGACCTGGTCGACGCGATCCTGATGCCGTCGGCCACGATCTCGCCGGGGTATGGCACGGTCATCGTGGTGACGAAGGACGGGCGGACCGTGCAGGGCGTGCTCAAGCAGGCGAACGAAGCCGGCCTCCAACTGATGGGCGGCGACGGCGTGTTGGTCAGCATCTCCCAGAACGAGACTGAGTCCCAGGAGGGCAGCACCGTGTCCCTCATGCCCGAGGGATTGCAGGCCGGATTGTCCCTTCAGGAGTTCGCCGATCTCACGGAGTATCTCACCACGCTGAAGCAGCCGGATTCCGCGCTGGCCGGCCATCACGGGATGCCACGCCATATCCCCGCGCTGGCCAAGCCGGTATCCGTCCGGCCGTTCTTCACCCAGGAGCTGAAGGTGCCGCCCGGCCGCGTCCAGACGGGGTTGACCGCGTTCCACCAGATCCCCGGCCTGACCAACACGTTCCTGGTGCTGCACCAGAAGGGGCTGATCTGGCGGATGGAGAAAACCGAAACCGGGGAAACAAAGTCCGACTTCGCCGATCTGAGCCTGGAGGTTTTCAGTGAACGTGGGCCGAACGGACTGCTCGATCTTGCCTTCCATCCAAAGTGCCGCGACAACTTGAAGTATTACCTGAAGTATCAGGTTTTCGAGGAAGGCACGGTCGCCACTGTGGTGGTCGAGAAGCAGCTCACTCCCGACCTCCGGAGCGACTCCGGCCGGCCGGCTCGGCGGCTGATCCGGATCAGGAGCGTTGCTGAGGACCACAGCGGTGGCTGCCTGCAATTCGGTCCGGACGGTTTCCTCTACTTTGCCATGGGCGACACTGGTCCGCACAACGACCCCAACGGGCATGCGCAGAACATGCAACTGCTGCTCGGCAAGATGATGCGGATCGATGTGGATCACAGCGGAGACGGCCGGGCCTACGCCATTCCCAGGGACAACCCGTTCATCGGCCAGGCCGGCGTGCCGCCGGAGATCTGGGCCTCCGGTCTGCGCAATCCGTGGCGCTTCTGCTTCGATCCCCTGAACGGCGACCTCTGGCTGGCTGATGTGGGACAGGACCGGGTGGAGGAAGTGGACCTCGTCCGACGCGGCGACAACCTGGGATGGAGCGTCCACGAAGGATTTGAACCCTTCTCCAACCAGTATCGTCAGGGAGGCCGGACCTTCACGCCGCCGGTCTTCGCCTATGGCCGTAAATACGGCAACTCCATCACCGGCGGTTGTGTCTATCGCGGCGACAAGGCGTCGTCCTTCTACGGCGTGTATCTCTGCGGCGACTACACCTCGAAACGCCTCTTCGGCGTGACCCAGGAGAACGGCGTGCTGAAGACGGTCCGGGAGATCGGCACCGTTCCCCAAAGCCTCGTCTCCTTTGGCCGGGACGAGGCGGGCCGCCTCTACGCGGTCGGCTTTGAGGGCATGATCTACCAGCTCGATTTCAGTGAATCCCACTTCAACGAGATCAAGGCCGACTGACCCGCATCATCCACCGAACCCTGAACTCCAATCATGAACACAACTCTGCAACGACTGGCGGCAGTTTCCCTGGTGGCTTCCGCCCTTCTTGGAAAGGCCCACGCCCAGACCCTCAAGCGGGTCGAGCAGGCCGACTTTGGCACCACCCAGGACGGCTCGGTGGTCAAGTTGATCACCCTGCGCAACACCAAGGGACTGAGCGCCCAGATCATCACCTACGGTGCGATCATCAAGGAACTACACGTCCCGGACCGCAATGGGCGCCTGACCAACATCGTCCTCACCACCGACACGCTGGAGAAATTCCAACGGGGCTTCAACGGTGCCGCTGCCGTCATTGGACGTGTGGCCAACCGCATCGGCGGTGCCCAGTTCGATCTGGACGGAACAACCTACCGGCTACCCGCGAACAACGGAAAGAACACCATTCACGGTGGGAACAGGGGGTTTGCCCAATCGGTGTGGACGGTCGAGGAGGCCCCGATGAAGGACGGTGAATCCTCGGTGAAGCTGGGCTACCTCAGCAAGGACGGTGAGGAAGGATTCCCGGGCAACCTGAAGACGACGGTGGTCTATGCGCTGACCGACAACAACGAACTGCGGATGGAATACTGGGCCGAGACGGACAAGCCCACGATCGTGAATCTCACCAACCACGCCTATTGGAATCTGGCCGGAGGCGGGAGCTGTCTGGACAATCTCCTGTCGATCCCGTCGGAACACTACACGCCGACCGACGCCGATCTGATCCCCACCGGGGAGATCCAGGCACTCAAAGGCACTCCCATGGATTTCAGCCATCCGACCCGGATCGGAGAGCGCATCGAACAGTTGAAGCCAAAGCTGAACGGCTACGACCATAACTACATTCTGGGCAAGGACCACGACATGAAGCTGGCGGCTCGTCTGGTTGAACCAAAAAGCGGCCGCATCATGGAAGTCCGAACCACCCAACCCGCGGTCCAGCTCTACACGGGGAACCACTTGGGACACACCGCGGTTTGCCTCGAAACACAGCACTACCCGGACTCGATCCATCATCCGGGATTCCCCTCCATCGTGGTCCGACCGAGTCAACCGATGAAAGAAACGACTCTGTTCACGTTCTCGGCGGAATAGGCCCAGGCCCCACAAGAGGACGAGACCGCCCGTGCCATGCATTCCCGGCGAAGGGTCACCAGCTCTGGATTCCATTCGTCTTCTCCAGATTTTGCAGGACCGCCGGAAGACAGCAGCGTCATGGAACGGCAGCGGTTCTCTTCCGTGGAGCCTGAAAGGCTAAATTTCCACCATTACCAACATTCCCAGAAAAAGCCGATGCGTGCACTTGAACTGAAGATACCGCCGGGTGTCGTGGTGCTCATCGCGGCGGTGCTCATGTGGCTGCTCTCCCGGGCGGAGTCTGCCTTCGGCGTCATGCTGCCGGCTTGGACGGCCGCGATGTTCAGCCTGATCGCGGTGGGCGCAGTCCTCAGTGCTTTGGGGTGATTTCCTTCCGGCGCGCGGGCACCACCGTCAATCCGCTCAAACCCGGAACCGCGTCCTCCCTGGTGGTGTCCGGCATCCATCAGTGGACTCGTATGGCGCCAATTGACTGGGCGATGCGCCAAAGGCACGGCGAGGGGAAATGCAATACGTCCTCGGAGCAGAAGGCCGGATCAAGGTAAGGGACCTGTCCACCGCAAATACGCGTGTCGTTCATGAGAGTATTCCCACGGTGGCATGGATTGATGGATACCTCGTCGTTTATACGTCCGAGGGACCTTCGCCCAGCCAGTTCCGCTGGTCGCCCGTGGATAACACTCTCGCGATCGGATATTTTCTGACCAAGACGGTGATCCGAGCTGTGGGAGGAGCGCCCAGGCCCAAACTCGCAGTCATCGATCCAGTCCCCTGGCTTTCAACCATGATCGCGGTGAAGTGATCGCCTTCCTCCAGGCGGGAGTGCAGGACTCCGACGGCGACGGCCTTTCCGACGGCGAAGAACTGACGCTGCAGACCCTACCGAATGATCCGGACTCGGATCATGACAGCTTTTTGGATGGATCCGAGGCCCTCTTGGCAACCGATCCTCAGGACGCCGCTTCCCTGCTCCGAATTGTTTCGGTAATCCACGATCCAGACGCCGGATCGGTTTCCATCCTGTGGACGAGCGTTCCAGGAA
The DNA here is from genome assembly GCA_039796255.1 of Verrucomicrobiota bacterium. Lineage (GTDB taxonomy): Bacteria > Verrucomicrobiota > Verrucomicrobiia > Limisphaerales > UBA9464 > UBA9464. The sequence goes on along the minus strand of JBDKKE010000468.1, from coordinate 12,958 downwards.
AAACCTACACCATCGAACTGCGGACCGAGCTCGAATCCGAGGATATCTGGAGTTCCGTCGTCACGGCGACCGCTCGGGAGGCGGCATCCGTGATCACTCTACCGGACCCGGAGACCGCGTTTGGAGAAGGCAGGTTCTACAGGATCCGATTGGGCAACTGACCTTCATCTACAATGACGGTGCGCAGGTGGAACTTGCCACGGCTGATAGGGACGAGAAGCTCCACCTCTCCCGCCACTTCACTCAATTGCCCGGCGTGGAGCAGCTCAAAGCCGTCCTTGGGCGTGACCGCGCTGAGATCAAGGCCCATACTCGAACAACGACCTGATGTTCTCGCGCGCCCTGATCTTGATTCTGATGCTGCTTGCGGTGGTTCACCCGCTGACGGCGATGGCAGCCGACACGGTCGGGCGCGGCCTGGAGCGGCGCTTCGTGGGCACGGTGCGGCCCTTCATCGATACCTACTGCCTGGACTGCCATGGCCAGGAGAAGCCCAAGGGCGACCTCGACCTCAGTCCCTACTCCGGCGCGGATAGCGTGGCTCGGGATCTCCAACGCTGGGAACTGGTCCTGGAGAGACTCGAGGCGGGAGATATGCCTCCCAGGAAGGCGAAGCAGCATCCGACCCCAGCCCAGAATCGAGAGGTTGTCGCCTGGGTGCAGGCGCTTCGGAATCACGAAGCAAAACGGAATGCGGGTGATCCAGGACCGGTGCTGGCGCGGCGACTGAGCAATGCGGAGTATGACTACTCCATCCGCGACCTGACGGGCGTGGACCTTCACCCAACGCGGGAATTTCCAGTCGATCCCGCCAATCAGGAGGGCTTTGATAACTCCGGGGAATCGTTGTCGATGTCGCCGGCTCTGCTGAAGAAGTACCTGGGGGCGGCGCGGGAGGTAAGCCAGCACGCGGTATTGACGCTGGATGGGATCGCTTTCGCGGACCACCCCATGATGGTTCACACGGACCGCGACAAGTATGGAACTCTTCGCGTTGTGGAGTTTTACGAACGCCAGCCCACGGACCTCGCTGACTATTTCGAAGCGGCTTGGCGCTACGAGAATCGCGCCGCGCTGGGCCGCGCGCGCGCCCGCCTTTCCGAGGTCGCGGCGGAGGCGAAGATCAGCCCGAAGTATCTGGCTACCCTCTGGGAGACCTTGAACGCCAGGGATGAAGTCGGACCGATCGCCCGGCTGCAAACGTTGTGGCGGGCGCTCCCCACCCCCAAGAGGGGCAAAGTTCTGGTGAATGTCCGGCCCGACTGCGAGGCCATGAGGGATTTCGTGGTCACGGTACGGGAGAAGATCCGTCCTGAGGTCCCCAATCTGTCGGCCCCCGGTCTGAATCCGAGCGCGCAGGCGCTGGTCCTGTGGAAGAACCGGCAATGGGCGGCGAACCGGCGGAAATACGATCCAAAGTCCCTGCAGATCGACGGCGTCGTGGCACCGCGCCCGGACAGCCAGAACAAGGCGGCGAGCTACAATCAGGTCAAGGTGAAGAAGAAGACGCCGGAAGCGGACGAGAACCTGACCGTGCCTTCTGATCCCGTGGAGCGCGCCAGGTATGAGGCGGCCTTTGCCCGATTTGCATCCGTCTTTCCGGACGCCTTCTACGTGAAAGAACGGGGTCGCACGTTTGTCGATCCCGAGGAGGAGAAGGCCAACGGAAACGTCGGACGGCTTTTGAGTGCTGGGCTGCACAACCAGACCGGCTATTTCCGCGACGACGGTCCGCTGTATGAGATGATCCTGGACGACCAAGGCCGGCGCGAGCTGGACCGGTTGTGGGATGAGTTCAACGTGATCGCGTCGGTGCCGCAACGAATGCACCAGAGCACGGTATATTTTGAGCGCACCGATTCGCGTTTCCTCAGCGACGCCGAGTTCGATTTCGCGCGAGCGGAGGACAAGGACTGCACGACCGAAGCCAAGGTGAAGAAGCTCGCGGAGCTTTACTTCGCCAAGGCGAAACGGACCGGCGCCAGCGAAACGGTCCTCGCGGCCATCCACGAGCACTTCGAACGCGTGGGGATGGAGATTCGCCGGATTGAAGCACTGGAACGTCAGGCGGAACCGCAGCACCTGGAGGCACTGGCTGAGTTTGCGCAGAAAGCCTACCGCCGCCCCCTCGCCGCCAGCGAGCGCGAGGACTTGCTTGGGTTCTACCGGAACCTCCGCGAACAGGACGGGCTGACCCACGATGACGCCGTCCGCGACTGCCTCGCGAGCGTGCTCATGTCGCCAAACTTCTGCTATCGCATCGATCTCGTGGAAGCGGCGGGCAAAGCAAAGTCGATGACCGGATCCCAAGCCTCCCGTTCCCCCCAGGTGAAGGCGTCCGCGCCGGGTGGTTCTCTGCCGCTTTCCGACTACGCCCTGGCCAGCCGCCTGAGTTACTTCCTGTGGTCCAGCGCACCGGACGAAACCTTGCTGGCCCGGGCCGCCGCGGGCGACCTGCATCGGCCCAAGGTCATGGCCGCACAGGCGCGCCGGATGTTGGCGGATGACCGCGTCCGCGGACTCGCCGTTGAGTTCGGCGGCCATTGGCTCGATTTTCGACGCTTCGAGGAACACAACGCGGTGGATCGCGTCCGTTTCCCCGCGTTTGACGACGCGCTGCGTCAGGCCATGTACGAAGAGCCCGTCCGATTCATCCAGGACGTCGTACAGGCCAACCGGTCCGTGCAAGTGTTCCTCGATGCCCCCTACACGTTCGTCAATCCGGTGCTGGGAAAACACTATGGCCTGACGAATCTGCCCATCGGCTCCCATCAATGGGTGCGCATCGATGCCGCCCACTCGGTCGGACGCGGCGGGCTGCTGCCCATGTCCGTGTTCCTTACCGCAAACTCGCCTGGACTGCGGACCAGTCCGGTAAAGCGTGGGAACTGGGTTGCCCGCCGCATTCTCGGCGAGCGCATTCCGCCGCCACCCGCCGCCGTTCCGGAACTGCCGTCCGATGAGGCCAAGCTGGGTGAGTTCACCCTCCGCGAAACGTTGGCCCGGCACCGCGCCGACCCGGCATGCGCGTCCTGTCACCAGCGGTTTGATTCGCTCGGGCTGGTGTTCGAAGGCTTCGGTCCCGTCGGCGAATTGCGAACCCTGGACCTGGGAGGACATCCCGTGGACACGCAGGCGGCGTTTCCTGACGGAAGCGAGGGCCGTGGCGTCGAGGGCCTGCGCGCCTATATCCACGCGCACCGGCAGGAGGACTTCCTCGACAATCTGTGCCGCAAACTTCTCAGTTATGCACTCGGCCGAAGCCTGATCCTGTCCGATGAGATCACCGTGCGTGACATGCGGTCCAGGCTCGCGGCCGACGGGCAGAGATTCGGCAGCCTCGTGCAAACCATCGTCACCAGTCCGCAGTTTCTGAACAAACGAGATCCCGGCGACCTCGCAAGCCAATAAGACCCCATGCGCGATCCCAACGAGAACTCCCCCGCCGCCCGTCGTTTCCGTCATTCGCGACGCACCTTTCTCCGTGGCGCCGGCGTCACGATGGCGCTGCCCTGGATGGAGTCACTTCCGGCCTGGGGCGTGGAGCCGATGAAGGCCGGAGAACCAGCGCCCCTGCCCAAGCGCTTCGCCGCCCTTTTCTGGGGCAACGGGGTGAACGGCAACCACTGGCATGCCAAAGGCTCGGGGGCGGACATGGAGCTGAGCCGGAGCCTCCAGCCCATGGAACCGCTGAAGGCCAAGATGAACCTCATCGACGGTCTTTTCAACCGGTCGGCGGTTGGTGTGGGCATTCATCCAGGCCAGACGGGCAACCTGCTCTCCGGAATGCCGCTGAAGAAGGGCGCCGTCCTCCAGGGCGGAATCAGCATGGACCAGGTGTTGGCGAACCGCCTGGGACAGGACGCCGTTCAGCCGAGCATGGTCCTCGGCTGCGAGCAGCCCATCACCGGATACCACGAGACGAACTTCTCGATGGCCTACAGTTCGCACATCTCGTGGCAGAGTGCGGATTCCCCGGTGCCGATGGAGGTTTATCCGTCATTGGCCTTCGACAGTCTGTTCGAGAACCGCGGCAGCCGGCGCGCGCAGAGTATCCTGGACCGGGTGAAGGAGGACACCGCCAGCCTGGGGCGCAGGGTCAGTGCCAGCGACAAGGCCAAGTTGGACGAATATCTGACCAGCGTCCGCGAAGTGGAAAAGCGCATCGATCGGATGCGCGGGGACCAGGCCCGGGCCGAGGAGAACGGCCGGGGCAAGAGCGTGCCGGTGGCCCTGATGAAACGTCCCGACAATGGGTTGCCCGAGGATATCCGGGAACACATGCGATTGATGTGCGACATCACCGCGCTCGCCTTCCAGACCGACAAGACACGGGTCGTCTCGCTCCTGCTCTGCCGCGATCTCTCCGGTCTGTTCTATCCATTCCTCAATGTTCGCAGTTCGCACCACTCCGCCTCGCATGACGATCTATCCGACGACTATGAGCGGATCACGCGCTTCTACTGCAGTCAGCTCGCGTATCTCGCCAGCCGCCTGGAGGCCATGCCCGAGGGCGACGGCACAGTGCTGGACAACTCCTGCCTCCTGCTGCTGTCGAACATGTGGTCCGGCAACCGGCACGACAGCACGCGCCTGCCTCTGCTGACCGTCGGCGGCCTGGGAGGCGCCTTGCAGACCGGGCGTGTGCTCAACTACCTCGACCGGGGCGACGAGAACCGGAAGGTCTGCAGCCTCTATCTTTCCCTGATGGACAAGATGGGCGTGACGCTGGACCGCTTCGGCGATGCCGACACGCGGCTGGCCGGAATCTGAATTCCGGTTCCACGCTGTTCCTTCCCCAAGATTCCCAAGCTCCTGGCAGTCGCCTCTTTCTTTCAGGGCCTGGCCAGCGGCTTCCAAACGACCGGACAATGGCCCGCCCGTTTAGAGCCTGTCACTGGGGAGCCACCGGCACTTCCACCACCACCAACGCGCTCCACTCGTTTCCAGTCCGGGCCCTGGCCTTGACGGTGATGGGGGGCGTCACCGTCAACTCACCACCGCAAACCTGAGCGCCCGGGGCCGGCTCGCCTTTGCCCGGAATCCGTGGATCCGTGCCGTCCTGAGTCACGTAGAGGACAGTTCCGGCAATCGGTGCCGGCGCAAAGGTCACCTGGCTCTTTGAGGAATTGCCTGCGATCGGAACCACTTTGAACTCCGGAGCGCCCACCTTGGGGTACAACCCTGCGCTCCGCAGCTGCCGGAGGAGGACCTGGGTCCGTCTGGGGAAGTACCCCCCGAGCAAGCGATCCCTCTCGCGATGCCAATCCTCGATGGTGAAGGGAGGGTCTCGACGGCAGTAGCCCCAGCGCGCGGATTCTGCGAGCAGCGGGAGTTCCAGTTCATGGGACCGTTGCCGCCAGCGGGCGGCACTGGCTTCCGGCGTGAGCGCGCCGGCGCCAAAGCAGTGCTTCTGGACACGATCCGCAAAGGCCAGGCGATACTCGGGATCTCGGGCCCAATGCTGCGCCAGCGCCATGGGAGGACGGTCGGGATCATTGACCACGTCGTCCGCGAGCGACTGGAGCGTGATCTCACCATCCCAGACATAGTGACGGAACCGTGGATCCGGGCCGCGTCGCCGGATGACATACCAGTTCTGATACTCACCCCAATCCTGATTCCCCGCATAGAAGTTCAGCAGCAGGTAATCCATGTAGTGCACCCAGTCGATCTGCTGCCCGGCCTGTTCCAGGCTCAGGGGCTGGCGGGCCCGGGCCAGCCTGCGAAACTCCTGAACGGACTCCGCGGCGCCGCTCTTGAGCCCGGAATCGTCCAGCACATCGTAGTCCTCCCGGTCACCGCCCAGATACGCCGCCGCGAAGCTGGCATCGGGTCGTTCAGCGACATCGTAAATGCCCCAGTAGAGACCGTTCAAATAGAGGTGCACATAGCGGTTGTGACCCGCCAGGTATCCCATGGCCCGATGCGAATCCTTCAACCAGGAGTCCCGGATGCGTTGCGCCCGCTCGTTGTCCTCCGGCTTCCAGTGGGTCCAGGCATTGTTGTAGTCCGCCCTCAATACCAGGCTGTCGAAACGGGTCACGACCGAGTCGGGAAACACGGGGTAGCGGAGCTTGGTCGGGCCATACGCTTTCTTGAACATCACCCGAAAGGAATGCTTGGGGGTTTTGTCCGGACGACGCCCCGTATTGCCCTGCATCTGAAATCCGCAATCGATCTGGAAACCGCTGACGCCATTGGTCTCGATCCATTCCAGGGAGCAGCGCCGCTCCCATTCAGCACCGCGTTCCTGGGTGTTCAGGTACAACCCCTGATCGCGGCCGAAAAGGTCCTTCGGCGCACAGACCAGCGACAGTGTCGGCAAGGCGCGGAGCGCGGCCTTCATGCGGGGTTGATACCGTGGATCGCTCACCACTCTCGGATCCATTCCGTATTGGGAAGGCTCGCCTTCCCACGCCGAGTCGCCATGAGGGACTCCCACCGGACGTGGGGATTGATTGAGAATGCCGTCCAGGAGCAGGTAGCTGTGCGTTGAAGTCCGGGTGACAGCGACCCCGTTCGAAAACGCGGCCACCTTGAGAATCGTCGTCTGGGAAATCGACCAGGGGGCCGGGTAATCCTGTCCGTTGCGGAGCGATGGCTCGGACCCATCCGTCGTGAAACGGATGCGAGCGCCGGGCGGTTGACTCACCACCCGCACTTCCACGGGCCCCTCCCCCAGTGCCCGATCCGGTTCCAAAAGAAGTCGGGGTGCAGTCTCCGGCAAACCTTCCAGAGGCGCGGCGGAATTCCCGGAGGAACTGGCACCGAGGAGCGCCAGAACGATCCAGAGCACCCGCAGAATCAACAGTCGTCCAGGGTCTCCGAACCTGCGCGTGGAATCGTGCTCTCCTCCCGGAATGGTCCTGCTGCGGGGCGATGAGGGTGACGTCCACACGGGACCGTGATGCGGGAACGCCTCCGTCGGGGAGACTGCGGGAGGAAGCATGGTGCGCGATGCAGGGTTCGAACCTGCGACCCCTACCGTGTCAAGGTAGTGCTCTACCACTGAGCTAACCGCGCCCAAAAACCGGGCGGAAATTGAGGATTGGCGACGGGTGACGCAAGGCATTTCTGCCCGGCGACGTCCGGCGATCACTCGATTCCCAGCATTCGACGGCCCTGCGGAGTGATCATGCTCTGGTGCCAGGCGGGATCCCAGACGATCTCCACCGAGGCGTCCTCGACGCCAGGAAGCATGAGGATCTTCTGCTGGGCATCGCCGGCAATGGTTGCCCCCATGCCGCATCCGGGCGCCGTCAGGGTCATTTTCACGAAGACCTTTTTGTTCTTGGACGGCAAGTCCTCGATCCCCATGTCGTAAACCAACCCCAGATCCACGATGTTTACCGGAATCTCCGGGTCGTAGCAGGTCCGCAGAGTCTCCCAAACCATCTCCTCGTTCACCAGATCGCCACTGGCTCCGGACGGCACTGCGGCCGCCGCGGTTTCGGGTGTCAGTCCGAGGGCATCGGCATCCTTGGGCCCCAATCGGAACAATCCACCCATGGCATGGACGGTATACGAACCGCCCAATGTCTGCGTGATGTCCACCTCGGTGCCGGCGGGAAGGGTGACAATGTTGCCGGCGGGGATCTGCACGGCATCGCAATCGCGACTGAGGGTGACGGACTGAACGGCATTCATGGCCGGGTCAGTATAGGCAGAGAGCCCGTTCCGCAAAGCGGGAAGTCCGGCGGGAGGGAAAGCCAGCAATTGAGCAGGTGGGCAGGCCAGCGGGCCCGCTCCCCTGCCGACCTGCCGACCTGCCGACCTGCCGACCTGCGAGCCAGCACTCAGCCTCCAACCTCTGCGCGCGCTTCAGCGGCCAGGGCCGTCGAGAGGTAGCGCTCTCCGGTCGAACAGGCGATGGTCACCAGGGTCTTGCCGAGATTCTCCGGACGCTTGGCCAACTCGATGGCCGCCCACACGTTGGCACCCGACGAGATCCCCACCAGCAACCCCTCCTCCTTGGCCAACCGACGCGCCATGGCAAAGGCGTCGTCGTTGTTCACCTGGACGGTTTCTGTGATCTGAGGTTCTCCGTTCGCCCCCATGAGATGCAGGTTCTTGGGGACAAATCCGGCGCCGGTGCCCTGAATCTTGTGCGGACCGGGTTTCACCGGATCTCCCCGAAGCGTCTGCGAAATGACGGGGGAATCCTTGGGTTCGACCGCGACGGCAGTGAAGCTCGGCTTGCGGGCCTTGATCACCTCGTAACAGCCGGTGATGGTCCCGCCGGTTCCGACGGCGGAGACAAAGATATCCACCAATCCATCGGTATCCGCCCAGATTTCCTCGGCGGTGGTCTTGCCGTGGATGGCGGGATTGGCCGGGTTCTCGAACTGCTGGGGAATCCAGGAATTCGGGGTCTCCTTCGCCAACTGTTCAGCGCGGGCAATGGCCCCGCGCATGCCCTCCGCCCCCGGGGTCAGCACCAACTTGGCGCCGAGCATGGCCAGAAGCACGCGACGCTCCAGGGACATGGTCTCCGGCATGGTGAGGATCAGCTTGTACCCCTTGGCCGCGGCGACGAACGCCAGAGCGATGCCGGTATTGCCGGAGGTCGGCTCGATGATGACGGTCTGGGTGTTAAGAATGCCCCGCTTCTCGGCGTCCTCGATCATCGCCATTCCAATCCGATCCTTGACGCTGCCCAGCGGATTGAAGAATTCGCACTTCAGCAGAATGGAGGTCGAAGGGTCGATCCCGGCGCTGGCGGGAATGCGATTCAGGCGAACGAGCGGCGTGTGGCCGACCGTCTCGACGATGTTGTTGTAGATCCGTCCCATGGTGCAAAAGTGGTTTGGAGAAAGTCCGGCTAAGATTCGTGCCAAGAATTCTCCCGCCAATTTCCTACCGCAAGCCCCATTTCTGCAGCGGCCAGAAGCCTCAGGGGAGCGCCACACTCCGGCGCTCACGCATCCCGTGCCAGGGTGGATCCGATGAAACGTCGACGACCGCGGGTCCGTCCGCCTCGGCAGGACTGAGGATTGCGAGAAAGACCAGCGGTTCGGAGAACGGATTGTAGGTGCCATGCACCTCCCCCCGGGGAATGAGCACCATTTCCCCCGGTCCCAGGATACGGTGCTGCTCCCCGCACCACTGCTCGGCCCGGCCCGAAATCACGTAGATGATCTCTTCCCGGGTGGGATGTCGGTGAAACGGATGACTGTTCCCGGGTTCCATGGTCGCCCGCACCAGCAACAACTCCCGACAGGGAACCACGTCGGGACGGCACATCCACTCGTTGAGGGTGAAGGTCGTGGGCTCGGCAATCCGCTCCGCAAGGGTCACGAAGCGGCGGAGCGCGATGGGGTCGGAAGCAGCCGCCATGGTAGGGCAAAATCATGCCCCTTCCCCGCCGCCGAAATCAATGCCCGGACGCCGGGCGCAGGGACTTCCAGGGCTCCTCGCCGCTGACGTCCACGGCAAACGGTCCAGCGCAGGATGCCGGCGACAGGATGGCGAGGATGACGGCGTCCTGTTTCCCCGCATTGAAGGTGGCATGGACCATGGCGCGCGGAATGTGCGCCACCTCGCCCGGGCGCAGGATCCGGAATTCTCGCTCCACCCATTGTTCCACCTCTCCTTCGAGCACATAGATAATCTCCTCCAACTCCGGATGCGTATGGAACGGGTGTCCCTCGCCGGGCGGAATGACAGCGCGGCACAACTGAAGGTCCCGGGCATCGGCGATTTCCGGCCGCGCCAGCCAGTAATTGGTGCGCCCCTTGTAGTCCTCCTTCAGTGCCTCAGCAGTGGTGATGAATCGGTGAGCCATGGATGCCGGTGGAGGTACACGGGACGGGCGGGGACGTCGAACTTGGAATCCAGGCGGACCGGATTCCCGTCCACCGCGTGGGCGTGGCGGCGACAGGGCTCGCAGAAGCCCGCAGTCCGACCCCGGCGTGTTTTTGGCAAAATCCGGACCAGACGCACGCGGATGGTGGAAAAATCCCGATAGGTGGCTACCTTCACAGCGAATGGTTTCGCCAGCCCAGAACGTCCGGGTCCTGACCGTGGACGATGAACCGCTCGGGCGGGAGCGTCTTCGGACGTTTCTCTCGATGGAGAGCGACGTCATGCATGTCGGCGAGGCCACCAACGGTGAGGAGGCCATCTTGCGCATCCAGGACCTTCAGCCGGACCTGGTCTTTCTGGACATCCAAATGCCCGGATGCACCGGATTCGGGGTGCTGGAGCGCCTTTCTGGAAATCCGCCGCCGGCGGTGGTGTTTGTCACCGCCCATAACGAGTTTGCCCTGCAGGCCTTCGACGTGCATGCGGTGGACTATCTGTTGAAGCCGTTTGACCGAAACCGGTTTCGCGTCGCACTGCAACGGGCGCTGGACCGACTCCGTTCCAACCGGCCCGACGACCTGACCCACCGACTGACCGGCTTGCTGGCCCAACTGCAGCCCAAGGTGGCCGCCGCTGCCGAACGCATCCCGGTCAAAACCGGCGGAAGGGTCATGTTCATCCCCATAGTGGACGTCGACTGGGTGGGTTCCGCCGACAACTATGTCGAACTCCACGTCGGTCCCCAGGCCCACCTGATCCGCGAGACCCTCACCGCCATGGAACAGCGGCTCCCGTCCGACCGGTTCATCCGCATCAGCCGCACCGTCATTGTCAACGCGGACCGGGTGAAGGAACTGCAACCGCTGTTCCACGGAGAGTACAATCTGACGCTGCGCGACGGAACCCGTCTCACCCTCAGCCGCACCTACCGGGACCAACTCGTCCGACTGGGAGTCAAGTGACGCCTGACGACCGATGACCGACGAGGTGTCGGCAGGCGCGGCAGCGCTGAATCAGAGGCGGGCCACCAGGAGTTCCCGCTGAAAGATCATTTCCTTGGGCAGGAACTGGTAGATGTTCATGAACAGTTCGTCCTGCTGGAGAATCTCGCGTCGCCATTCATCCGGATTCATCGCCTGAAGCTGGTCAAACTTCTCCGGCGTGAAGTCGGGAAGATCCTCCGTATCGAAATCCTCCCAATGCGGAACCCAGCCCAGCGCGGTCTCGCTGGCGGCGGCGCGACCGCGGCAGCGGTCGATGATCCACTTCAGGACCCGCATGTTCTCGCCGTAGCCAGGCCAGAGGAACTTCCCCCCTTCGTCGCGACGAAACCAGTTCACATGGAACACGCGCGGCGGAAACTTCATCCGTTTCCGCATGTCCAGCCAGTGACGAAAGTAGCGGCCCATGTTGTATCCGCAGAAGGGCAGCATGGCCATCGGATCGCGCCGCACCTGACCGACCGTCCCGGCCGCCGCCGCCGTGGTCTCGCTACCCATGGTGGCTCCCAGATAGACGCCGTGGCTCCAGTTAAAGGCCTGAAAGACGAGTGGCACCGTGGTGGGCCGGCGACCGCCAAAGATCAGTGCGTCAATCGGCACTCCCTGCGGGGAATCCGCCTCCGGCGCCAGCATCGGATTATTGCGCATCGGTGCGGTGAACCGGGAATTGGCGTGAGCCGCCTTCTCCGGGGACTTCGGCGTCCAGGGCTGCCCCTTCCAGTCCAGGCATTCCGCCGGGGGCGGATCGTCGTGTCCCTCCCACCAGACAGTGCCATCCGGCTTCAGCGCCACGTTGGTGTAAATCGTGTCGCGTTGGATGGACTTCATCGCGTTGGGATTGGTCCTCGCGTTGGTCCCCGGAGCGACCCCGAAGTAGCCCGCCTCAGGATTGATGGCGTATAACCGGCCGTTCGCTCCCGGCTTCATCCAGGCGATGTCATCGCCGACCGTCCACACCTTCCACCCCGCAAAACGGGCCGGCGGAACCATCATGGCAAAGTTGGTCTTCCCGCACTGGCTGGGAAACGCCGCTGCGACAAAGGTCTTTTCTCCGGAGGGGGCCTCCACGCCCAGAATGAGCATGTGTTCAGCCATCCAACCCTCCTGTCGTCCGAGCCAGGAGGCAATTCGCAACGCCAGGCACTTCTTTCCCAGCAGCGCATTTCCGCCGTATCCGGACCCCACCGAAATGACTTCGTTCCTTTCCGGAAAGTGGGAGATGTACCGGTGGGCCGGATCCAGGTTCAGCAGACAATGAAGCCCGCGATTGAAATCCGCTGACTCTCCCAGCGCCTCCAGGGCGACACGTCCCATGCGGGTCATGATCCGCATGTTGAGCACCACATAGATCGAGTCGGTGATCTCCACCCCCACCTTGCTCAGCGGGGAGCCTGCGGGCCCCATCAGGTAGGGAACGACATACAGGATCCGCCCCTTCATCGATCCTCGGGCCAGCCCCAGCAGCTTCTCCCGCATGGCGCGGGGTTCCGACCAGTTGTTGGTCGGCCCCGCATCCACCTCCGCCTCCGTGCAGATGTAGGTGCACTGCTCCACCCGGGCGACATCGTTGGGATGGGACCGATGGTAGTAACAGCCGGGGAGCTTCTCCTGGTTCAACGGGATGAGGACGCCCTCCGCAACCGCGGCGGCGTACAGCGCTTCCCGTTCCTCCAGGGATCCGTCGCACCAGAATACCCGGTCAGGCTGGGTGATGCCCACCGTGTCCCGCACCCAGGCCAGCAGGTGCGGGTTGGTGGACGGGACGGTGCCGAACGAGGAAAGGGGAGAACTCATGGTGCAGTGGGTCGGATTCCTATCAACGGGGTGAGAATAACGCCGCCACCCGTGCAGGGCTCCACAGAAATTGCGCCCGTTCAGAGCCTGTCCGAAAACTCAGAAGGGTCCTGTTTTCGCGGAAACGGCCCGATGGCGATCCGGCTTCGCATTCCAGCTTCGGCGGGATGCCGGCGCGAGGAGGGAGCATACCCGCAGAGGTCGGTGACCGACGAGCAACGAAGTCAGCGGGCCGTTTCCGCGAAAACCCTCCGGGCGGCGGGTCTTTTGCCGGTGGCCGGCGTTGGCTCGGCCGTTACAGCCCTCTGCGGGGATGCGCCGCAGGCCCACCACCGACGCACCCTCAACCCGCTGGC
>JBDKKE010000467.1:0-4428 GCA_039796255.1 Verrucomicrobiota bacterium | reverse complement strand
GATCGATCAGTTTCACCCCCTGGGTGTTCCGGCCAGCCTCGCGGATTCCCAAGACGGGGATGCGCACCATTTGGCCCCCCACGGTGATGAGCATGAGTTCATCGGTGTCGCGAACGGTCAGGGCGCCGATGACCTTCCCGGTCTTCTCGCCGGTCTTCATGGTGATGATTCCCTTGCCGCCGCGGCTTTGGAGGCGGTACTCCTCGAAACTCGTCCGCTTGCCGATGCCATTTTCTCCGGCCACCAGAAGACGTGAATCGGCATCGACCAGGGCGCAGGCGACGATGGCGTCCGACTTTTCGAGATCGATGCCCTTGACCCCGGCCGCATTGCGTCCCATGGAGCGGACCTGATCCTCATTAAACCGGATGCTCATGCCCTCGCGGGTGATCAGCACGATTTCATTCTGGCCGGTGGTCAGCCGCACCTCCACCAGATTGTCACCGGGCTCCAGGGTAATGGCGATGATGCCGCCCTTGCGGACGTTCTGGAAGTCGCTGAGGGCGGTGCGCTTGATGGTTCCCTGGCGGGTGACGAAGAACAGTTCGTGGTTCTGCTGCCAGGTCTGGTCCTCCTTGTTGGCACCGTAGGTGGCCACGATGCGGACCAGGGTCTGGATCTTCTCGTCCGCCCGCAGTTCGAGCAGGTTGGCGATGGAGCGTCCCTTGGAGGCCCGGCCCATGTCGGGAATCTCGTGCACGCGCTCCACGTAGACGCGTCCGAGCGTCGTGAAGAACATGAGGTAGTCGTGCGTGCTGCAGGTAAAGAGATGCTGGATGAAATCCTCATCCTCCGGCTTCTCCGCCTCGCGGGTGGCCATGCCGATGACTCCCTTGCCGCCGCGGCGCTGGGCGCGGTAGCTGGAGACATTGGTGCGCTTGATGAGGCCATTGTGGGTGAGGGTGACGATCACGCCCTCGTTGGCGATGAGGTCCTCAATGGCAATTTCACCCTCGTCCGGAACGATGTCCGTGCGGCGCGGATTGCCGTGCTTGTCCTTGATGTCCTTGAGCTCCTTTTTGATGATGGACATCACCCGCGATTCGCGGGCGAGAATATCGAGCAGGTCTTTGATTTTTTCGACCAGCTCGGCGTATTCGGCGCGGACCTTGTCGATCTCCAGTCCGGTGAGCTGGTACAGACGCAGTTCCAGGATGGCGTCCACCTGGCGTTCGGTGAGGCCGTAGCGCCCGGCGGCAGAAAGGCGCTCGTCGCTGCGGATGAGAATGCCCCAGCGCTCCACCTGCGCGCGGGTCCATTCGAAGGCCAGCAGCTTCACCTTCGCCTCGTCGCGGTTCTTCGAACCCCGGATGATGCGGATGAACTCGTCGAGATTGTTGAGGGCGCAGATGTAGCCCTCCAGCAGTTCGGCGCGTTCCTCGGCCTTCTTCAGCTCAAAGCGGGTGCGCCGGAGCACCACTTCGCGGCGATGATCGATGTACGCGGCGATCATCTCCCGCATGGTCAGCGTCTTCGGCTTGCCGTGGTCGATGGCCAGGGCATTGACACTGAAGCTCACCTCCAGCTGGGTGTGCTTGAAGAGGTTGTTGATGACGACCTTGGGGATCGCATCCCGCTTGAGCTCGATGACCAGGCGGCAGTTCTCGTCGGACTCGTTGCGGACCCCGCTGATGTCGGTGACGATCTTGTTGTTCACCAGGTCGGCAATCTGCTCCTCAAGCGCCGCACGGTTCACATTGTAGGGGATTTCCGTGATGACCAATTGCTCACGGTTGCCCTTCATCTGTTCGATGCCGACCTTGCCCCGCAACTTGATGCTGCCGCGGCCGGTCTCGAAGTAGTTCTTGATCCCCTCAACGCCGCAGATGATGCCGCCGGTGGGGAAGTCCGGACCCTTGATGAACTTCTGCAGTTGCGCGTTGGTGATCTCGGGTTTGTCAATCTGGGCGGAGATGCCGTCGATGACCTCCGCCAGATTATGGGGGGCCATGTTGGTGGCCATGCCGACGGCGATGCCCGTGCCGCCGTTGACGATCAGGTTAGGAAACGCTGCGGGGAACACCTTCGGCTCCGTCATCCGCTCGTCGTAGTTCGGGACAAAGTCGACGGTGTCCTTGTCCATGTCCTGCATGAGCGCCGCCCCGAGGTGCGTGAGCCGGGCCTCGGTATACCGCATGGCCGCCGGAGGATCGTTCTCCACCGATCCGAAGTTGCCCTTGCCCTCGATCAGGCGCTCCCGCATCGCCCAGGGCTGGGCCATGTGGACGAGGGTGGGATAGATCACCGCCTCGCCGTGGGGATGGTAGTTGCCGGAGGTGTCGCCGCAGATCTTCGCGCACTTGTAGGGTTTGCGTCCCGGGAACAGGGACAGCTCGTGCATCGCGTACAGGATGCGGCGCTGCGACGGCTTCAGACCATCCCGGACGTCCGGCAGGGCGCGCGAGATGATCACCGACATCGAGTAGTCCAGGAAGGACGACTTGATCTCCTCGGCGACGTTGATTTTGGCGATCTTTTCTCCGCTGGCATAGGCGCCGCCGGAGGGCGCAGGCGCCGGAGAAATCGGGGGAAGTTCGTCGGACATGGATCAGAGAAAGGCGTTCAGCGTTCGGCTCAGGGGCGATCAGACATCCAGATTTCGGACGTTCAGCGCGTTGTCCTCGATAAACTGACGGCGGGGCTCGACCTCGTCGCCCATCAGTCGGGTGAACATGGCCTCAGCCTCGACAGCGTCGGTGAGATCAATGCGGAGGAGCTTGCGCTTCTTGGGGTCCATCGTGGTCTCGAAGAGTTCCTTGGCGTCCATTTCACCCAGTCCTTTGAAACGGGTGATGTGCTGGATGCCCTTCTTCCCCACGGCCTTCACCGCCGAGAGGATCTCGGGAATGGAGAACAGCGGAGTGGCGACGGACTTTTCACCCTCGCCGGTGATGAGTTCAAAGAGGGGCTGGTCCTGTGCCGAGTAGTGCTCCACGGCCAGGCCCTTCTTGGCGAGCCGGCCCAGCAATTCGCCGATGGCCTTGTTCTCCAAATGGAGGTCGTGGTGTTTGGCGCGCCGGATGACCCCCTTCTTCTCAAATTTTTCCCGGGTCTCGGCGTCCCCGAGCACATCCAGATTCTGGGCCTTGAACTCCTCAAAGGCCTCGTTGGTGACGAAGTAATGGATCGACTCGTGATTTCCCTCCCGGGACTTCACCAGGTGCAGGGGTAGGGAACCGTCTGCGGCGCGCTTCTCCACATACTGGGAAAAATCCCCGCCGATGCGCTGAATGTAGGTGGCATGCTTGTCGAGGGTCTCGAGCAGGCCGAGAATTTCCTCCAACTGCTTGGCCGGGACCTCGCGTCCGTCGGTCAGGTTCTTGAGCCGGACCTCCTCGGTGCCGCTCTGCAGCAAAATCCGGTTCAATTGAGCGTCATCCTCGACGTAGTCCGTCCGCTTTTTGCGGGTTACGGAATACAGCGGCGGCTGGGCGATGTAGACGTACCCGTCGCGCACCAGTTGGGTCATCTGCCGGTAGAAGAAAGTGAGCAGAAGGGTGCGGATGTGTGAACCATCCACATCGGCGTCCGTCATGATGATGATCTTGTGGTAACGCAGGCGCTCGATGTTGAACGCCCCCTCGCCCTCTCCGGCCCCAATGCCGGTGCCGATGGCGGTGATCATGGTGCGGATTTCGTTGTTTTGCAGCACCTTGTCGAGGCGCGCCTTCTCAACATTGATGAGCTTGCCGCGGATGGGAAGGATCGCCTGGAATTTGCGGTCGCGTCCCTGCTTGGCCGACCCGCCTGCCGAGTCGCCCTCGACGATGTACAGTTCGGTGTTGACCGGGTCGCGGTCGGAGCAGTCGGCCAGCTTGCCGGGCAGCCCACCGCCGGAAAGCGATGTCTTGCGCACGGCTTCCCGCGCCTTGCGCGCCGCCTCGCGGGCCCGTGCGGCATTCAGGCCCTTCTCGACAATCTTTTTGGCGACGCCGGGGTTGTCGTCGAAATAGTTCATCAACCCCTCGTAGGTTGCGGAGCCGACCATGCTTTCCACTTCCGGGGACAGCAGCTTGACCTTGGTCTGCGACTCGAACTTGGGATCGGTGTGCTTGACCGAAATGACCGCAGCCACGCCTTCGCGAACGTCGTCACCGGTGATCTGCGGGTCCTTGTCCTTGAGCAGGCTGTTCGATTTGGCGTACTGATTGATCGAGCGCGTCAGGGCATTGCGGAAGCCGGTCAGATGGGTGCCACCGTCCGGATTGAATACCGTGTTGGTGTAGCAGAGAACCTGGTCGGTGTAGCTGTCGTTGTACTGCAGGACGACCTCCAGGTGGATTTCGACCTCCTTGCCATCGCCCTCCTGCTTGGTTTCCTTGCGGAAGATGATCGGTTTTGGATGCAGTACGTCCTTGCTCTTGTTGAGCTGCTTGACGAATTCCTCCGTGCCGTCCTTGTAGAAAAACGTCTCGGGCTTGGACTCCG
>JBDKKE010000466.1:0-4638 GCA_039796255.1 Verrucomicrobiota bacterium | reverse complement strand
CGAATCTGGCGGATGCTCTTCGACCTCGAATCCGGCCAGCCGGGCTAGCGGAGCACAACGCAGACCCGGGGAGCGCCCACCGACAAACAGTGGACAAGTTGATGATCTTTTGTAGATTTTATCCATGGTGACGACGCTCCAAAAGCCGGAATCGCTGACCCGGGCGCTCAAAATCCGGGACCAAATCCAAAAGCTTCAGATGGAGCTGGAGCAATTGGGGGCGCGCAGCACCCCGGAAGTCATTCTCCCCGAATTGCACGATCCCCGGAATGGCCGCATCGACGCCCAAAAGGTCGCGGACTTTATGGGCATTCCGCTCAAACCGCTCTCCGAAGGACTGGGCCTGAACTACAAGGCCGTCCATCGGAATTCGTCCGCCAGCGGCTTTCAGGCGGCCCTCCAACCGGTGAAGCGGTCGCTGGAGATTCTGCAGGAGTTGTTCGGGGCCAAGGAAACCATCCGCATCTGGCTCAACACACCCCATCCGGAACTCAACGGAGCCACGTCGCTGGACACCATTCTGGACGGCAAGGCATTTGCGGTGAGTCGCCTCCTGGGAAATGCCCATCAAGGAGTGCCGCTGTAATGTGAGGCTGGCCACCGACCACGAAACCTAGGAGCCGTTTTCCGGCAGCGTATGAAACTCGCCCTGCAAGCCATTGAAGATCTCGAACGCGAAGGGTTGATTGTTCGCGCCGCCATCGGCGGAGCCATGGCCCTGCTGTTCCACGACGAACCGGTTGCCACGTTTGACTTAGACATCTTCTGTCTGCTCCCTCCGGCGGGACTGCTGGTCACTTTGGAACCGATCTACGCGAAACTCCTGGCTCGAGGATTCCACGCAGAGGCGGAGGCCGTCGTCATCGGCGGTGTGCCCGTGCAGTTTATTCCGGCCTACAATGCGCTCGTCACCGAGGCACTCGAACACGCCGAGTCGCGGACCTTTGACGGCGTGCCAGTCCGCGTGCTGACGCTGGAACATTTGATCGCCATCATGCTGCAAACCAATCGGCCCAAAGACCGCCAACGACTGGCAATGCTGGTGGGCAATGCCGGGATTGATGAATCTCGGCTGCATGACATCCTCACGCGTCACCAACTGCTTACCGCATGGGAATCCCTGAGTCCAATACCGTAGCGTCCGGGGAAGGACCTCTATCCGCATCGACGGCCATGGTACTGGCTGGCAAGGTTTTTGCGGCTAAATCTCGACGACGCAGCTGGCTGGCCAGCCTGCCCATTGAAGAGAAGTATCGCCGCTTTCTGCAACTTCAACGACTGGTGGCGGAAACCCGCCGCGCCGCCGGTCGCCCCTCGCCGCCTCCCTGGCCAGATGGATCTTCCGCATGATCGTTCGTCAAAGATGGCGGAGAGCCAAAGCACGCTTCCCTGGTCGCGGTTTTTGAGCGCGGTGAACTCGACCGAATCTGGCGGATGCTCTTCGATTTCGAGTCCGGCCAGCCGGGGTAAGCGTCGGAACTTGAAGCGTACACCCGAGTGGTGATGGTTCGGTGGGCTCGCAGCATTCGAGAATACTGCGGGTCGGCTCGATCAGGGCTCGCCACTTCCGTTCCTCTCGCCCCCATCCCGGCCTGATGCGTCCCACTTCAATTCCGCCACGTCCCTGGACACACTCCGGGGAATACGGGATGCCCACGCGCCCAACACTTCCCCCGATCCCCGCTACGCCTCCACACCCAAAGCGGTTCCGATCAGGGGCGTGGGTGGAACGCGCCCCTACCAACCCTTGACGGGTAGGGATGCCCACGCGCCTCCCGCCTGCCATCACCGCTCCCGCTACGGGACAAACACTCCTGCGTAGAGCAATAGGCCGGCTAAATCGTCGCGTCTCCCTTGAATCTCCCGCGGACAGGAACCCGGAAGCAATTTGCCGCGGTGGGTCTTCCGGTGGTATCTCCGTACGCATGGCGTCACGCGCATTATCGCTGGTTCGTCCGCTGGTGAAGGGTTTGCACGGGTATGTGCCCGGAGAGCAACCGCGGGTAAAGGGGTTGATCAAACTCAACACCAACGAGAATCCCTACCCCCCCTCACCCAAAGTCCTGGCCGCCACCCGCGCCGCAGTCGATGGACGACTGCGTCTCTACCCCAACCCCACGGCGGATGCCCTTCGGACCCGACTGGCCCGACTTCACGGCTGTGCGGTGGAGAACCTGATCGTGGGCAATGGATCCGACGAACTGCTCGCCCTCGCCATCCGGGCTTTCGTGGAACCGTCCGACTCCGGCCCGGGACAGAAGAATCCGTCGAAGGCGACCGTCCAATACCTTTGGCCCAGCTATTCGCTGTATCCGGTTCTCGCCGGAATCCATGGCGCGCGAACCGCAGCGCTTCCGCTCGGACCCGACTTCGCCCTGCCGACGGTCCGCGCACTGCGGAACGGGAAGGTGTGGGACTTCCAGGCTGCCCTGACCTTTGTCACCACCCCCAACGCCCCCAGCGGACGCGGCTATGCCACCACCGAACTGGATGCCCTGTGCCGGGCCATGCGCGGCGTGTTGGTACTGGATGAGGCGTACGTGGATTTCGCGGACGAAAACGCCATGGAGCTCGCGCTGCAACATCCGCACGTGATGGTGTCGCGCACCTTCTCCAAGGCCTACTCGCTGTGCTTCCAGCGCGTCGGATACTTTGTCGGGCATCCGGACCTGATCGCCGCGATGCACGCCATCCGCGACAGTTACAATGTCAACGGCCTCGGCCAGGCCGCCGCGCTCGCCACCCTCGGCGATCTGGCCCATTACCGCCGCAATTTCCGCCGGATTAAAGACACCCGGGAGCGGCTTCGCCGGGAACTGACCGGACTCGGCTGGGGAGTCCTGCCCAGCCAGACCAACTTTCTGCTCGCGCGTCCGCCTGGCCCGCCCGCCGAAAAGTGGCTGGAGCACCTGCGGTCCGCGAAGATCCTGGTCCGATGGTTCCGCTCTCCAGAAGTGAATGCCTACCTGCGCATCACCATCGGCACCGACGCCGAGGCGGATGCCCTGCTGCGCGCCGTCCGCAAAATCAGCAGCACTCCCCGCTGAGGCCCACGGCACCCTCACTCCACGGGTCCTCTCCCCCATTCACCCGCGAAACCGGGTCGCTCCCTCAGCGAGCGCGGTTTCCAACCCTGGGAATCCGCCAGTCGATCGACCCCTGCCCCACCTCCAAACGCTGTCGTTTGGCAGCAGGAAAACACCGCCGCCCCGGAAAGAGCCCGTGGGCGATGGTCGATAGATGAGACCACTCCTCGTAACGAGAAATGGCGGACGTTTCCCGTTTCCCCAGACGTCTCCCGAACCAATATCCTAGCAATTTTTCTTGCGACCTTCTCGAAGGTAAAACTTACTCACTTATGTATGCTCTCGAAACTGAAGTTCCTCTCCATCGCGCTTGCGGTCTGCGGATTTCTGCCGGGACTCAGGCTCCTGGCGGATCCGCAAATCTGGCAAATCGGCGTCGACGACCCGGCGGGACCGGGGGGCGCGAACGAATTCAGCCCGGAGAACAGCGTCAACAACGCGGGCCCCGGCTTGGTCACCCGCATTTCGGGCGACCCCCTCTACAATGCGCTCAGCAATCCGGCGGCTGACGACGACTACTACTTCTCGGGTACCTATCCCATCGGATTCAATGGCCTGACGTCGGTCCTCACGGTTCCAAATAACGAACCCGCCATTGCCTGGGAGCACAGCCTGACGAAATCAGACCTGACCAATCGCTTCCACTTCATCCTGAACGCCTCCCAGGTCTCGGCCGGTTCCATGATCCGCCTGAGTTTCGATCTCTATACCGGAGGCAAGGTCGTCAATGGAACGAACGAGGGTTTCGGCGAACACGACATCCTCGTTCGCTTCAAAAATGCCCTGGGGACGGGGACCCAGATCTACGCCTCAACGATCACGAATGTAAGCACCATCTCGGTCATCATCCCGACGGCCAACGTGGCGGCATCGGTGGGACCCAACTCCATTGAGATCATCCGGACGGGACCCATGACTGCTGGAATCAGTTACTGGACCACCTTTGACTACGTCCGCCTGGAGGTTGATGCCGGGGGTAATGCCGACCCGGCTCCAGTTGCCGTGGCTACCCAGACCATTCCGGAGATGGCGGCCTTCTCCATGAATCTCTCAACCATCGACCTGGATACCCCGAATGGAGAAATGCTTTACACCCGGCTCAACGGGCCCACGGGGCTTTCAGTGTCCACCAACGGCGTGGTCTCCTGGACGCCTACCGAGGACCAGGGACCCTCCACCAACATCGTGGTGGTCAAGGTCACGGATGCCGGGATTCCGCGCAAGAGCGCCACCAATACGTTCACCGTGGTGGTCACCGAGGTCAACCGGACGCCGACGACCACCGTCGTTTCGACCCAGACCATCAATGAATTGACGCCGCTGGCCATTACCCTGGCCTCCGCCGATCCCGACCTTCCGGCCAATACGCAGACTTTCGAGAGGCTCATTGGGCCAGCCGGTTTGACCGTCAGCGCCGGCGGCCAAGTGGCCTGGACGCCGGCCGAAGATCAGGGTCCCAGCACCAACTCCGTCTCGGTCCGTGTTTTCGACAATGGAAACCCCTCCCTTTCCACGACCAACAATTTCACGGTGATCGTGCGCGAGGTAAACA
>JBDKKE010000465.1:0-10304 GCA_039796255.1 Verrucomicrobiota bacterium | reverse complement strand
AGTCCTGTATCGCCCGGAGCCGGCCCAGATCGTATCCTCCCTCGTCTACTTTCCGCGGATCCACGTGGAGGTAGTACTGGTACACCCAGCCGAGTCCGGTGGCGTCCGGACCGAGTTGCGGAGTCACACCGGAGGGCATCAGCGTGGTTAGGTAGCTGAGCCGTTCAAGCACCCGGGAGCGGGCGAAGTAGTTGTCCACATCGTCTCCAAAGATCACCGTGACCAGGGAAAACCCGAACATGGAAGTGGCCCTCACGGTTTTCACACCCGCGAGTCCCTGGAGGTTGACGGAGAGCGGGTAGGTGACTTGATCCTCGACCTCCTGCGGACTGCGTCCCGCCCAGTCGGCAAAGACGATGACCTGGTTCTCGCTGAGGTCCGGGATGGCGTCGACCGGAGTTGAGTACACGGCCTTCACGCCCCAGGCGGCCATCAGCAGCGCGGCGCAAAGGACGAGGAATCGGTTGCGCAGGGACCAGGCAATGAGCGCGCCGATCATGGGGCCACCTCCGTGCCGCATTCGGGCATCTCGGCACCAAAATAGGGGTTGCGCAGCGGTCCGGTGAGCTGGAGCCATTCGGCCCGCGCCGGGGCGCCGGGGAAGGAGCTCTTGGTCATCGGACACCGATACACCTTCAGCCGGGCGAATTCCGGATCGGTGGCCTGGAGCAGTTGTCCAACCGGAACTGCGGCATCCATGAAGCGGTTGAATTCGCGGCGCGCGGCGGCGAGATCCGGAGCGGGTTCCAGATGACTGGCGCTATTCAGCGCAGAAACGCGTGCGGTCCATTCAGGCAGCACGCCCACGGCGTGCGCCACGGCTGCGACCTGAGCGTGGGCGTCGGGTGCCGCAGCATTGAAGGCAGCGAGATCATCCGCCGCCAGCACCCGCGACAGCGTGGCTGCGGTGGTCATCAGGGCCCGCAGGGCCTCGAGCTGCGGCGTTGTAAGCGCGGCGACGGGCCGGGACGCCTCCATCTTCGCAGTGGACGAGTCCGGCGTTCCCAGGGTGGCGGTGTTCAACTGGGCCTGGGCATCGAGCAGCAACGCTCCGGAGGTCACCACTCGCTCGCCCAGGGACACGCCGTCCAAAACCTCAAGGTCGCTGTCTCCCCAGAGTCCCAGGGTCACCGGGCGAGGCTGGTAGTTGCCCGAGGTCAGTTCGACGAAGACCAGCGGGCGTCCGCCTGGATCCAGGATGGCACTGCGGGGTACGGTGAGGACATCGGGAAACACCAAGCGGACCCGCGCCGTCCCGTAGAGTCGATGAGAGAGCAGGCGCTGTCGCTGTCCTCCGGCGTCGACCAGGGGATTGGGTATGGGCACGCGGAGTTGGGTGGTCCGGTTGACCGGATCGAGGTTGGGATTGATGAAGGCGATGGTGTTGGTGAACACCCGTCCTGGAATGGACTGAAGGCTGATCTCCACCGTCTGTCCGGGTTTCAACCAGGGCAGGTCCCGTTCATAGGCGATCGCCTTGAACCACATGGTCGAGAAGTCGGCGAGTTCGAAGAGCGCCTGCCCCTGGCTGACGGTCTGGCCGGCATACACGCTGCGGCTGACCACGGTTCCGGTCATGGGGGCCAGCAGTTCGACGTGCACGTTGGTCGCCGAGAAGGTCGAGGGTAGACGCGCAATCTGGGCCTCACTGAGTCCGTACTGGACCAGTCGCTGGAAAGCGGCACGGGTCAGGGGGAATTCGGATTGTTTGCCTTGGGCCAGAGCGAGGTATTCCCGCACGGCCGCCAGGAGGGTGGGACTGTAAATCCGCGCCAGAGGTTCTCCCTCGACCACTTCAGCGCCGTCGAAGGTGACGAACAGATCGTCCAGACGTCCCTCAACGTAGGCGGACAGAACCCGGTGCCGGGTGTCGTCATCGTCGAGCGTGCCGGCCACGCTGAGGGTCCGGCGCAGCGGTTGGCGGACGACCGGGGAGGTCTGGACGTCAATCACGCTGATGCTGGCAGGACTGAGCGTCACCAGCCCCGGGGATACCGTGGCGGCAGTCTGCCCTTCATGGACCGGGACGAGATCCATGCCGCAGATGGTGCACTTGCCCGGTCGATCGGAGGTGATCCAGGGGTGCATGGGTGACTGGTAGCGGAGAATCCGGGAGCCATGGTCGGGCTCAACGGTGCCTGCGGATCCCGGGCGCAGGTCGCGCAGGAACCAACCGCCGGCGACGGCGGCCATCAGGACGAAGGCGAGGGTCAGACGTTTCATGAGGGCAGAGGGGTTAGCCGCGGGGAGCGGGCAGGGAGGGGGTGTCTGCGGAGGTGGCTTCAATTTGAAAGAGGGAGTCGAGGTCCTCCAGACCGCAGGAGAGAACCAATTCGCCGAGGGCAGACCACTGTTCGGCGATGGCGCGTGCCTCCTCGAGTCGGGCCAGGAGTCTCGCGCGCCGGGTGTCCAGCACGTCGGTGAGCATGCCGCGTCCCGACATCCAGGCATTCAGGGCGGCGCTGTAGGCGGCCTCGGTCTGCGGCAGGATCTCCTCCCGGTAACTCAGGGCGGTGCGTCGGGCGGCGCCAATGGTGTTGGACAATCGGAAGATCTCCTCCCGCAAGGCCAGTTCCCGGCTGCCGGTATCGAGACGGACCGCCTCGATCTGCGCCTCGTCGCGCTGGATGTCGCGGCGGTATCGTTCGCGGTTGAACCAGGGCAGACTGACCGAGAGGGTGAACTGTCCCTGGCGAAAGGCGCCGTCGCCGGAGTACTGGCGTCCGGCAATTCCGACGCCCAGATCCGGCCGCCGCTGACGGCGGCTGGCGGTCAGTGAGGACTCGGCGACACTGCGCTCGCGGTCCAACACCCGCAGGCCAGCCTCCGAGCGCAGGGCAATGCGGATGAGTTCCGGAGTCATGGACAGCGCTGCCGCCGGGTCCGGAAGGGAAACTGAGGGCAACGTAGAATCCGGGGCGCGGCCGAGCCAGCGATTGACCCCTGCCTGGGCGGACGCCAGAGCCTGCTCGGAGTTGCGGACCTCGGTCACGCGTCGGGCGAGTTCACTCTGGAGGCGAAGCACATCGACGGATGAACCCGCCGCCGAACCGTAGCGCGCCTCCGCGGCTGCGAGGCTGGTTCGGAGGGCGTTGGTGTCTTCCTGACCCAACTGGACGGTGCGAAGGGCGAGCCCGGCTGCGAAGAGCGCCAACGTCAGATCCCGGCGCGATTCCTGGAAGACAACATCCACCCGCGCCGATTCCACCCCGGCCTGGGCTTCAGCCTTGCGCCGCGCGGCGGCCTCCTTGCCCAGAATCGGCAGGGTCTGCTCAACACCGTAAATCAGATTGCCCTCCTCGGATGGATCCATTCCCTGGGCGCTGTAAACGGCTCCCCCCACGAGGGCTTTGGGATCTGCGATTCGGCGGATCCCGGCGGCGTTCAGCGTGGCGGCGCGGGAGCGTTCCCGGGCGGCGCCCAGTGCGGGATGGCCGGCGCGCATGATCTCCACCCACTGATTGACCGTGTCCGGCGTCAACGACCCAGGCGGTGGATCTGCGGCGGCCGCAGCGAAAATGAAGAGCATCAAGGATCCGAAGAGAATCGGAGTCCGACCAAGGAGTGGCCGGGAACAAACGGGGAAGGCATGCATGACCCAACAACGGACGAAGTACAGAAACGGAAACCGGACCGGCGCGGGTACGGGGAAACGGGTCGCGCGCCCGCGCCGGGCACACGACCTCCGGGAGGGTGGGTCAGTTCAGATCAGAAGGGCGGCGTGCCGGAGGAAGAGCGGCACACGGGGCGGGCTGTCCCCGGCAGATCGGGGATATGCCCCAGTCATCGTCCGCGCCGGAGCGGCGGGAAGACTCCACCGCGCCGGCAGAAGCTCAGCGGGGGAGACCAGACTGTGGGAGGACGTGGACGGGGCTGGGAGACTGTCCGAGGCAGGACTTCCGGCAGGATTTGCCGGCGACTGAACGCAGCACGTTGCCCGGCAACAGTGGCTGCGCATGGGCCGACAACAGGAGTGGGCGTCGGCAGGAGCCCATTCGGGCTCCCCTGTTGCGCCCGATACTGAAGACAGATTCGGCAACGCCAAGAGCAGGAGGCTCAGCAGAAGGTTGCCAAAGAATTTCATCACGGGAGCCGACGATCCGGCATGAACCCAAGGAAGCGCCGCAGCGATGCCCACACAAGTGTTTTCTTGCGGGGTGGGTTCTGATGATGGGTGTCCCTGGACTCTGCCCCTGAACGACAAGAGCCGGAGGTGCGAGGTTCCGTTCAGGCCAGCAGTTGGTCGAGGATCCGACGCACTGCGATCTTTGGATGATGGGGAATCTCCGGTTGGAACCAGGGGAGCTGAAAGACACGGTCCGGTCCGACAAGTTCCCGCAGCAGTCCGGGATTGGTTCGACTCGCTCCATCCGGCTCCCGGGGCTCCATCAGGACAATGCGAGCCCGTCGGCCAGTGCCGGCTGGCATCGCGTGGAGCACCAGCAGGGCCTGATTGATGGCGCCCAGTCGATTGGGGCAGACGACGAGCGGGAAGGCACCCAGCGCGGAGATCAGATCCCGGGCGGAGAAGCCCTCGCCCAATGGGCTTAGCAGCCCTCCGGCACCTTCGATCAGCAGCACCCCGGCTCCGGCGGCTGCGGCCTTCAGGAATCGTACCGCCTCCCCTTTCTCCACCCGCCTTCGTTCGCGCCGGGCGGCAAGCAGGGGGGCCAGGGGCGCGCGAAAATGCCAGGGGTTCAGAGCGTCCAGACGTATCGTGCTGTCCTTCCCCCCGGACTGGGCATCGAGAAGCGCCTCGGCGTCCTCCCGTCCTCCGGAACAAAAGGGCTTCACCGCCATCATCGGCGTTCCACCCGCGCCAAGGTGCCGGGTCAGGAGGACGGTCAGCACCGTCTTGCCGACGCCCGTGTCGGTACCGGTGATGAAGAAGACGCGCTTCACGGCATTGAGTCCAATCGGCGACCCAGTCTCATCATTTCTTCAACAGGGCGTACTCCATGGAGTCCACCAGGGCCTGAAGGGAGGCGGTGATGATGTTCTCACTGACCCCCACCGTACCCCATTCGCGGCTGCCGTCGGTGGACTGGATCAGGACGCGGGTCTTGGCGGCGGTGCCGGCGATGCCGTCCAGGATGCGCACCTTGTAGTCGGTGAGGCCGACCTTGCGCAGGCGGGGGAAGGATCGTCCCAGGGCGGAGCGCAGGGCGCCATCAAGCGCGTTCACCGGACCGTCCCCGTCGGCCACGGTGTGGTGCACGGTGTTCCCCACCCGCACCTTGACGGTCGCCTCGCACACCGAGTCGCGGGCGGTGCCGCGCATGGAGACGTGATAGGAGTCTACCGTGAAGAAGAGTTCCGGGTTGTCGTCGAGCACGCCGCGGATCAACAGGGCCAGCGAGGCCTCGGCGGCCTCGTACTCAAATCCCTGCGATTCGAGTTCCTTCACCTTCGAGGTGATGGCGCGGGCCTCCGGGGCATCGGGCGTGAGTTTGAATCCGAGTTCGGCCGCCTTGAGCAGGATGTTGGTGCGCCCGGACATGTCGCTCACCAGCACCCGGCGATGATTGCCGACCAGTTCGGGCTGGATGTGTTCGTAACTGCGGGCCACGCGTTCGATGGCATGGACGTGGATGCCCCCCTTGTGGGCGAAGGCGGTCTGGCCCACCCACGGCTGGCGCGGGTCGTGGCGGACGTTGGCGATTTCGTTCACAAACTCGGACAACTCCTTCAGCTTGGGCAGGGACCGGGCAGGCACGCACGGACGGTTCATCTTCAGCTGAAGCGTCGGAATGACGCTGATGAGATTGCAGTTCCCCGTGCGTTCCCCGTAGCCGTTGATGGTGCCCTGAATGTGGACCGCGCCCGCGTCCAGACTGGCGATGGCGTTGGCGACCGCGAATCCGGCGTCATTGTGAGTGTGAATGCCGAGGGGGGCGTTGAGACGTCCGTGGGCGTGGGCCGTGATGCGGGCCACCTCGGACGGCAGACGCCCGCCATTGGTGTCGCACAGACAGATGACGTCGGCGCCGGCCTTCTCCGCCGCCTGCCAGGTCGCCAGCGCGTATTCGGGTTCCTCCGAAAATCCGTCAAAGCTGTGCTCGGCGTCATAAACCACGGTCCGCCCCTGGTCCTTGAGGTAGCGGATGCTGTCGGCAATCATTGCCAGATTCTCCTCCGGCTTTACCCGGAGAACCTCGTGGACATGCAGCAGCCAGGTTTTGCCCACCAGGGTGATGACCGGGGTTTCCGCCTCGAGCAGCATCCGGATCTGCTCGTCCTGTTCCACGGGAATCCCCTTTTTCCGGGTGAATCCAAACGCGGCGATGCGCGCCTGTTTCCATTTGCGGCGCCGCGCCTGGCGGAAGAACTCCATGTCCTTGGGATTTGAGCCGGGCCACCCGCCCTCGATGAAACCGATGCCGAACTGATCCAGCCGCTCAGCGATGCGCAGCTTGTCCGCCAGCGAGAAGTTGATGCCTTCGGCCTGCGCGCCATCGCGCAGGGTGGTGTCATAGAGTTCAACCTTGGGTTTCATGGGAGAATCAACGTGAGAGGGAGCACAGGGGCTAGAAGCCGAAAACCCCGCTCCGACTTCGCGGAACGGGGCTTTCGGAGGGCAAAAACCAATTCAGCGATGGCGGGGGTGGCCGTTGGGAATCGAAATCAGTCGGGATGAAATCCGGGGCCGCAGGGTGGCGTGCGTGCCCCCTGTTCGACCCTTGGTGATGATCCCGACGCTCATTATGACGGGAAGTATTGCCGCACCCGGGGTGGGTCGACAAGGGGTGTTTCCGCAGAACCATGGGCTTCCGACGATTCCTTAAACAAACCTGTGGCGTTCGTCGGTGGATCTCCGGTACAACAAGGGCGTAAGACGTTATGGCATCCAACTCAGGAAATTAAGGCGTTGACTTTCAACCCTTCCTGCCTAGGCTGCGCTCCGTCCGGCTATCATTCTCCAAAGGGCTTCAACATGAACTATTTTGGACGCTTTTCTCGTCTCTCGTGCGTCGGTGCAATCCTGGCGTTGGCTACGAACCTCGCACTGGCTGCTCCGCAGAACGGTAGCGCGAAGGTCTCGCAGGTCAGCGGTGTCGTTTATCTCGGTTCCGCTCCCGCCAGTGTGGGCGATGCGGTTGGACCTGGCACGGTGATCAGCACCGGTCCTGCCTCCGAGCTGCTTCTGAATCTGGGTGCCAACGGTGGCTACACCCGGGTCTTGGAGAACAGCAAGTTGTCAATCGATGAGCTGACCGTCGATTCGGCCGGCCCCGAGACGGTCGTGAAGACCAAGCTCGGCCTCAAGGCGGGCAAGATCGACTCCCAGGTCAACAAACTTTCCAGTCAGTCCAGCTACGTCGTCCAGACCCCGGCCAGCACGGCCGCCATTCGCGGCACCATCTTCACCACCTATGCTTCGGGCGCGGTGCTGGTGTTTGATGGGTGTGTGGATGTGGTGGTCAGGGATTCGGTGACCGGACGTGAGGCGCGCTACAATGTGTGTGGTGGCCAGATGTTCGATCCGAACATCCCGGGTGTGGTTTCCCTGCCCGCCGGTGTGCCGACCCCGAACTTCGCCACGGGCACCCCGGGAACTCCCTACATGGAACGGCCAGTGGTGTATGTGTCGCCCTTCCCTCCGGAACTCTCGCCGGTGACTGAAGACCAATAATTGATGGCTGCGACAAAGCCCAATCTTCAAAAAACCCAAGGCAACAAACGTTGCCTTGGGTTTTTTCTTGGGCGGAAACGATGACTTTCCGACTCCATCGATGGATACCGGCTCTGGTGGCGGCCACGGGAGCGGTGGTGGCCCTGGGTTCGCTGGCCCTGACTCGATGGGTGGATGGTGCGGTCGGCACCGAAGAGGCCAAAGGAGTTCGCGTCGCGCTGCGAAAGTACGATCCGCTGCAACGGGTGGAGTTGATTACCTATGATTGGCGTGCGCGACGGGCAGCGGATCAGGAAATCGCCGTCTCCCCGAAACTGGGATTCGTCATGCTGGATGATCTCAGCATTGCCGAGCTCCAGGAGGGGGGAATCCTGGGAGTGTCCATGGGGCCGCTGTGGCCACGGTACGTTTACGGATTGGTCCTGCGGGAGCTGCGCGCCCAAGGGGTCGAGGGGGTGGCTATGGATATCCTGCTGGGAGACGAGCGGTCGGATCACGGGAACGTTCCTCTCGATGGCCTGACCAATCTGACTTCGGACGGCTTTTTTGCCCAACAACTGAAGGCTTCCGGGAATGTAGTGCTGGCGGCGGTGAATCACTTTCCACCGGCCTTTCCTTTCCGGCAGAGCGCCAGCGCTGTCGGTGATGCCGATTCCCCGCGGGATGTTGACGGTACCGCCCGCCGGGTGAACGCGTTTGCCGACTACCAATTTCTCCATCCGATGGTTGAAACGCAGGCGCGGCGGCAGGGCCTGCGAGTTTTGGAGGTGTCGTCCAACGCGGTGATCCTCCGCTCGCCGGAACAGGAGGAACCGATTCGCTGGCCGATCAATGCCAACGGTTCGGTGCGCATTCTCCGTCCCAACGGTGCCCTGGAGGCGGCTGCGGTTCATGTGCCCCGCCGGGTGTGGAACATGGGCCTCACGCTCGCGGCGATCCGGCTGGGACTGGATCTGGAGGCAGCCCGGGTGGAGCCGGGGCGCATCCTCTTTCCCGACACCAATGGCGTGGTGAAACGGATCCTGCCGGTGACTTCCGACAACCAGTTCTTCATCAATTGGAGCTCAGTCAGCACCAATCGAAGCCGGATTGCGTCAGCGGGATTGATCAACCTGGTAGGAACGGACCAGATGCGTGCAGCGGAACCTACCCATCAGTGGCCCGCGGAGTGGGCCGGACATCTGGTGGTGATCGGGTCCACGGCCACCGGAAACAATCTCGCCGACCGTGGAGCGACCCCCATTGCGCCGCTGGATTTTCTGGTCAGCACCTATGTCAACGTCGTGGACTCCATGCTGCGCGGACAGTTTGTCCATTTTCCGCCTGCCTGGGTGGACTACCTCATCGTTCTGGTGGCCGCACTGCTCGGCTCGGGATTGACCTGGAGGTTGAGGACGGTCCTGGCCAGCCTGAGTTTGGTAGCCCTCGGAGCGTTGTGGATCTGGATTGCGTTTTGGGCATTTGAGCGGGACCGCCTGTGGCTGCCGATGGCGCATCCGCTGCTGGCGGGATTGGTCCTGAACCATGCGGCCATGCTCACCTATCGCAGCATGTTCGAGCAGAAGGAACGTCAACGGGTGCGCGGGATTTTTTCCAAGATCGTCTCGCCCAACGTTGTTCAGGAATTGCTCAAGGCCGAACAGCTCAGCCTGGGTGGCGCGCGGCGGGAATTGACCGTGTTCTTTGCGGATGTTCGCGGCTTCACCGAATTGACCGACCGGGCTCAGGTGGCCGCAGAGGAACATGTGAAATCCACCGGACTTTCAGGCCCGGAAGCGGAGGCCTACTTTGAGCAGCAGTCCTCTGAGGTCCTGCAGACGGTCAATCTCTACCTGGCCACGATCGCCGATGTCATCAAGGGTCACCGGGGCACGCTGGACAAATACATCGGGGATTGTGTGATGGCCTTCTGGGGCGCGCCCACGCCGAATGCGCGGCATGCCGTGGATGCCGTCTGTGCCGCCGTCGAGGCGCAGCAGGCGATGGAGCGACTGAATGTTCAGCGCGAGCAGGAAAATGCCCGCCGCGAAGTGGAGAATGTGCAGCGCAAGAGCCAGGGCCTGGCTCCGTTGCCGGAGCTGCCCCGGCTGGCGCTGGGAACCGGAATCAACAGCGGATTCATGACGGTGGGGCTGATGGGCAGCGACAGTCACATTCTCAACTACACCGTCTTCGGCCGGGAGGTGAATTTGGCCGCCCGGTTGGAGGGCGTGTCAGGACGTGGACGCATCATCATCGGACAGTCCACCTACTTGGAATTGGCCCGGGACCTGCCGGAACTGGCTTCCCGCTGCGTGGGCTTGGAACCCGTGAGCGTGAAGGGATTTCGTCAGCCGGTGCCCATTTATGAGGTTCCGTGGCGTGAAATGCCGTCCGCACCAGCGCCGGCAGTCCCTCCTGACGCGGGCTGAAGTGGCGGGGATTCGTTGAGTCCCGCGTTCCCCTTGTCCGGCCAACTCCTGAAGGCACTGGGCGCTGGCGCTCAAAAATAACCAGCTGAATGGTGCGGCCCCATTCAGGAGTTGTCCCCGTCGAGCATTCGGCCGAGTCCGCCCAGAACGGATCCTTCACCCTTGCCGCCGCGGGAGGCGCGGAGGATGCGATCCGCCATCCGGCTGAACGGCAGGGATTGGAGCCAGACGCGGCCCGGACCGCGCAGGGTGGCGAAGAA
>JBDKKE010000464.1:0-11704 GCA_039796255.1 Verrucomicrobiota bacterium | reverse complement strand
ATCACTTCCTCAGATCCCATCCGCCGCCCTTGCACCACCAGTTCTTCAGACACGCCCTGCTTCCTAAACCCTTTCCCTGCGGTAGTCCAGCTCTTTCACCGACAACTTGTGAATGCACCGTGGGTCATTGGTCAGCAGTTGGTGGTTCGTCGCCTATCGCCTATCGCCTATCGCCTATCGCCTATCGCCTATCGCCTATTGGCTATCGGCTATCGGCTATCGGCTATCGGCTATCAGCCATGAAGCCGCGTGCACTCTCGCCTCACGAGGAACGGCCCAGTACGGTGGCTTCGGCTGCGGCGCGCCCCATGGACCTCATGAACTCCAATCCCGGAAAGACCTCTGCGCCGCGTTCAGCAACTCTGCGCTGGCGAATCCTGGCCGGAGCGATCCTATTGGTGGCGGCCGTCTTTCTTGGACGCGAGTTCGGTCACCAGTTGCCGGCGCTAGAGCATTGGATTGCGAACCAGGGATTCTGGGGCTGGGCGGTGTTCATCCTGGCGACGATGGTGTGCACGTCCCTCTTTGTTCCCGACACGGTGTTCGCCGTCATGGCTGGAGTGCTATTCGGAGTCGCCGGCGGCACCACCCTCATTTCAGTGGCCGTTCTCCTCACGGCCACGCTGAACTTCTTTCTCGCCCGTCGCTGGCTGTTTGGGGTCGTCCGAAAATGGCTGGAGGCCCAGCCGCGACTGGCGGCCATTGAACGGGCGGTGCAGCGGGAAGGGCTCCGATTTCAGTTCCTCATCCGCCTGACGCCGCTCAGTCCCGTGGCCGTCAGTTACGTCCTGGGAACGACCCACACCCGCTTTCTCCCCTTCCTCACCGCCTGCCTGGGTCTGATCCCCGGACTTTTCGTGGAGGTCTACCTTGGACACGTGGCGCAGCACGTCGCCCGCGCCGTCGGTCAGCCCGCCGTTCACTCCCGAAGCCATACCGTGATCACGCTGATGTCGCTGGCGATGTGCCTGGGCGTGCTGGCCTACATCACCCACCTGGCCCGCCGCGCGCTGGCGGAGGCAGAGGCGCGGAACGAAGGCTAAAAAAACGTCGCACGAAGGCTGAGTCCCGTCAGTGCCCGCTGAACTATCGGCTCTGCTCGGTCGAATCCTTGCCCAGGCGCGGAACGGTGTTGGTGATCACCGGTCGGGCGGCCTTGGGCTTATAGAGAATTCCGAAGCGCGCCAGATTGCTGGAGACGGTGGCCAGATTGGTAAACGCGCTCCCCATCTGGAGCCGGAGCGCCTCGTCGTTGAGCAGGGCGCCGGCCACGCCCCGGCCCTGGCGGAGATCGGAAGTGATGACCTTCAGGTCCGCGGTCGCGGCTCCGGCGTTGGCCACGGCCTCCCGCAGGACTGGACGCTGCTCGGTGACCAGTGCGTCGAGTTGGGTGGCGGTGCCCTTCAGGGTGAAGGTCAGGCTGTTGAGATTGCTGAGCGCTCCGGCGACGGTCGGGGAATTGGTCTGAATCAGGCGGCGGGCATCCGCCATGGCCAGGGCCGCGTTCTCGGATGCCTGACGCAGATGGGCGGCGGACGCCGTAAGATTGGTCAGCGTTTCCGTGGTGATGAGCTGCTCATCCACTCGCTTCACCGCCCCGTTGATGCGGTCCAGAGCAACGTCCAGTTTGCTCATCAACAGCGTCGCCGAACGGGCGGTTTCCTGGAGATCAAAGGGTTTCTCCGCCTGCACCGCCTCGTTCTCAGCGAGAAATGGCGCGGTATCGCCCTGCGGGGCAATGGCCACATACTGGTCCCCAAGGAAGCCGGACTGCTGGATTACAAAGCGGGCATCACGTCGCACCGGATACCGGCTCAGCAGCCGGACGGAGATCTCCACCGCCTTGCGGTCCGCAGTGAGCTCGAAGCCGCTGACGTTGCCCACCGGCACGCCGGACATGGCCACTGGGGCGCCCACCTTCAGTCCGCTAATTTCGGTACTGACAATGCGGAAGGAGTAGGTGGACGCGAAAAGTCCCCGACCCTTGCTGAAGTTGAGGATCATCGCCGCGATCAGGGCGAGCGTGACAAACACAAACAGACCAACTTTTCGGGCTGGAGACATGGTCGGAAAATCAGGTGCGGACGGAAGAGGTGAGCGCCGGGGCAGTGGCGATGCCATTCACGAAATTGTACACCACCGGGTCGTGCGATCCGAGAATGTCCGGAGTGGGACCGTCGGCGTGGATGACTCCCTCGTGAAGCATGAGGATCCGGTCGCTGATGCGCCGGGCACTCGCCATGTCGTGGGTCACTGCGATGCTGGTCACGCCCAACTGGCTCCAGACCCGCCGGATGACGGCGTCGATGCGCGCGCCAGCGATCGGGTCCAGTCCAGTGGTGGGTTCATCGTACAGGAGGATTCCCGGCCGGTATACGATGGCCCGGGCGAGCCCCACGCGCTTGCGCATGCCCCCGGACAACTCGGACGGCGTCTTTTCCTCCGTCCCCGGCAATTCCACCATGTCGAGAGCCTCGGCCACCAGCCGGCGCACTTCACCCGGGGTGTGACGTCGCTCCCGGATCAGCACGAACCCCACGTTCTCAAACACGCTGAGGGAATCGAAAAGGGCCGCCCCCTGGAAGAGCATGCCGAACTTGCGGCGCACCGGGAGCAGATCCCGCTCGCTGAGAGAACACAGATTGGTGCCATCCACGCTGACCCGTCCCCGGTCCGGCTGGAGCAGGGCCACCAGATGCTTGAGCAGGACACTTTTTCCACCGCCACTGCGGCCAATGATGACCACGGCTTCACCGCGGGCCACCGTGAACGACGTTCCCCGGAGCACGGTGCTCTTCCCGAAACTTTTCCAAACATCAGCAACTTCGATCATGGCCCGGGTGCCCCCTTCAGGTCAGCAACTGCGTCAGGAGCAGGGTGAGAAAAAAGTTGCTGACCAGGATGGTGATGCTCGCCGCCACCACCGCCTCGGTGGTGGCGCGTCCCACGCCTTCGGCCCCCTGGGGACAGGTGAGTCCGCGCTGGCAGCAGATCAGGGCGATCGCCGCGCCAAACAGGACGGCCTTGATCAGGCCCATCACCACATCGACAGGCGCCGTGTACCGGTTGATGTAGGCCAGGTAATAGACCCCTTCAATGCCGAGGAGCTTCACGCCCACCATGTAGCTGGCGACAATGCCGACCAGGATGGCCTCGGCCGTCAATAGAGGTGCGGCCACCGTCAACGCCAGAAAGCGCGGCACCACCAGGTAGTCCACGGGATGGGTGGCCAGGGTGCGCAGGGCATCAATCTGTTCGGTCACCCGCATGGTTCCCAGCTCGGCCGCCATGGAAGCACCCACGCGGGCGGTGAGCATGAGTCCGGCGAGGACAGGCCCCAACTCGCTGGCCATGCCCACGCTCACCACGGCGCCCGTGGCGGTGTCGAGGCGAACCTTGTGAAACTGAAAATAGGTCTGGGCGGTCAGCACCATCCCGGTGGCCGCGCCGGTGGTGAGCACCACGCTCTGCGACTTCACCCCGACCTGGTACAACTGCGCGACAAAGTCCCGCCAGGAAGGCCGCTGGTGGCGCAGGGACTGCACCGCCTCCCCCAGCAGTTGGGCGAGAGCGCCCAGCGTGTCGAGCAGGTCAGTGAACCGATCTTGTAAGCGGAAAGGCATCCCGATGGCGGCAAGGGTACCCGCGGACGGCGGGGATCCAAATCCCGAAAATGACTTCAATTTGACGGCCGGGGATCAGACGCCACCGCGACCCTGGAGGAGGCGGCGGCCGGAACGGACGAACGCCGTGAGTTCCTCCGCCTGGGGAAGACGCAGGGCGATGGCCACTCCGAAGTAGGCCACGGTGGCCCCGGCGATGGATCCGAAGACGGTGACGCTGCGCGCCAGCCAACCGGCAAGCCCCAGCCACTGCTGCGTTCCCACGCAGATCCCTCCGGCCACCACGGCCGCAACGGCGGCGGCGGCCAGCACTCCAAGCAGGTGATCCGCGATCTCGGCAAACCCGAAGCGGGGCAGCGCCCGGCGCAGTCCATAAATCAACAACACGGTGTTGCCGGCGGCGCTCAGAGTATTGGCCAGACCCATTCCCGCCTGGTGCAGGAGGGGAATGAGCCCCAGGGCAAAGAGCAGATTGACGCCGAGGGCAAACATGCTGATCCGCATCGGCGTTCGGGTGTCGCCCAGGGCGTAGAAGGCGCGGGAATAGATGCTGTTGAGGGAGAAGAAAACCAGTCCGGGCGCCAGGGACCACAGCGCCTGGGCGGCGAGTCCAGTGTCCTGGGCCGTGAACTTTCCATGCTCGAACAGCAATCGGAGGATCGGACGCGCCAGCACCAGCAGAATCACCGTGGCCAGGGTGTTGATGAACACCAACTGCCGGAGCCCCCCGCGCAGCGCGCTGCGGAACTCGGGAAACTTCTTCTCTGCGGCCAGTCCGCTGAGTTCGGCCAGCAGATAGGTGGCGAGCGACACGCCGACCACACCCTGGGGAAGTTCCATGAGACGGACGGCGTAATTGAAGGCCGACAGCACGTTTTTCGCCTCGGCGACCGCCAGGGTCTGGGTCACCACCACGTTGATCTGATAGGCGGCCACCCCCAGCGTGGCGGGCCCCATCTTGCGCGCCACTTCCCGCACCGTCGGATCCCGAAAGGGATTCACCCAGGTGAACCGGAACCCTTCGCGACGCAGGATTGGCCACTGGACGGCCGCCTGGAGAAAACCCGCGATCACCACGCCGATCGCCAGTCCAAACACCTGCGCCTCCAGGGTGGCGCCAAAGCGGGGGGCCAGCAGGTACACGGAGGCGATCATCACCACGTTGAGCACCGCGGCGCCCAGCGCCGGCATGAAGTAGTGTCCACGGGCATTGAGCAGCCCGATGAACACCGCCGCCAGACAGACAAACCCCACGTAGGGGAACATCACCAGCATCAGCTTGGCGATGAGTTCCGTCCGCAACTGGAGCGGAGCGAAAACAATGACCAGCGCCAGCGTGATCATGGCCACGGTGACGACCACCCCCAGCAGCAGCAGCAGCGCGCACAGGACGGCATTAACCGCCCGCCACATGGCCACATCGCCCTGATTCTTCTCCCGGTCCTTGAAGATGGGAATGAAGGCCGCAGTCAGGGCGCCCTCACCCAGGAGCCGGCGGAGGAGGTTGGGAATCGAATAGGCGTAGTAGAAGGCGTCCGCCACCGGACCGATCCCCATGAACCCTGCATAGACCGCCTCGCGCAGAAAACCGAGGAACCGGCTGATGAGCGTCGCCGCCCCGACGGAACCCGATGACTTCAGCATGCGCGACATGAAGCCCGGATGGTTCGGGGAAGGACCCCCGCAGTGCAAGGCGGCGGAAGCTGCAGTGGTGACACCAGACTTCGCCCCACCTGCAGCGGTGGCCTTCCGGCGAGCGATTCCAGACCGTTGTCGACCCTTCAGAAATCCTGATTCCCGACTTGCAGCCTCCCGCCCCTCCCCACAACTTTCCCGCGCCAGGGCCCATGGAACGCGGACTTACGAACCCCGCCAGGGCCGGAAGGCAGCAACGGTAGTTTGCTCCCGTCTGCCGTGGTCACCCTGGTACTTCCCTAATCCCTCCCCTCAGGGCAACAGAGCCCGGAAAAGGCGTGCGCCCGCGACGGGAATCACGGCGAACTCCACCGAACCATCCGCTTTCGCCACCTGGGTGTCCTGGGTCTGCCAGGAACCGGTAAGCAGATTCTCCCGCTGTTGAAGCGCGTAGGCGCGGCCGGGTTCGCCGGTGAAGCGGATGCGCAGTACGCCGTCGGACAAGGTGGCCTGGAGTCGCACGGGTGGCCGGTCGATGATTCCTGGGGACCCCCCCCAAAGGCTGCTGGACCGCCAACTGGAGGCCTCGGCCGGAGGCAGAGGGCTGAAGGCCTCCTCACGCAGGACCAACGAATTCCCCGTACCATCGGCGGACGACTCCCACTCCTGTGCGTAGCGAAAATCGAACACCGGTTCCCGCAGCCGACCGAAGAGGGCTAACCGACCGGAATCATTGTTCATGCGCCCCCGGAACACGCCGGCCACCGGACCCACCCCGGGATATCGCGCCGCAAAGGCGTCCGGATTTCCCACCAGTAGCCAGCGCCCGCCGGCGGGCACGGTCCGGACCGCATTGGTCTCGGCGACCGTGAAGTCGATCGTTCCCTCCAATTGAAATCCGGTCATGTCCAGCGGAACCGCACCCGTGTTGTGCAGTTCGAGAAATTCGAAGTCCTCGTCTTCAAATCCAGTACCGGGCCCGTCGGATTCGGGATGATACATGATCTCGGTGA
This sequence comes from Verrucomicrobiota bacterium, assembly GCA_039796255.1. Taxonomy (GTDB): domain Bacteria; phylum Verrucomicrobiota; class Verrucomicrobiia; order Limisphaerales; family UBA9464; genus UBA9464. Next base: position 5,433 of record JBDKKE010000464.1, on the reverse strand, counting down.
GGCGCAGCGGAATCGGATCGGTGACAAAGGTCTCGGCGACCGGACCCGACCAAATGCTGCGCAGCGGCGGATTGTCAGGACCCGTGCGCGCGGTGTGGTTTGGATTCCGTGCCCGGGCGACCAACCGGACGTTGGAGTTAATCGTGATCGGACCGGTGTACTGCCGTGCACCCGGTGCGATCTCGTCTCCCGTGGCGCCACCCCAGGCCCGGGGATCCGTTCCGTCCAGCGTGTAGTACACCGTGGTATTGACCGGAACATTCAGGGTCACCTGGAATCCCCTGGCGACATTGGTTCCCGGCTCGGTGAACGAGGGCGGACTGACAAATTGACTGTCGAAGAAGGCAGTGCGGAGGCGCAGCCAGGTCTTGAGGAGCCGGATCTCTCCCTCATAGGTGCTGTTCGCCGCACGTTGGTAATGCCACTTGGTGAATTCGCGCGGCTGCGCCTGAAGGACCTCTCCGGTCAGATCGTCCACCAACCGGGTCAGATTGGTGGTGCTGAAATGGGTCAACCGAAGGTCCTGATAGCGGTCGATGTAGGTCTGAAAAAAGTCAGGATCCGTGAACATGCGGTCCCACCAGGGGTAATTGAAGAAGTCAGTGCCCATGTCCCCCACGGATGACCGCCAGGTGTTCGCCTGTGCATCGCGTCCGTCGGTCGAGTATAGGGCCCGGTCAAAATCCCACAGCGGACCGAAGTGCAGCTTGCCCTCCCGCTGTTTGTAGAAGTAGGCGCTCAGGCGGAGGGCATCCACATTGAAGGTCAGTACGTTCAACCAATGGTGGTCGATCCACGAGCCGACATCCACATAGGCCCGGTAACCCTGGACCGGATCCCGGTAGTTTTCGCCGTAGAGGGCGTTGCCAAAGCCGTCCATGTAGTTTTGGAGATAGTTGCGTTGAGCGGTCCGATCCGGCTGGACGATTTCCTCCTCCTTGGGACTGACGTACAGGATGCCCTGGTTGGCCGCGAAGAATCCGCCGTCACCCGGATCGGGACGGTCGATTTTCATCAGGTACCCTCCACTGATGTCGGGAAGCTGGGTCTGTCCCGAAAACAATTTCGGGGCGTCCACCCGTTTGCCATCCAGTTTGATCTTCTCCTCGAGCACGTAGATGCCGAAGTAGCTGGACTGCGCCACCGGCCCCAACCCTTTCTGAACCAGGTACACCTCCACGAAACGCGTCCGCGGGGAATAGCGGCCAATGTCCCGGCTGAGCTGATGCGCGAACGGATTGTGAATCAGGATCGGCTCGAAATTATTGGGCGCGTAGAGCACCCAGTCCGGATCCGCAGGCATGCCCAGCAGTTCAACGGGACGACCGAAGCCGAGCTCATCCTGAAACTCCACTTTAAGGCTCACCTTGCTGTTCCCCTCGGTGCTGGACCCGCGGGCGGCAACAATGGCCCGCGAAGTCAGCGACGGAAGATTGGTGAGGGAGGTGACGCCATTGGTGTCCGGCTCGTAGAGTTGAATGCTGGCGTAGGTGTCGGTATTGGCCGACGGACGGCCACGATCGAAGTGGTGAATCAGCAGAACCGGCAGGTCCGAGGTGAAGGCCACCACCGGAGCGGCGAGGGGAACAAATGTCTCACTGTGCAGCGGTCCGGGAAGCAGGCCGGAGACAAACGAACGCGCGCGGACCTGCACGGCGTTGGTGAGGCTCAGGGGGCCGGCATAAACGGCGGAGGACGGAGTTGGCGGGGTGCCGTTGGTGGTGTAGCGGATGATGGCCGCCGCATTGGTGGTGAACAGGGTCAGACTCAATTCCCCCTGATAGGTGCGTCCGGGCTCGCTAAACTCCACCGGGGGCGAGAAGCCCGGTCCCTGCTCGAGATTGGGCTTGCCCGGCGTAGGCGTCGGGAAGAATCCCACCAGATTCGCCGCGCCTGCGGCCCTGCCGTAGGAGATATCCTCCAGTTGCGCCGGATAGTTGGTGATGGCGGAGACCACTTCACCTGCCGGATTGGACAGCGCCACATATCCCCCCGCCTCGCGCCGCAGCTTGAAATTGGTGTGCAGCAGGACGGGGTTGTTGGTGCGGTCCTTGCCCGAGGCAAACACCACCAGAAACCCGTTCGCCGCCAGGCTGACGGTCGGAACCCGCCACTTTCTGGGATTGGAGGGATCATCCGAGAGCCACCACCCGGTCAGGCTGATGCTCTGTCGATCCGAGTTGAACAGTTCGATCCAGTCCGACTTATCACCGTCCTCATCCCGCAGTGTCCGGTCATTGTCGGCGAGGAATTCATTGAGGAACACCCCGGGGCCGGGGGCCGCAGGGTCCACGGTGAACGACCAGGACCCGCCGCCGAAGGGGTGGGGATTGGTCGCCAGATCCTCAATGCCATGATCGCTGCGGAAGGCAACGGTCACCGGTCCCGGACTGGGAGATTGAAAGGAGAACAGAAACTGGCCCGGGGTGAATTCCACCCGGTCTTTCGCCGGCACCCCATTGATCAGCAGGTCCGCAGCGTCCACTCCCCGGACCGGACGGCTGAATTGAATTTCCAGGGAGCTGAAGTCCTTCAACACCGCACCCGGGGTGGGCAAGAGACGTTCCACCACCGGCACCGTGGTATCGACCGTAGTCTCCAGCAGAGGGCTGATCACGAAATCACTGCTGTCCCCCAGCGAGGCATTGAATCCTTGGATGGCCAGCACGTTTCGTCCGACGCGAAGCACCGAGGACGGGTTCGTCACCGAATACTCCTCGACCGCCAGGGGCTCGCTCAGGGTTCCCTTGGCGACCGACTGCGGCCCCAACTCCCCATCCGGCAGATTGTACCTGGCCACTTCAACACCATTGATCCAGGCGACAAATCCATCGTCGGAAAGGACCTTCAGGGTGAGGGAATCAAACTCGGCGGGATTGGCCACTTCAAAGGCATGGCGCAAGTAGACGCTGCTGTAGTTGCCCCGCATATCAGGCAATTCCGTGCCAATCAGCGGTTCCCCATAGAAAAGCGGCTCAACGCCCGATTCCCAGGAGCCGTCATCAAAGTCCGTCTGGCGCCACCCCGCAGCGTCTTCGGAAGGCGAGGCGAGGCCCCGGAAGAAACGCCAGGGAGCGCCGGTCGGGATCAAACTGTCTGCAACGGTCGAGCCCAGAAGCCATCCCCAGACGACCGTCAGTAATCCTAACCGAAGGGCAATACGCATAATGGAATCTCAGGCCAATGTCGCGAAGCGCCGTACCCGGGGCAATCGCGCGTTCAACCGATTGAGAGTAAGGCGAACCAAGCAGGCGGTGTGCCGTTGAGGACCCGAAATTGAAGGTTTGCTCCATCCGCTTCCGGGCCGCGTCGATTCCAGGCAGTTGCCGTCGGAGCCTTCGTGCATAGAATGGCTCGCCGGGAACTCGAACGTCCCGACCTGCTCCCCACCCACGCCATGACCCACCTTCCTCCCTCCTCGCTGCTCGAAGCCCTGAACTGGCGCTACGCCACCAAGAAATTCGATCCCACCCGACCCATTCCTCAGGAAACCTGGTCAGCGATGGAGCAGACGCTGGTGCTCAGCCCAAGCTCCTTCGGCCTGCAGCCCTGGAAATTCCTGGTGGTGACCGACCCGGAGGTCCGCCGCCGCTTGGTTCCCCTGTCCTGGGGACAAACCCAACCGGTGGACTGTTCACACTTTGTCGTCTTTGCCGTTCGCCTGGGCCTGGGCGTGGAGGATGTGGACCGTTATGTGCAGAGCATCGTCCAGGTGCGCGGGGGAACGGTCGAGGCCCTCGCCGGTTACCAAAAAATGATGGTAGCCAGCCTGGAGAAGGCGCGTGCCGCTGGGTCACTGGACACGTGGCAAACCCATCAGGTGTACATCGCCTTGGGACAGTTCATGGCTGCCGCCGCTGTTTTGGGAGTGGATACGTGTCCGATGGAAGGACTCGAACCCGCCCTCTATGATGAGGTCCTCGGGCTCAAAGGAACCGGTTTCGCCACCGTCGTCGCCTGCGCAGCCGGCTATCGGGCGTCCGACGACAAGTATGCCGCCCTCAAAAAGGTGCGATTCCCAGCATCCGAGGTCATCCGGCACGTTTAATTCCGGGAGAAATCCGGGAGGATTCCAACGCCATGCTTGCGCCAGAGTCTGGCGCTCCGTCTTATCGTGCCGCGCCGCATGAAAGCCGTCTGTCTGACTGGGATCAACACCTTCGCCCTTGATGACGCCCCAAAACCCGCCGCCCGCCCGGGGGAAGTGGTCGTCCGCCTGCAAGCGGCCGCACTGAACCACCGCGATGTCTGGATCAAGCGCGGCGAATATGCCGGGGTGAAGTTTCCGCTGATTCCCGGATCGGACGGGGCGGGGATCGTCAGCGATGTCGGGGAGAATGTGGACCCCTCCTGGCTGGATCAGGAAGTGATCATCAATCCGGCGCTCGACTGGGGACACCACGCGCGTGCGCAGGAACCGCGCTTTACCATCCTGGGTCTCCCCCACGACGGCACGTTCGCTGAGTATGTGTCCATTCCAGTCACCCAACTGGCCCCCAAGCCGCCGCATCTCAGTTGGGAGGAGGCCGCCGCGCTGCCCCTGGCGGGACTCACCGCCTACCGGGCCCTCTTCAGCCGGGCGCAGCTGCATGCCCACGAGAAGGTGCTGATCACCGGCATCGGCGCCGGCACCGCCCTCTTCGCCCTCCAGTTCGCCCTGGCCATTGGAGCCGTTCCCTTTGTGACCTCCAGTTCGCCGGAAAAGCTGGAAAAGGCCCACCAGATGGGTGCCCGACACGGCACGCTGTATTCTCTGCCCTCCTGGGCGAAGGAATTCGGCGATGAGTACGGACCCTTCGACGTGATCGTCGATAGCGCCGGCGGATCCGGTTTCGCCGATCTCGTGGATCTCTGCGCACCGGGCGGGCGGATCGTTTTCTTCGGGGCAACGCGGGGGAATCCGCACGAACTGGCGACCCGCAAGATCTTCTGGAAGCAACTCAGCCTCCTGGGAACCACGATGGGCAGTCCGGTGGACTTCGCCGCCATGACCGAGTTCGTCACCCGCCACGCCATCCATCCGGTGGTAAGCGCCACCTTCGACCTCGCCGACGTGAATGCTGCCTTCGAACTCATGGAACGCGGCGGGCAGTTCGGCAAAATCGTCCTCCGGGTCTAGCGCCTATCGCCTATCGCCTATCGCCTATCGCCTATCGCCTATCGCCTATCGCCTATCGCCTATTGGCTATTGGCTATCAGTTCCCTCTCCCCGTTCCCTCATCCGAAATCATGGGACGCGGCCGTCTGCAGCGGGGCAAAGGGGAGTGATTCCAGGCGGCGAGCCTGCACATGGGTGGTGCCCTGACGCTGCTGCACGACTCCGTGAACCTGCAGAAAGGGCTCCTGGGTGATTTGGAGGCGGTTGGCCTCGAATAGCTTCGCGGACACGATCACATTGGTAATTCCGGTCTCGTCCTCCAGACTGATGAAGCA
>JBDKKE010000463.1:0-7346 GCA_039796255.1 Verrucomicrobiota bacterium | reverse complement strand
GGTAGGGCGCATTGGTGAATCGCGCCGGTGCGGCTTCCCCGGGAAAGGTGAGCGTCACCGGTCCTCCGGCCAGCAGGACGTGATGCTCGATCTTCAAAAGTGGGGTGCCATCCGCGAGTTTGTCCTGCGTCACCGCCCACGGCCCACCGCGGCGCTGATAGGCCATGCAACCGCCGTAGACGGTGATGTAGAGAAACAGGGTGGCGAAGAACAGAGCCACAAACCCCTTTGCCGCCTTCATTCCGTCGTCGTTCAATAGGCGGGAACACTGCACGGCACCCGACGCGCGGACGAGGCGGAAATGTCGGGCAGGGGTCTCATTGAACGCGGCCCTCCCCCATTTCGTCACTGAGCCTTGAATCCATGACCCACCCCCCTCCTCCGCCAAGCACGGAAACAAGACCCGGGTTTTGGCAACTCGTGGACGCCGGCGAACCGTTCCGGCTGCTGTTTCCGCTGGGGGCGGCCATCGGCATCCTGGGAGTGATGCTCTGGCCTCTGTACGTCTGGAATCTGACTCCAGTCTATCCAGGCCCCCTCCATGCCCGGGTGATGATTGAGGGCTTCCTCACCGCGTTCGTCATTGGCTTCCTGGGAACGGCGCTCCCGCGACTGGTGGACGCGCCCGGAATGCGGGGACCCGAGACCATCGGATTCGCCGTTGCCGTGACGGCAATCGCGGTGCTGCACGCCACCGCGCGGACTTTTGCCGGAGACCTCATCTTCCTGCTCACCCTGCTGGCGCTGATCGGCACCCTGGGACGGCGGGCCCTCCGTCACCACCAGGACGTACCGCCGCCTGGTTTCATTCTCGTCCTGCTCGGACTGGGCTGCGCCGTCTCCGGCACCGCCACACAACTCATCGCCGATCCTTGGCCGACCGCACTTCCAGAGGGCATGGCACCTCTCGGACGCCTGTTGCTCCTGCAGGGCTACCTGCTCTTTCCCATCATGGGAATCGGGGCCTTCCTCATGCCCCGCTTCTTCGGCCTTCCCTCCCGGCAGGATTTCCCGGAGTCCCGGACACTGCCGCCCGGCTGGATCCCACGTGCAGCGTTCGCCTTCGGCTGCGGAACCCTGGTGCTTGCCGGATTCGTCGCCGAGACCGCGGGGTACCCTCAGTGGGGCAACTCCTTCAAGGCCGCCGGAGTGATCCTCTATTTCCTTCGGGAAGCGCCGGTATTTCGCGCCGGATTCGGAGGCGGGTCGCTGGCGTTGGGCCTTCGCATCGCCCTTCTGTCGATTCCACTCGCCTTCGGTCTGATGGCTCTTTGGCCCGAGCGCACCCCCTCGTTCATCCATCTCCTCTACATCAGCGGATTCAGCCTCCTGACCCTGATTGTTGCCAGCCGGGTGGTGCTCGGACACAGCGGACAGTCCGGAAGGCAACAGGCCACCCTGAAGCCGGTGATCGCCATCCTGGTGCTGGTGTTGGCGGCGATGGTGACCCGCGTGACGGCCGACTGGCTGCCAGAAACCCGAATGCTCCACTACGCCTATGCCGCGCTGTCCTGGGCCGCTGCGGCCGCCGTCTGGGTGGCATTCGTGCGTCGAGGTCTGTCGCAGCCCGAGGCCTGAAGCAGCAGAGTGCTTCGGCATCCGCTCGCGGCGACTGGCCAGGACCCCGAAGAAAGCACGGCCGGCACAACTCCACACCTCCCCCCGGAACGAAGCGAGCCAGAGACATCGCATTCCGCTGTCTCGTGCCAGGCCCGAGCTGCCTGAAGGCGGAGCAGTGCCGGAATGCGTCCGAAGACAGCTCTCGCCCATCCAAAATTGACATCCGTAATTAATTAAACTAACCGGATTTCAGCGTTCGAAAACAGGACGCCCCAGTTCCCTCCCAGCGGGGTGCCCTGGGCACACGGCGGGGAACAGATTTTGGCGGCCATCGGGCCCACGGGTCGTTACCAAAGGGGAGCCCTTTCGAGTGTTCCAACCGATGGCCGCCTATCCTCCACTTCCCTTCCCCATGCATCCAGTGGTCGTCGGGGGCCGTTCATGAATGGGGGTGCGGGTGCGTCCCTGGAGCGGCCTGCCGTGGAATCCCTACACACGCCGGCAGGCCGCCTCGTTTTAGCCGTCCTACTCGTTTGCCACGAGTTCGGATGACCCGGTGGACACCTCAATTCGCTGGGTTCGACCTCCCGGCCAAATGATTTCCACCGCCACTATCGTGTCCGCCTGCCCCAGGAGGACTCCCGTCGAATCCTGCGACCAGTATCCGGCGCCCGCATGCACCTCGTGGACCGGGCCGAGACGGCCGTCCCGGTGCACGGAGCGAATGCGGGCGCCGATGGCCTGAGGATTCCGCGGGTTCCCGGTGAAGCGGACCCGCAGTCCGGGGACCCCGCGAAGGTTCCGATACAGCAGGGTGGACCCACGGTTTTGGCCCACCGCCAAATCCAGTCGCCCATCCTGATCGAAGTCACCGGCCGCCGCGCCGCGTCCCTCGCCCTCGATTCGGATTCCGCTCTCCTGCGCGGATACGGCGGCCCATCCGCCGCGCCCATCGCCCCGCAACCACACGCCCAATCCCGCATCATGCCGGCTTTCCGCCGAAGAAACGCCGTAGTTGTTCTGGGCAACAAAGAGGTCCTCATTGCCGTCGCCATCCCAGTCCCCGACCACCAGCCCAAAGGCAGGCGAAAGCTGCACCTCCAGCGGTAGGACCCGGGCCTCAAAGTGGTCGCCCCGGTTCAGAAAAATCATCGAATCGAGGGTCCTGGCAGTCGCCTGCTGCATCGGCGGAAGACCCGCGGCGAGGATCTCGGCGAGACTCGCCTTGCTGAAGGCGGTAAAGCTGGCGTAACGGTCCCGAAGCACGGGAAAGGCCGCGGACAAACGTCCCCAATCCCTTTCCGGCACCACACCACCGCGTCCGGCATCCCAATGCGCCTCGATGATCTCCAACGCGCCCCCGGGAGTGGCTTCCCCGAAGTGAATCTGCAGCGGCGAGGAAAGGTAACGCTGCTGACTGGTGTTGCGCCCCCAGTTTCCTGCCACCAAATCCAGCCGGCCATCGTTGTCAAAATCCCCCGCCGTGACGCTGTTCCAGCCTCCGGTGAGCTGACTGAGGGGCATTGACCGCGAACCCGGGGCGGCGGGGAACTCGATGGGTGGATCCCACGGACTCAGAATCCCCTGAGTCGACTTGAAGATGCGGAGGGGACCCCACTCGCAGGCGAGAACCAGTGCGCACCGCCCTTCCCCGGCGAGGTCGCTGAAGACGGCGGCACTGACCATTCCAGCTCCTGAAAGGGACGCGGACAGTGCGCGATCCCGCTCGAACCGGCCGGACCGGGAACGAAGCATCGCCGATTCGGGGGCCAGCGGATACCGGCCAGGGACCACGCGCCCGCCAACGAACAGTTCCGGGGAGCCGTCGCCGTCCACATCCCCCAGGGCCAGCGGCCCCACACTGCCGCCGTCCACAGCGGGGAGGTCTTCCAGAGATCCGGTCTTAAGGTGAATCTGCCGCAGACCCGCCCCTGGATTCCGCCCGCTCTCATCATTCGCCATTCCCAACAGAAGCACCCCACTCTCCGGGGACGGCCGCCATCCGAGGATCGTGGTGAGATCCTCCTCCGCCGGTTCCTGAGGCCATGCCGAGCGTTGGGAGACGAATCCCCCGCGGGTATCGTTCCGAAAAACGGCCAACCGGCCGCCGCGGCCGGTGCCGACTATCAGGTCGTCCCATCCGTCCGCATCGACGTCAAACCAGGTGATCCCCGGTCCCAGTTGGGACAGAGACCTCGGCAGGAGTGACTGGCGGGCGAAGTCATCGAAGGGCTCGTCCACGTGCTGATGACGCAACTGCGCACTGAGATCGGCAAACCAGGGACCCGAAGACGCCGCGGTCGGTGAAGGCGGGGGCGGACTGGCCGCCGCTTCCTCGACTTCGACGATCTGATTTGCCGGGAGATCCCGGAAGGTGCTGCGGGATCCGTTGCGCCAGACCACCTCCAGCGTCAGGCGGTGGGTCGGACTTCCTGCGGCAAAGGTGCGGAGGGCCTCGTCGGACGAAAGGTATCTTCCGCCGGAAATCATTTCCTGTTCCTGGCGGGGTAACCCCGGGGCCGTCACTGACATGCGGGCGCCAATTCCCCGGGTGTTCGGCGGGCGGCCCCGCAGGCGGACCCCGAGGCGCGGTGCGGCGACGTTGTTGCGGTAGATCAGGGGCCCGTCATTGAGGCAGTTCACCGCCACGTCGAGGTCACCGTCCCCATCCAGATCGGCCAGGGCCATTCCCTGGGAAATGCGGGTCGAATCGAAACCCCACGCTGGCCCCACATCTTCAAAGGTCAGATCGCCGCGATTTCGGAAGGCCACATTGGGTGTGTGCAGCACCGGGAATTGACGCCGGAGCTGAAGCCGCTCGGAGAAGGGCCTCCGCTGCTGGCGGCGCGTGTCCCCGAGCAGGGCGGCAACATCAGCGTTCTGGGCGTCCCGGCCATGCCCGGTGGTAATCAGCAAGTCCTCAAAGCCGTCGAGATCCGCATCGAGGAACACCGGACACCAGGACCATTCCGAGGCCTCCACGCCCGCCAGCCGGGCGATCTCGGCAAAGGTGCCATCCCCGCGGTTTCGCAGCAGCGTATTGCGCGAATACTGGGGACGATCCTCAAGCGGCCGGCCTGACGACGGGTTCATGATCTGCACCTGCCGGCGCACGTGTTCGCGACTCAGCATGTCCGCCACGAACACGTCGACAAATCCATCCCGGTCCACATCCGCAAAATCAACCCCCATGGAGAAGAGGCTGGTCTGCCGGATCGCCGAGCGCGGCTGGGCGCGAAAATGACCGCGCCCATCGTTGATCCAGAATCGGTCCGGGGACTGAAAATCATTGCACACGTACAGATCCGGAGCCCCGTCGCGGTTGACGTCATGAAACATCGCGGAAAGCCCCCAGTCATAAGGCGCCGCCGCCGGCCGGCCGGCCTCGTCCAGAAAGGCGCCCCCCGTCCAGTCCACACGGGTAAACCGGGCACCCCCGTCATTCAGGAAAAGGGCGTCCGGCTCCCCGTTCTCGGTCACGCCGGACACCGGATCGACTGTGAACCGGCCGAGCACCCCGGGCGTCGACACCGGGCGATCATCCACCGCGAGCAGTTGGTAAAGGCCGTTGGTGACTCCCACCCGGAAGCGCTTCTCCGGTTCATCGCGCATGGTGGTGATCCGATAATTCACCACGTACAGGTCGAGGTCCCCATCGCCGTCCACGTCCGCCAGAGCCAGGGACATGCTTCCCGCCGGACCGCCCAGTCCCGAGGCTTCGGTGACCTCCCGAAAACGCGCGTGACCGTCATTGAGGAAGAGCCGCGTGCCGCGATCCACTGCGTTGACCAGCAGATCCAGGTCTCCGTCACCATCGAGATCCGCAAGCGCAGCACCGGTGGATGCCTGATGCGGGCAGGCGACGCCGGCCGCGGCCGTCGCGTCCTCAAATCGCCAGCCGCCCCGGTTGAGGTAGAGCCGGTTGTCGGAATCGAGACCGCAGAAGTACAGGTCGGCGCGGCCATCCCCATCCACGTCGCCCGCAGCGACCCCGGATCCATTGAGATAGATCTGATTGGTCAGCGCCCGGTTTTCCGCCAGCCGGTTGGTGAAGGTGATCCCAGTATCCTCGGGCGGAAGTGCCACAAATCCGACCGCATTCGTCCCTGGATCCGCCAGTGGAGCTCGCCGCAGACCAGGCTCCTCAATCCATCCCCCAGCAGCATCCAGACGCAGGAGGGTCAGCAGCACCGGCAGCCAGCAAACCCGCGCCCAGAAGGTATTCCTGGCGACCCAGCCTCGGATGCGGATGCGGATGATGAAGCCGGTGCCCACGGTTCAAGGGCCATCAAAGCCGAACGGTCGCCAGGATGCCAACTTCATGACCGAAACCGCGCGCCCGAATTCCACCGTGGATCACGGAAACACTCACCGGAAAAACCGACGTGCACGGCAGCGCAGTCTCCACCCGCACCTCCGCAGACAACACGTACTGGGTCCGGGTCGAGTGCAGGACCCACTGGGCTCTGCGTAAAGGCGGCTCTCACGCCTGCCTCCGCCAGGCGGTCACTTCGCCCCGGGCATGTTCTGGAGCACCTGACTGTCACCCCACTGCACCAACTGGTCGTTGTTGAAGTAGATAAAAAGGCCGGGGTCCTTCTTTTCGCCGAAACGTAGAACTTCCAGTGCGCTTCCGTCAGCATTCTTTTTCGCTCCCGCCACGGTGTAGTCGCTCCCCAGGATCTTCACCACCTGCGCCCGGCTCATCCCCAGCTGGAGTTTCTTGGTGCGCGAATCCATAGAGGAGCACGCGACCAACGCCAGAAGCAGCAGTGAAGTCAGCGCGGCAGAAAGACGTCCATTCATTGGGGGTAAGCCTAAGGTACCTTCGAGTCGCGATGCAAGGGAGGCATGGGCCGTCTCGGATGCCGCAACGCCGGGGGACGACTTCGTCCGCTGTCGTGAACGCCCATCAGGAACCAAGATAGAACCGCCGCGCATTGGCCCGAAAGAAGGCGTCCTGCTGGGCGCGATCCCAGCCGGCCTGTTGGACCACATAGTCCGCTGCCAGCTCGAGAACGTCCGCGTAACTTGCCGCCAGCAGACACACCGGCCAGTCGGAACCGTACATCAGGCGCCCCGGACCGAAGGCCTCGGCCACCACGTCCAGATACGGCCGGAAATCGGTTTTCTGCCATCCGCGATGACGTGCCTCGGTCACCATGCCGGAGACTTTGCAGCAAACATTGGGGAACTTCGCCAACTCCCGGATCTGCCGGTTCCAGGGTTCCAAGACACCCTCCCGGATCAAGGGCTTGGCCACGTGGTCGAGGACGAAGGACTGATGGGGAAACCGGCGGACCACCTCAATCGCCGCTGGGAGCTGACGCGGATAAACCAGCAGATCATAGGTGAGTCCGAACTCCCGCAGGCGGCCCAACCCACGGAGAAAGGCCGGACGCAGCATGAAGTCATCGTCCGGTTCGTCCTGCACCACGTGCCGCACGCCGACCCACTTGGGGTGACTCGCCAGGGACGACAACTGCGCCTCCAGGGAGTCCGACTGCAGATCCACCCAGCCCACCACCCCGAGAATGCGGGGATCGGCATCCGCAAGTTCGAGCAGCCAGTGCGACTCGGCCAGCGACTGACGGGCCTGCACCGCGATGGATCCCTCGAAATCCAGAGGCTGCTGCAGGGCGGAAAGATCGGACGGCAGCCAGTCGCGCTGCAGGGGCGAACCGGCGGGAATCCAGGGATACTGCACCGCGTCGTAACGCCAGAAGTGCTGATGCGAATCGAGTTTCATGCGAAGGCGACCGGGAAACCCAAGCCCGGAATGCGCC
>JBDKKE010000462.1:0-3366 GCA_039796255.1 Verrucomicrobiota bacterium | reverse complement strand
AGGGCGAGACACGCAGCGAGAAGGAGGACGGGGTTGTTGATGAGCATGGCCTCAAGCTACGCCACCAGCGGCTCGAGACAATTCGATTCCAGTCGGTGGCGCTGACAGGTGCGAAAGGCGTTTGCTGGGCATAACCGACAAATGCCCGTGAGGCCCGGTCATTGGAGGTATGGTGGTCGCAAGTTCACTTGTTTACGGCGGTTGGTTGGGCACCGCTACCTGGGCGGCTGTAAAGGTCGAGAAAGTACCTGCGGATTGAATCTCGTTGAGTGTCTCGTCGACGGACTGGCCACCCTTCCACCAGTGATACCGGGCCGGTGAGTTGCTAGGGATAACTAAGCCGCCGCTGGAATCGATAAATGGCCTGGGCCCCTTCTGGGCAAGCGACTGGTTCGGGACGCTTGGGACGGGTAGTTTCAAGTCTTCGCCATTCGAGGTAGGCTGGGACGCTTGGGACGAGTATTCCAAACTCCCGTACGTATGTATGTGTGTATAACCTGTTTTTTCCTGTAATGCGCGAAGGTTGAAAAAAGGCGTCCCAAGCGTCCCAACGAGAGGTGGGCTGCTACCTGATTTAGCTTCTGGGACGCTTGGGACGGGTAGTTTCGGGTCGTGTGAAGTCGGAGGTTGGAGGGGAGGCATGGCCACGTTGACGACCTTCCACTGCCTAGCCGACTGGGTAGCGGACGCCTTTCTCACGACGACGACGGGCTTCACCTGCCTCTTGGTGGCCTCACCTGCCAAAGCGAAGATCCGCTTCCGGTGCTGCTTGTCGCCCGGATTGACGCAGCACCCGAACCGCCCGTCCGGATAGATGATGAGGTGCTCGCCCTTGGTGTCGCCGCTTTCCACGGCGCAAGCCGGGCAGCGGGCATGGATCAGCCCGCCGCCCGTTGTGCGCACCTTCTCAAGCCTGTCGATCTGGAGGCCCATGGGTCACCCCTCAATCAGTCGAACATTCCGCCAGCCGCGACCAGAAGACCTATGGCCCTCGCCGCCAAGGCTGTTCGACTTGGGCACCTGCCAGGTATCCAGCATCAAGTCGGGAGCCTTCCGCTCCACGACGGTGGTGGGCATCGGGTTCCAGCCCTGATCGGCACAGAACACGGCATAGGCCTGCACGAGGTCGCTGGTGGTGATGCTGCTGCCGTCGCTTAGCTCGACCCGCGTCTTCACGAAGAGCCGCAGGCTGTCCGACTCCTGAAGCAGCGAATCGATACGCCCCTGCTGCGCCGGCGTCAGCCTGAAGTCACCCTTCTCCGCCAGATCGGCCTTGAGCTTAACGAACCCTTCAATGGCCCAACGGAGAATGCCCGGCCCTTCTTCCCGGAGGAGCACCTTGTCGAAGTCGGGGATGCGTTTTGTGACGGGAGGCCTTTCGTATCGCACGATCATCAACCGCCTTCTCCAGGCGTCGTCGTCATCCTCGAGCCGGAAGCGCAGCCTCGAGTTGCAGGTAATCACGAGGTTGAAGGTCCCGAACATCTGGAAGTCGCCATTGAGACCCTTGCCCTCACCGGTCAGAGGATCGCCGCCGACCAACGCCTTCACCGCCAAGGCGCCCTTCTGGTTCATGAAATCGCCGGGAACGTCCGGGCCGGTCAGCAGCGTCTTCCCCAGGAAGCGGAACGACTCGAACCGGCTTTCCAGCTGCGAGGTCCGCAACTGGATGCAGTTCTGCGGACCGACCAGTGCCTGTACGATGCGGACCAGCGAACCTTTGCCGCCCCCAGCCGTGCCATCGAGGATGAGGAACCGCTGGGGTAGGTTGTAACCGAGCAGCGCAAGGCCCACCCAACGCTGGATCAGGTCGGCATCCTCTGGCGAAACCGCCGGATAGATCAGTTCGTTGAGGAACCGCGGACAATCTGCCTCCGGGTCGAAGGCTATGGGCGACTGGTTGCGCGAGTAGTCGTCCGGGGAGAACGAGCCGAACAGCACCTGGCCGTCGCCACCGAAGGTGATGATGCCGTTGGCCGCGTGTATGAACTGCCCCTTGTTCCCGAAGGCCCCCCGGCGCTCGGCAATCCCTATCAGAGCGCCCACGATGCTCTTGAGCTTCTGCTGCGTGATCTGCTTCTCCATCGTGAGCTGGTTCGACGCCTTGCTCAGCCCGAGGATCCTCGTGGCAATGCCGTCCTGAATGGAGGCCTCTGTAACGTTCTCCCAGAGGCCCGTCAGCTCATCGTACTGGTAGAACTTCTTCTCATCCGGCTCATACAGAACCTCGTGCTCAGCAGCATACAGCCCGGCCCAGTAGCGCTCGTTGATGCCGTTAACTTGGCCCTTTTCGTTGAGGTAGTACGGCTCTCCGTACTTATTGACCAACTCCTGTTCGATGCCCGCCGCCTCCATGGGTTCCTTGATCTTCGGGACCGGCCAGCCCTCTGGCCAGTTGATCTGGTCGAACTCAAGGACCACAGGCGGGTTGGGGACGAGCACCTGATACTCACACCCGGAGACGTGGGTCCCCTTGACGGTCGATAGGTTGCCGGTGCTGCGCCATTCGTAGAGCGGCCTTCCGATCGGCTCGCCCTTCTTGGAAAGGACCTTGTCGGTGGCGTGCCTTACCTGGGAGGGACCAGGGTACGCCCCGTTGATACGAACACCGATTTGGGCACCCCTGCTGCCTTTCCATCGGGCAGAGGTTGCCAATAGCGGATTTACTCGGAGGAACTCCTCGAGGCTCTGGTCGTCATCGAAGTCGATGGCGCAGAACCCGCCTGAGTACTCGCCCAACCTGACGGCCACATTGCCGTGCTCCAGCTTGTCCTGGTACACCTCCCACTTGGTGCTCTCCATGGTCTCCTGCGTGTACTTCACCATCGGCTTCTTAGTGCCCGGATGGCATGGCACAAGGAACAACGGTGTGCCCAGCCACACCTCAATTTCCTGCACGTTCATCGCAAACCCCTTCCCTTCAACGACCAAGCCGGCGGCCACGTCCCATTGATGATCTTTTCAATCTTGCGAAGTCCTGAGGCTGAGATGCCCCGACGGCTCCTCGGGCGGCCCTTGGTAGATCGGGCTGATATTTGAATCAGGGTATCGTTCTTGCAGGGCCTCACTTGGCCCCCTGCTGTGCGCCAAGCTCATGGCGGGAGATGAACTCGAGAATACTTTGGAGGTGGAACAGGCGGCAGCGTCGCTCCTTGCCGGGTTCCCGGATCGAGACGGTCCGGATCAGCCCTTGCGCAGCGGCCTGATAGAGGTACGACCGAGTGAGGCCGGTGTAGGTCTCAGCACCGGTCTTTGGGGCACGGATCCAAACCGGGATGGGTCCGATCCGGTCGCTGAGCAGAGCCTCGGCTCTGGCGGTGGCGGTGTTGCGCTGCGCGGTACCCTGGAGCGCTTTCGGGGAATCAG
>JBDKKE010000461.1:0-3795 GCA_039796255.1 Verrucomicrobiota bacterium | reverse complement strand
CCACGGGCCAATTGCGGCTTGAGCATGTTGGCGGCATCGCCCGAACCCTCGGATTGCCCCGCGCCGACGATGGTATGCAGTTCGTCGATGAACAGGATCACCTTGCCCTGACTGGACGTCACTTCCTTGAGAAAGGCTTTCAGACGCTCCTCGAACTCCCCCCGGAATTTCGCTCCCGCCACCATCGCTCCGATGTCCATGGCGATGACCTTCTTGTTCTTCAGGGACTCCGGAACGTCCCCATTGACGATGCGTCGGGCCAGTCCCTCGACCAGCGCCGTCTTGCCCACGCCAGGTTCGCCGATGAGCACTGGGTTGTTTTTGGTGCGCCTCGTCAAGACCTGCATCACCCGCCGGATCTCATCGTCCCGTCCGATGACCGGATCAATTTTCCCCTGCCTCGCCAGAGCCGTCAGATCACGCCCGTACTTTTCCAGCGCCTGAAACTTGCCCTCGGGATTCTGGTCGGTGACCCGCTGGTTTCCCCGGACCTCGACCAGGGCTTTCATCAGCGAATCGCGACCCAATCCATTGCGGGATAAAATCCCCTTGAGCGAGGCTCCCCCGTTCTCCATCAGTCCGAGCAGCAAATGCTCGGTGGACACATAGTCGTCCTTGAGTTTGGCGGCCTCCTTGACCGCCGCAGCCAAAACGTTCTGGAAATCCTGGGCCGGATAAATCTGGGAAGAACCACTGACACGGGCCCGCCGGCCCAGTTCGGTGCCGAGATCTGCCTCAAGACGCGGCAACGGGACCCCCACCTTTTGGAGCAATTGGGGAATGAGACTCTCGTCCTGGCGAATCAGGGCAAGCAGGAGATGCTCTCCATCCACTTGCTGGTGACTCTGATCCTGAGCGATTTGCTGTGCTGCGGCCACCGCCTCCTGGGCCTTGATGGTGAACTTATCAAAATTCATGATTGAGCCCGGGCTGCAAGGGGGATGCCGAATGTCTTTCTCCAAAAAGCGGGCGAGAATCCATCCGGCCAAATCCCAACTGCGCCGCAACGCGCCAATCGAGCCCGAATTCACTGCAACCCGGGACCTCCGTGTCCCGAGTCGGATCTCCGCGCCAACAATCAAGCCGCGAGGTTGCCATGCCGTTGCTGCCTGCCTAGCGTTGCTCCCTCCATGAGTCCAACGACCGAGGCAGGGATGATTCAACGGTCCGGATGGGACGGATTCACCCTCATCGAGCTCCTGGTGGTTTTCGCCATCATCCCGAATCTTGCTGGATTGCTGCTTCCCGCCCTCGCCCAACGCCAAGGCTCGCGCATCATATGCACCAGCAATCTGAAGTCGATCGCCATCGCCATGGCGCTGGATGCCGACGATCACCGTGAGCCCATGCCCAACGCCTGGTGGTACAATGCCGCCAACGATTCTGCGGATATCAACAACTTCCACTACCTGCCACAGCCCTAATTGAAGCAGAGCCACTTTAAGTCTGGCACTCGGACCACCAACAGTGATTTCGCGACGCTGGCGTATCCCTGTCCGGATCGCCTCAAGGAAAACCACTATCCAAACGGTGCCGCCAACATCCTCTTCTTCGACTATCACGTGGCGGGAAGCACACGGCGGGAGACCCATTAAATTCACCTCAACTTCAAGTCCTCCCGCCACTGATTCACTGCGGACTTCCGCACCGGAACCCGCCCCCCACTGAACCCTTGCGCAACCCACAACTCACCCGTCTGCCGGCATGGCTCTTGCCCGCCTACCGAGGACGATTCTCTTCGATGATCCCCATTTTGCTGCTGACTCTCGGTTGGGTCCTTGGGGACGAGCCCGGGTTTTCCACAGTGTTCTCGGCTGGTGAGGGCGGCTACCGCTCCATTCGTATTCCCTCGGTTGTAGTGACCCGACTAGGAACGGTCCTAGCCTTCGCCGAAGGTCGGGCCGCATCAGCTGACCAGTCGGGCAATGACCTCATCCTAAAGCGGAGCCGGGACCATGGCCGCACCTGGGATCCATTGATCCGCGTGCAGGAGGACGGGAACCACTCCCTCAACAATCCCACGGCCGTGGTCGAACAAAACACGGGGCGGGTTTTTCTGTTTTATCAGCGCATTCCATCCCATCTAAAGGAAACCAGTCGCGAAACCGCCACCGGATTCGAAGGTCCCAACGTCTATCGGAATCTGCTGACCTGGTCGGACGACGACGGCCTCTCCTGGTCTCCTCCCCGCGACATCACGCGAACCACCAAGCGAGAGACCGTGGCCACGACGGTGGCCAGCGGCCCCGGCATCGGAATCCAGTTGGAACGTGGACCAAGAGCCGGCCGGCTCATCATTCCCTTCAACGAAGGACCCTATCATCGCTGGAACAACTACGCCGTCTTCAGCGACGACCAGGGCGCAACCTGGAGCGCCGGCACCGATGTTCCCGGCGCCTTCATTGCCGGATCGGGTGTCGCGGAACCGCGCAGCCAGATCAACGAGGTCCAGATGGTGGAGCTTGCGGACGGCTCCGTCCGACTCAACAGCCGCCCGTTTGCCGGAGCCTATGTCCGCAAGACTGCCGTCAGCAGAGACGGCGGCGCGACGTGGACGCCCGTCGTCGACGTGCCCGAACTCCCCGATCCCAGCTGCAATGCGGGGATCCTACGCCATTCATTTCCAGCATCCGGATCTCCCGGACGGATCCTGTTCTGTGGTCCCTACGGCAATCGGCGTGCAGACGGGACGGTCCACGTCAGTCATGACGACGGCGCAAGCTGGGCGTTCCGCCGGAGGCTTTGGCCGGGATTTTTCGCCTACAGTGTAATGGCCCGACTGCCGACCGGTCAGATCGGATGCCTCTTCGAGGCGGAAGAATATGCCCGGATCGTCTTCGCCCATTTTTCCGTCAACTGGGTGGAGTCCGCACCCCGATGAATTGGTGGTCCAATTATTCATTCTCCAAGATTTTTGTGGCCAAGGAGGGATCCTTTGATACGTTGCGCGGCCTTCGTTCCGAATCACTCAAGTGTCTTCGGAGTTCTTGAAGTTCCGACAACACGTTTTTCAACCGGGAAAACTCAACTGTGAGCGCCAAAAAAGGAGCCCCACCCAAAGCCGCCGTGCGCAAGCCTGCGGTGCCCGCAGTGCCTGCGGTGCCCGTGGCGCCAACTGCGCCGACCGCGGGTCGGCCCAGGCCGACGCACAGCACCAGTGCTGCATCCATCCTGGGTCGCCCTCCCGCAAGTCAGGTCAAGGGGGGAGAACCTACCTGGACCCCGGTGGCAAAAATCAAAGGGGAGTGGCAGAAGTATTATCAGAACCTGCTCGAACTCCATGCACGACTGCGTGACCAGATGAGCGGACTTGCCAAGGAATCCCAAAGTGAAATGGAGAGCTACAGCCTCCACATGGGAGATTCTGGCACGGATAATTTCGACCGCGACTTCGCCCTCAGCCTGCTGTCCTCGGATCAGGACGCGCTGTACGAGATCGAGGAGGCGCTGAAACGGATCGAGAAATCCACCTACGGCGTCTGTGAACTGACCGGAAAACCCATTCCCCGCGCCCGACTGGACGCCATTCCGTGGGCCCGCTTCACGGTGGAAGCCCAGACCCAGCTGGAGAAGGAAGGCGCGCTAAAACAGCGGCGCCTCGGACAATTGGGCAGCGTGGAGACCGGAACGGCTTCGGATTCGGATGACTCCGACGACGACGCCGAGGAAAGACCTGCTGCCAAAGAGAAAGAGTAAGTTGCCATGCCCCGCGAAATCGTCACGATTGAATGCACGGAAGCTCGCAAGGAGGGTAAGCCCCCCAGCCGCTACCAGACCTCTCGGAATAAGAAGCTC
>JBDKKE010000460.1:0-2734 GCA_039796255.1 Verrucomicrobiota bacterium | reverse complement strand
GAGAAGGGCATCACCGGCTTCCAGTTGGATCTCAAGCTGAAGGGCATTCCGCTTCCGATCATGGCAGAGACCGTGGCCAAGGCGCATGCCGCCCGCCTCGAGATCCTCAAGAGCATGGCGGCCACGCTGTCGTCTCCCCGCACGGACATTTCGAAGTACGCACCGCGCATTACCGTCCTCCGGATCAATCCCGAGAAGATCGGCCTGCTCATCGGACCCGGAGGCAAGAACATCAAGCGCCTGGTGGACGACTCCGGTTGCGAGATCGACATCGAGGATGATGGAACGGTGAAGATTTTCTCCGTGACTGCGGAAGGCATGGAGTTGGCGAAGAAAGAGATTGAGGCGCTGGGTGCCGAGATCGAACTGGGCCGCCTCTATCTGGGCCGCATCGTCACCATCAAGGAATTCGGCGTGTTTGTGGAAGTGATGCCCGGCCAGGACGGCTTGGTACACGTCAGCGAGTTGTCGAACAAGCGCGTCAACCGTCCCGAGGACGTCGTCAAGATGGGCGACGAGATCTGGGTGAAGTGCATCGGCGTGGACGACAAGGGCCGGGTCAAGTTGAGCCGCAAGGCGGCCATGGAAGAGCGCGGCGAGATTGCCGCTGAGCCCGCCTCCGAGAATGGTTCCCCGGCTCCCTCCCGCGCGGAAGGGGATCGTCCCGCACGGGCCGAGGGGGATCGTCCGGCTCGTCCCGAACGTGGGGGCGGTCGCGGGGGCGACCGCGGTGAGCGCCCTGAGCGCGGTGGGGATCGCGGCGAGCGCCGTGATCGTCCGGATCGTGCCGGGGATGGTGGCCGGGCGAAGTCCGAGGGGGATTCCTCGCGCGCTCCCAAGCAGGGATCACCTGAGGACAAGGCACGGGCGGCGTCTGCTGCTGAGCCGGGCAAGATCTACCGGGCAAAGGTCGTTTCTATCAAAGACTTCGGCGCGTTTGTCGAATTCTCTCCGGGTGCGGAAGGCCTGGTGCACGTCAGCGAGTTGGCCAACTTCCGCGTGAAGAAGGTCGAGGACATCGTGCAGATCGGCGACGAGATCACGGTGAAATGCCTGGGCGTGGATGAGAAGGGCCGCGTCCGCCTCAGCCGCAAGGCGGCGATGGAGGAGCGTGAGCAGCAGACCGACGCCGGTGCTCCGGCGGCTGCTGAGCGTTCAGCGGACAACGCTCCGGCGGAGTAAACCGTTCGGAACAGAAACCTTGATTCGCAGGACGGCGGGCCTCCCGGGGCCCGCCGTTCTTGTTTCCAAAAAAGCAGTTCCCCCCCACCGTCCCCCTGCCTAGAATCCCTCCTTGTCCGGAGCCTGCCGTCCGGATTTTGAAAACCGATTTCCTATGCCACTGACTCACACGAATGACCTGTTTGCCAAGGCCCTGAAGGGCAAGTACGCGCTGGGCGCGTTCAACGTAAACAACATGGAGCTGCTCCAGGCCATCATCGAGGCCTGCGAGGAGGAGAAGGCACCCGTCATGCTCCAGATCTCCAAGGGAGCCCGAGATTACGCGCATCCGGTTTACCTCAAGAAACTGATCGAGGCGGCGGTCAGCCTCAGCACCATTCCCATCGCCGTTCACCTGGACCACGGTGACAGCTTTGAATTGTGCAAGCAGTGCATCGACGAGGGGTTCACCAGCGTGATGATCGACGCCTCGCACGATCCGTTCGAAAAGAACGTCGAGGTCTGCCGCAAAGTGGTGGACTACGCCCACAAGTACAACTGCGTGGTCGAGGGCGAGTTGGGCATGCTGGTCGGCGCCCAGCACGACGACGGCGAAGAAGGGGGCAGCTACTCCAAGGGAGGCGCCTACACCCACCCCGACGAGGCGGTGGAGTTTGTGAAACAGTCCGGAGTGGACTCCCTGGCGGTGGCCATCGGCAACAGCCACGGAGCTTATAAGTTCAAGGGCGAGCAGCATCTCGACCTGGAGCGACTCAAGGCCATCAAGAAGGCGCTCATGGATGCCGGCATGGGTGACTACCCGCTGGTGTTGCACGGGGCCTCTTCGGTGCCCAAGGAACTGGCGCAGAAGATCAACAAGTACGGGGGCGACATGGGCGAGGAAACCGCCGGCGTACCCGAGGCGGACATCGAGATCGCGCGCCGCACCGGTTGCACCAAGGTCAACATCGACACCGATCTGCGTCTGGCCATGACTGCGGCCATTCGTGAGGTGCTGATGACCAAGCCCAAGGAGTTTGACCCCCGGAAGTATCTCGCGCCGGCCCGCAAGGCGGTGAAGGAACTGGTCCGTCATAAGCTTCGCAACGTGCTCTGCTGCGCTGGCCACGCGTTTGATTGAATCGCGAACGAGGACCGTTCAACCCGGGGCGGAGGGAGAACCTCCGCCCCTTTTTTGTACCCCGCCGCTGAACAGAGAAGGGTGGTTGCAACCACGCTTCGCCCCGATGCGCCCGGATGGGGAAGCGGTGAACCTGAAAACGGCGTTTCAATTAACCGCAGAGAACGCGAAGAATGCAAAAACGGGGACCTCCGCTTATTTGCAGGCCATGGGACGCCTCATTTCACTGAGGAACTTCCTGCGAGTACGGCCGCTTCTCCAACGGACCCTCTCTGTGCTCTTTGCGTTCTCTGCGGTTTCCTCCAACTGCTTTTTTCCAGGTGAATCGTCGGGAGGGGTTCACCAACCGTTGGTCAACTGCGGCGCATCGCTCGGGCATTTCTTGGGTGGCCGCAGTGGGTATGATTTCATTCCCGCGATGTTCACCCTGGC
>JBDKKE010000459.1:0-5027 GCA_039796255.1 Verrucomicrobiota bacterium | reverse complement strand
CGCGCCCGTTACGGATGGTCCGGCCCCTGGTGGAACGAATGGTTTTACCGTCCGGGAGGCGGCTGCCTGATGGATCTCGGCGTGTACTGCCTCACCAGTCTCACCGGCCTGCTGGGTCCCGCGCGGCGCGTCACCGCCATGACGGGCGTGGTGATTCCCGAACGGGAGATCCGGGGGCGTCCGGTGCGGGTAGAGGCCGAGGATAATGCCCAGGTCCTGATCGATTTCGGCGAGGCCACCTTCGCCGTGGTGACCACTGGCTTCACCATTCAGCAGTACCGGACCCCAGCCCTGGAGGTGTACGGAACCACGGGGACCGTGCAAATGCTGGGCGACGACTGGAATCCCCAAGGCTACGAGCTTTGGCAGAACGCCGCAGGTTGCTGGCAGATCCACGGCGAGACGGATCCCGAGTGGCCGTGGACGGACGGTCTGCGTCATCTGGTAGACTGCATCCAGAACGGCACCCGCCCACAGATCACTCCCGAGCACGCCCTTCACGTGCTGGAGATCATCCTCAAGGCTCAGGAGGCCGGACGCTGCGGAGGCACCCTAAACCTGGAAAGCACCTTCACCCCACCCGAGTGGAGTTCGAAACCCGAGGCCGGGCCTGCCCACCTGCAGCACGACCGCACGCGCGCCCACTGAGCCACGCCCATGCAATCAACCGCCTGCTGACATGCGACTCTGGCTTTGGTGGACCCTATTGGCGGTGTTGTGCTGGGGCCTCTGGGCACTGCTCGCCCGGCTGATTGGCGACGCTCTATCGCCAGGGCAGCAACAGGCGCTCTCCACCCTCGGCCTCCTTCCGGTGATGATGGCCCTGGGGTTCTCCGGCCGGCTTGGACCGCCCGGCCGCGGGCCCCGCGGAATCCTTTTCGCACTGAGTGCGGGCGTTCTGACCTGCCTGGGCAACGTGACCTACTATGATGTCCTGAACCGCGGCACCAAGGCCGCAACCGTCGTTCCACTCACGGCCCTTTACCCGCTGGTCACCATCGTGCTGGCAGTGATCTTCCTGCGGGAGCGGATCAATCGCATCCAATCCGCCGGCCTGCTGCTCTCCCTGGGCGCAATCTACCTTTTCAATGTCCAGGACGACGGAGCGCTCCTGTCCCCCTGGCTGCTGGCCGCCCTCGTTCCCGTGGGACTCTGGGGCGTCGCCGCGTTGTTCCAGAAGCTGGCCACCCAGGACCTTTCCGGGGAACGGGCCACCCTTTGGTTCCTCGCCGCCTTTCTTCCCGTCGCCGCGTTCCTGCTCCTGGGAAACCCTCCACCCACCGTCATCGCTTGGCACACCTGGCTGCTGGTGCTTCTGATGGGATTCGCCTTTGCCCTGGGAAACCTCGCCCTGCTGGCTGCATTTGCCCGAAACGGCAAGGCATCGGTCATCACCCCGCTGGCGGGTCTTTACCCACTGGTCAGCATCCCCTTGGCGATCGGACTGCTCGGCGAAAAGGTGGGGCACCGCGAGGCCCTGGGTATCGCCGTCGCCCTGCTCGCCGTTCTCGCCCTGGCCTGCGAGAGTGCTCCCACCCCATCGCGGGAATCCGTCCCACCCCTCTCCCCATGAAATCCATTAAAGAACTATTGAAAGAAGGCGTCGCCCTCGGCGACGGCGGTTACCTGATCGAACTCGAACGTCGCGGCTACGTGGACAGCGGATCCGGCCGCGAAAAGGTCGGCACCGGCCGTGGAAGCGGACAGTTCACCCCGGAGGTGGCGATCGAGCATCCGGAGGCACTGCGCGCATTGCATCGCGAGTTTCTTGGGGCCGGATCCCAGGTCCTCCAGGCGCTGACCTTCTTTGGCACTCGTGAAAAACTGAACCGGGCGGGATACGGGGCACAGACCGAATCCATCAATGCTGCTGCAGTGAAACTGGCCCGTGAGATCGCCGGAGATCGAGCCCTGGTGGCGGGAAGCGTGTCCCGCACCCAACTGACGGAACGCGAGGGCATGGAGTCCCTGGACAAATCCCGCGACCACATCGCCGAACAGATCCGACTGCTCAAGGACGCCGGAGTGGACTTCCTGATTCTCGAAACCTTCTTCCACCTGGCGGAGATGCGTGTCGCCCTGAAATGCGCCGCGGACGCCGGACTCCCCGCGGTGGCCACCATGAGCTTCCGTCCACTCATCGCCCAGTGCACGGACGGCCATTCGCCCGCCGAGTGCGCCCGCGTCATGGCCGACCACGGGGCGATTGCGGTCGGGGCCAACTGCGAGCAGGAACCCTCCCGCATGCTGCCGCTCCTCCGCGAGATGCGGGCGGCCTCGCCGGTTCCCATCGCCGCCCAGCCCGCCGCATTTCGCACCACCGACACCTGCCACTGCTTCACCCGCCAACCGGCCTTTCCAGACGATCTGGAGACCATCCAGGTATCCCGTACCGAGTTCATTGCCTTCGGTCGCGCCGCGCGAAACGAGGGCATCGGATATCTCGGAGGTTGCTGCGGGTGCAACGCCGCCTACATCCGGTCGCTGGCCGACGGTCTCGCCACCCCGTGAACCCGCCCGCATCCCCTCACCCTTCATCCTTCGCCGAGTGAATCTCCAAGTACATCCGACACCCGACGACGCCACCGAGGCGGCCGCCGATCTGCTGGCGGGCTGGCTCATCGCTCCCGACACCCGGACACTCATGGTGGCGGCGGGGAACACACCCCTGGACCTCTACTCTCGCTTGGAGGCGCGCCGACTCAGTCTGGTCCACCTCTCGGTGTTCGCGCTCGACGAGTACGTTGGGGTGCCGCTGACCGAACCCCGCAACTGCGCCAACCTGCTTCGCCGAACCGTCGGGAACGCCTGGGGCATTCCACCAGATCAGTTTCATGTCGTGAGTTCGGAGCGGGAGTCCGCGCTGGAAAGTGTCCGCGAGCATGAACGCCAGATCGAGGAGGCCGGCGGACTTGACGTACTCATCCTGGGTCTCGGCCAAAATGGGCACCTCGGCTTCAACGAACCGGGCAGCGCCTTCGACTGCCCAGGGCGCCTCCTGGAGCTCGAACCAATATCGGTCGAGGCCAACCGGAAATGGTTCAACGGCGAACACGCGCCGGCTTACGGCGTGACTGTCGGAATGAAGACCGTCCTGGCGGCACGCCGCATCCTGCTACTTGCCTTCGGTCCGCACAAAGCAACCGCCGTTTCTGCCATGACCAGCGGCCCCGTCACACCGTTATGTCCCGCCTCTTCTTTGCGCACCCATTCCGACGTCACCGTATTCCTGGACTCCGCGGCGGCCGCAGGCGCGACTGGTGCATGAAGTCGGGAGTCTTCACCGCTCTGGGAATCGACGTCGGCGGCACCAAGATCGCCGCCGGAGTCGTCGAGTTTCCCTCCGGCCGTGTCCTGGTCCGCCGCCAGATTCCGACCCATCCCGAACGCGGTGGCACTGCGCTGCTGGAGGACGTCCGCTCACTGGCCATCCAGATCACCCGTGAGCTCGAACTGGGTACGCCTCCGCCCCTCGCCCTGGGAATCGGCCTCTGCGAACTGGTCTCACCTGCGGGACAGATCCTGAGCCACCACACCCTTTCCTGGGGTACCTCCGATATTCTCGAGCATCTGGGAGATCTGGCGCCCGTGACCGTGGAGGCGGATGTGCGGGCCGCCGCGCAGGCGGAGGCATGCTTTGGGGTCGGACGTCACCTCCGTAGCTTCCTTCACCTGACCATCGGCACGGGAATTGCCTCCTGCCTCATGGTGGAAGGACGTCCGCATCTCGGTGCCCGCGGCGCCACCGGAACCCTGGCCAGCAGCCCGGTCACCCTGCCCTGCGAATGCTGTGGAAACCTCACTGGACGCACCCTGGAGCAGCTCGCGTCCGGTCCCGGCATGGTGGCCCGCTACAACGCGGCGGGATCCGGGCGCGCCCTCACCGCGGAGGACGTCGTGGAAGCCGCCCGTATGGGGGATCCCACTGCCCGTCACGTGGTGGAAACCGCTGGAGAGTCCCTGGGATCCGTACTGGCCATGCTCATTAGCGTCCTGGACCCCGAGGCGGTGAGCATCAGCGGAGGACTCGGCCTGAGTGAGGGTCCGTTCTGGACCGCCCTGGTTTCCGCGACCCGCCGACACACTTGGTCCGACGTTCACCGGAACCTGCCCATCCTCCGCGCTCAAACGGGCACCAACGCCGGACTGATCGGCGCCGCCATCGCGGCCACTGCAGTTCGCCCTCCCTCCAACTGATCCCAACGAGCCGGCATTGCGGGGCTGAGGATCAGTCACCCATGGCGGGCGGAGTGTCCCCGCCCGAAGCCTTGGCAAACGTGAGTGCACCCTCCTTGGAGCCCCCCACCTGCACGGTGTCTCCTGGCTTGAACTCCCCGGCAAGAATCCGTCCGGCTAGTGGATCGACCAAATGGTCCTGGATGGACCTCTTTAGCGGGCGTGCTCCGAATTGGGGATCATACCCTTCGCGAGCCAGGATCGCCTTGGCAGGATCGTCAACCACCAGAGTCAACTGCTGTTGACCGAGCCGCTGCGCGACGCCACGGAGCTGTATGTCCACGATCTTCGCGAGCTCCTTTTCGTCCAGGCTGTGAAAGACGATGATGTCGTCGACCCGGTTGAGAAACTCGGGACGGAAGTGCTTCCTCAGCTCCGCCTTCACCTTGTCCTCCATCGCCGACCGCGCGCCCAAGGTGGTCCGGCCATCCATGAAGTACTCCTGAATGATGGGCGAACCGATGTTTGATGTCATGATCACGATGGCATTCTTGAAATCCACCGTCCGTCCCTGTCCGTCGGTCAACCGGCCATCATCCAGCACCTGGAGGAGGACATTGAATACATCCGGGTGCGCCTTCTCAATTTCGTCCAGCAACACCACCGAATAGGGGCGGCGTCGAACGGCCTCGCTCAACTGCCCGCCTTCATCATAGCCCACGTAGCCCGGCGGTGCCCCGATGAGTCGGGACACACTGTGCTTCTCCATGTACTCGGACATGTCGATCCGAATCATGGCATGATCGTCATCGAACAGGAACTCGGCCAACGCCCGCGCCAACTCGGTCTTG
>JBDKKE010000458.1:0-11897 GCA_039796255.1 Verrucomicrobiota bacterium | reverse complement strand
GGGCGTTCCAGCAGGCGCTGGAGGCGCTGGGGTTGGCCAATGACGTGATCACGTTTACGGCATCGGATTTCGGACGCACGCTGCGGTCCAATGGCCGTGGCAGCGACCATGCCTGGGGTGGAAACGGAATGGTCTTCGGCGGGCCTGTGGACGGCGGGAAACTGTTCGGCACCTATCCCAGTCTGGCGCTGGACGGTCCCAACGATGTGGGACGCGGTGGGCGGTTCCTGCCGAGCACCTCCCTGGATCTGTTTTTCGCCGAGATGCTGCGCTGGTTCGGCGTGCCCAACAACAGCCTGAGCTACGTCCTTCCCAACATCACCAATTTCTATAACGTCGCCTCCACGCTGCCCCCGTTGGGCTTCGTGAAACCATGAAACGTTCCGGGCTTGGGCTCGGCCTCCTTTTTGTAGTGGGATTGGTGGGCTGGCTGATCTTCAGCCGGCCCCGTCAGGCTGCGCCTCCGGCAGAGCCCCGATCCGAGGCGGCGGCCGGGCCAGTCGCGGCTCCCGGGATCACGGTCATCTCCACGCCGAGCCCGCCTGCCCCTCCCGAGGAGGTCGCGCAGTCCCTGCCGGGGGAGATCATGCTGCAGGACTTTGGTGACCCAGGAACGCCCCCGGCGAACGATCTTAAACTGATGGCCGGACTGATACGGAACATGGGTTTTTTGGTGAAATCACTCAAGGATCGCCCTCTCAGCGGCAACGAGGATTGGGCGGCGGCCCTCCGGGGTGCCAATCCGGGAAACCTCCGTTTTCTTCCCGACCAGCACCGGGTTTTCAATGCGCAAGGATTGGTGATCGACCGCTGGGGAACGCCATTCTTTTTCCATCCCGTCGGCTACAACCGATACGAACTTCGCTCTGCCGGTCCCGACAAAAAGATGTGGACCGCGGACGATATTCAACGCAATGACGATGGAGATTTCCGGGGGGCGGATACTTTGAATCCACCCGGCCTTTACGATCCTCTTTCCCCTCCCGGCAAATAGGCTCCCAGGACGGGCTTAATGCCGTCAGCCTTCGCTGACAGAAAGCCCCTGCCCCATGCAGGTTGGCGGAATCGGTGAGGGCAACCGCCTGAATGCCGTGGCCCTTGGCGTGACTCACGATGGCAGCCGGAGAAAGCGTCGAATTCAGGAAGGAATAGTGGCTATGCGCCCGGAGAGGCACATAGGACGCAGCCACGGTCCAATGCAGTCGAATGACCAGCCGACGCGGTTGAGCCGGTGGATCCTGCAGGGATTCGCGGGGCGCCGTCCGCAAGAGGAAATCGTGGCCCCGCAGAATGGTGGAGGACCCCCGGGCCTTGCGCAGGTCATCAATGCCCCCTGCCAACCAGACCGCCGCCTGATGTTGCCGGGCAGAGAACTCCAGCGGGAGTTTGCTGCGGAACCCGGCGGGATAGATGTTGGAGAGCTTGAGCAACACCAACCGCAGGCTGATGCGGCGCTTCCATGCCCGGGTGAGCATGGTTCGAAGTCTTCCGTAAATCTCGGTCTCCAGGTCCGTCGGCTCCCACAGGCTCTCGCTGACCTGATCCTCCGTCATGTCATTGTACCGGACACGGACCGCCAGCGTTCGGGCGCTGGACTGATCGTCCCGCACCTTCATGAACAAGTGATCGGCCATGCGGCACAGGGTCGCGTGCAGGTATTCCTCATCGGTGAGGTCACTGGCGAAGGTGGTCTGCTCGCTGTACGACTTCTGCGACTGGGCCGCCGGGATGAGGGGGCGCTCATCAATCCCATGGGCGAACTGGCGCATCAGGCGGGCCTGATTCCCCAGCACCAATTCCAGCATCTCCAGCGGCGTGCCGGCGATCTGGGCGATGGAAGCGAGACCCGCGGCGTTGAGCCGGGCACTGGCCTTGGGACCAATGCCCGGAAGCCACTTGTTGGGCAGGGGCTGAAGGAATGCCGCTTCACCGCCCGGTGCAACGTGATCGAAGGCGGCCGGCTTGTTCAGCTTCGAGGCGATGGCGCTGACCAGCTTGTTGGAGGCAATCCCCTCGCTGACGGTGATTTTGAGCCGCTGGCCGATGGCCTTCCGAATCACCAGGGCGATCTCAGCCGGGGGCCTTGTACGATTGGCGGTCAGATCAAAGTAGCCCTCGTCGATGGAGGTTTGCTCCACGTCCGGGGTGAAATCGTAGCAGTACCCAAACATCCAGTGACTGAACTGCTCGTACCGTTCGAAGTCTCCCGGCAGGACGATGAGCTGAGGGCAGAGCTTGCGCGCCCGCATCGTCGGCATGGGCGTAAACACCCCAAACTTCCGGGCTTCGTAGGAGGCGGAGGCGATGATGCCCCGCTTTTCCCCACCCACCGCCACGGGGCGGCCCCGCAGCTTGGGATCCGCGGCCTGCTCGACGGCGGCAAAGAAACAGTCCGCGTCGAGGTGGACGATGGTTCGCGGAGTACTCATTTCGGCGGCGAACCTTTCGCGGTGCGGTCGGTCAACCACCGTCCAACCCTAGGGAGCAGCCTGTCGGATCAGGGCCCGCAGCACTCCTTGGATGACGAGTTCCTCCGAGGGGATGAGATCCGGATATTTGGGGTTCTCCGCCTTCAAGAACGGTTTCCCCTTTTTCACCACGAAGGTCTTCAGGGTGTTCCGCCGGTCGATCAACGCGGCGACGATTTGACCGGAGCGCGGTTCGGGGCCGTGCTCAAACACCGCAATGTCCCCGTCGCAAATGTGACGTCCGATCATGGAATCCCCGGACACACGCAGGGCGAAGGTATTTCGGGTGGGCTTGAATCCCACGGTCTCCATTGACACCGGCACGCACTCGCCGGATTCCGCTTCGCGCTCGTCGCTGAACCCTGCGGGAATGCTGCCCAACAGGGGGATTTGGAACACTTCGGCCGCCGCCTTCCGTTGGCCCTGTACCAAACGGAGCGACCGAGCCTTTCGAGCTTCGGAGGTGAGCCACCCTTTGCGAATGATGGCTTCCAAGTGGCAGGCCGCAGCGCGCTTGCTGCGCCATCCGAAGGCAGCACTCAATTCGCGCAGCGTGGGACAGGGTTGTCCGGCCCCCAGTCGGTCTCGGACAAACTCGAACACCTCCCGCTGACTTTCGGTGAGTTCTTCCATAACTACCCGCGTGGGTAGTACCGGCGTCTGGCGAAGTCAACGGCCAGATATTCACAATTCCCGTGCCGGAACGTTCGGAATGGGCTTCGGCCGAGGTGCGGAGTTTCAATCCACTCCGCCGACCGCCGTTTCCTAATGTCGTCACCGAACACGGTCCCAGCCAGCCGGCGCCCACCGCGTCAACTAGGCCGGGTTCTCAAGCATTGCTGCAATCGTCTCCAGGGCGTTCCCCTCCAGCCGATTGTTGACGAAAATGAAGGTCTTCCGACCCGGAGTGGCCCGTCCATCCTGGATCAACCGCCGACCGGAGCGTCGGGCAGCCTCGTTTACTTCCTTGGTTTCGCGGTAGGGCTGGAACGCCTTGACCGCTGCCTCGTACGTTCGACCGGGTGCCAGCAGGAACCGGGCAGCCACCAATCGGGGTGTCGGGACAGTGCCCGGGAGGGCCATCTGGTCCTCGACCGGGGGCATCCCACTCCAGGAGTTGAACACATGGGCAACACCATGGCGCCGGAGGCACTCGAAATACTCGGGGGTCAGCCAATGACGGTTGCGAAGCTCGATGGCGTACGGCCAGCCCGCGGGCAGACTTCCGAGAAAGCGGTCCAAGTCCGCCACGAACTCCGCCCCATGAGCGTAATCGTTCGAGTGGAACCGGGAGAACTCGAACATGATCACTCCCACCTGGGAACGGAATGCTTGGCAGGGGCCAAGGAAGGCGCTCTCGAACAAATCGGCATTCAGAAAGTTCACATTCGGCTGCCCGGCCCGGTCTCCGAATCGCGGCAGGTTCGGAAACCGCTTCACCGTGATCTCGTCCGTCACCTTGAACCCAAACTGGAAATCGGCAGGTACCTGGGCGACGAGGCCGTTGAGGGACTTCTCCGTAGGAAACGTGTAATAGGCAGCGTCCACGCACACCGTCTTGAAAACCTGGGCATACTCTTCCAGGCACCCCTTCTCGAATCGCGACTCAGCCACCTTCCCGCGCCACAGGTAGCGGGATTCATCGTAGAGAAGTCCCCGCCACCCCGAGTACTTCCAAGACGAGGTACCCACGTAAACACCGGCGGAGGCCAACGAGGCAATCTTCTCCCGGTGCGATTCACGATTGAATCCCATGCGGGAACGCTACCCGGTGACGTGCTGACTGTCAGCATCGGGCTCCCGCCACGCCCTTGGCTGCCAATTTCTCCTGGATTACCGGCGTCTGGCCACGCGGCGCCCAGGTGCGTACCCGGGTGGGGCGGGTGCTCAGCCCGCCTTCGTCGATGAAGACGAGGGTTCGGCCCTCTTCTCCGACTTTTTCTATCGCCGGCCACTCGACCCGCTTCCAGCGGCGGATCTTGGGCTCGTCATGCTCAATCGCGCGGCGTTCGGGGCGCTGGCAGCTGAACCCATTGTCACCCAGCAGACGCCAGACGTGTCCGGGATGGTACTGGACCCCCGTCAGTTCTTTGATGAGCGCCGCTACGCGGGGAAGCGTCCACAGGTTGGTCTTGTATCCACGGCTCACTGGGCCAGCGACAAGAGCGTTCACGACCTTCTGGGTTTGGACCGCTGTCAGCTTGGACTTGCGGCCTGCCTTGCCCTTGCTGGCCAGGCCCGCCTTGCCGTTCCTCTCCCACGCCGACTTTCACCGGTAGGCCACCTGACGGGTCACCCCCAATCTGCGTCCGACTTCCGGGGCCGAAGTTTCCTTCTCGAACATCGCGGCGGCCTGAACCCGCCGCTTTTCCATCCGGGTATGATCTCGCGTCAGCACCATGCACGGAAGATAC
This sequence comes from Verrucomicrobiota bacterium, assembly GCA_039796255.1. Lineage (GTDB taxonomy): Bacteria > Verrucomicrobiota > Verrucomicrobiia > Limisphaerales > UBA9464 > UBA9464. Next base: position 7,015 of record JBDKKE010000458.1, on the reverse strand, counting down.
ACGGCCAACCCGAAGTATCACCCTAATATGCGAGTATCAATAACTGAAGCGAAGTCGCCGATTCTTCTCAGCTCCCACGTCGCAGGAAACTGGTCAAGTCAGGAGTAATCACCCACCATAACCCAGCCCCCTTAGGTTTACTTTGATGGCCTCCACCTTCGCCACGGCATGGCGGCCAAGCTGGGCTGTGGTCAGTGCGTTCATTTGCAGCCAAGTCCATTCACTTTGGCGCGAATCGCGGCTTCAAGTTTGGCGCTGACGCCGCAAACTGACCATGCAGTCCGGCGACGAGGTGCGGCATCTTCCGAGGGGCTGTTATTTCACCGGGTAAATGAGAATGCCCACCCGCTTGATGTGGTCCAGCAGTGGCCGGTAGTGGATGTGGGCCAAGGGCTGAACTTCAAACCGGTAAGGCAACGGCAGCTCGTCCAACTCGGATGCAATCGCCTCGGCGCGGAGCGGTTCGATTTCACCGGTCACCACCAAGTCTACATCGGAGCGATTGCTGTGGGTTCCCTTCGCGCGCGAGCCGAAAAGCATGGCCGAAGTGACTTCGGGATGACGCCGAAAGATGGACCGCACCATGTCCAGCTCCGCAGGCTTGAGGGGCGGCGTTTTCATTTGAGGCTCTCTTGCTGGAGGTAGCCGTGGAGCTGATCGAGGGCGGCCAGATAGCGGATGTGGATGGCCTCGACCGCCTTTTCAAAGCTCATCAGGTTGTAGGTGTGAGAAAGCAGATTCCGGTGGTCGAGCATGTCAATCCAGACTTGTCCGTCCGTGAGAATCTTGGCGGCAAAGGCGTCTTTTAGCACTTGGCGTGGCGTGACGGTGGCAAAAACTAAACCACTCTCCTCCAGGTAGTCCTTCACGCATTTCCAGGCGAGTTCGAAGCAGTATTCGAATCGCTGGATGACGCCCTCCTTCTCCAACTGGTTCAGTGCGGTTGGCCCGTTTTCCATGGCATCGCGCAATAGAACAAAGGCGCGGTCGAAGTTTTGGAAACGTTGCTTCCAGCGAATGTCAGAGTTCGGTTTCATGCGTTGAAGCTTAGATGCTTTATTTTGACACGAATAGCGGCTTTGAGTTTGGTTGACTCAGCAAACTGACCATGCAGTTCGGCGACGAGGGGCGTCATTTCTTCCTCGAAGGGGTCGCCATCATCTTCGATTTCCTCGGCGCCGACGTAGCGGCACGGGGTCAACACATCGCCATGGGACGCGATTTGCTCCTTTGTGGCCGAGAAGCGGAATCCGGGCACGTCCGCATAGTCGACTCCGGAGTTTTCATTTTTCAGTTTCGAGTTTTCAGAGTTAGAGAGCGAGGCGTGGTAGGTGCTGGTGATTTTCTCCAGGTCAGCCTTGGTCAACTCGCGGTGCACGCGGTCGATGAGGGTGCCGAGTTTGCGGCGTCCCCTCTCTCCGCCCAGGCCACAATGGGCAGGCGCGAACTTTCCTGACTTGTCTTTCGTAAGGAGCCAGACGCATTCGGGTATCTGCGTGCTGTGAAAGAGCCGCCCGGGGACGGCGACCATGAAATCCACGAGGTCGGCCTCGATGAAGGCGCGGCGGATGTCACGTTGCCTTGGCAGGCTCTGCGGCTTGGCCTTCGGCTTTACGAATGCGCTCCGCGCAGGGCAGTCACCGGACTGGTTGGAGGACATACTGCCGTTGGCGAGGACGAAGCTGGCCATGCGGTTCTGGGCGGGGCCCTCCTTATCAAAGTCTACTGCGGGAAAATGGGATAAAGTGCTGCACCCGGGCGAAGTTGGCGTTGCCCATGGGGTGGGCGCTGAACTGCCAGAGCACGTCGTCGTTCTTGCGGAACCAGTTGGCCTCGTTAAAGGGCTGGTTGGCGAGGAGTTGTCTTTCGCTCCGCGCAGGCTCCTCCTAGTGGCTGCGCTGTTATGGTTCGTGCTTATACGCGCTGTCGTGCCAGCGGCTAGCCAGACCTTCGCCTCGAAACCGATGGTGGCGGTGGAGTCGCGCTTTGAGCCGGATTGGAGTCGGGCCATTGATTTGAAGATTACAAACAACCGCGGGACCGGATCGAGAAGTTCTTAAAAGGAAGGCCTGACGGACTTCCAGAGAGCGAAGTGCCCAGGGAGGAAATGGACGGCAGGATTCGATCGGGAATTTGGGGGGCTCGCAAAGCGGAATTTCACCACAAAGAGCTCAAAAATGCCAGAGAAGGGCCGAAATCGTGGATTCCACGTCCGGTGCTGCACGAAATTGTCGCTCCACGTCTGGTTCGCCCATTGTGCTCTCACAACGCTGCCCCCCGCCGCCGATGTCTCCACATGCCACCGTTTCCTTCGGCTTCGGAGCATTGAAAGCGCGAGGATCCCCCCGTTGTCCCGAATCTGTCCCGAGACTTGCCTCCCTGTCGTCGGTCAGAGGTGCCGGATCGCGAAGGCACGTCCGGATCCGGATTTGAGGTAACGCTCGAATGCCGCTGCCCGCACCGGATCCCGAAACGCAATCGCCACACGAATTGCCCAGGGCCGTCCGCGCCGCGTGGATGAAACCTGCCCGGCGTTGTGCGCCGCCAACCGCGCCGCGAGATCGTCCGTCATTCCCGTGTAGAAACCGCCCTGCGGCGCGCCTGATTCGAGCAGGTACACGTAGCGGAAGCCGGAGGTCACCGAACGCGCAGGCACAATCCCCAGCCTGCGCAGACGCGGGTGGGGAAGGTATCCCGAGATTTAGGGTTGGCTCACACCTCGCCTGGGGGCCGAACGTCAGTTCCGACGTAGCCAGAGGCAGAGTCGAGGATCCAAATTCCCAAGGATTTATCCCGCCGTAGCCAGAGGCGAAGGCGGAACCCAGCCGTAGCCAGAGGCGGAGAGATAGTTTGTTGTGGAGCCCGCCTTCGTGCTGAAGCACTTCGGCGGGGCAGCCTTCGCCCGTCGCGGAGCCTCGGGCGAAGGCTGGTGGAGGCGGGGGGAGTTGAACCCCCGTCCCTGACTTTCCAACCTGAAACGACTACATGCTTAGCCAGCCAAATGTTTTCTACGAAACCGTAACGGGCCGACAGCGACCGGTTCCGCCTAGCTCGCATGAATTTTCTCGGACGCCGACGCGCAAACTCCGCCGGCTACCATGCCTGCTGATGGCGTCCGCTCCCCGTAGCAGGTGTTCGGGGGCAGACGTCACGGCTGTTTAGGCCGCGAGAGCCAACTCTTCGTTAGCAGTTAATGTTTGACCCGGTGATTTACGAGGCCAACGGATCGTCCTCGGCATGCCGTCGCAGATGGGCCCGTCAGGTCGAAACCAGTACGCCCCCCCACAATCCAGCGGAGCCAAAGTCAGGGGAGGAGGAGGAGGAGTCAAGGAACACCCTCGAATCACCTCAGGAATGATTCCGTCCGGCGGAAGGCCCGCCTCCCCGCTTTTCACCAAAGTCTGGGGGCACGGACCAACTCCCATCGCTATCGTCCGTCGGCGTACTCCTTCCACAGCGCCTCCAATTCCTCCGCCTCCGGTCGGCCATCCATGACCAGGAAGCGATAGCGGGCGACGTAGGACTCCCCTGGACGGATCTCCATGGCCCCCAATTGCTGCGGGGCGTAGCAAAAGAAGGGTTCGCTCGGATGCATCCGCATGGGCTGGGGAAAGCGAAAATTCCCCGGATGACACAGGATCACCATGCCCGCGATGCCTCCGTCCACCGGCCCACCCATCCAAAACCAGCGGGACCTGGCGGCGTTGATCTTGAGCCGGTCGGTCTCACCTCCCGAGGCCAGGAAGAAACCATTCGATGCCCCATTCCATCCCCAGTTCCCCCGGAGCCCCAGGCCACCATAGTGATATTCGGGCAGCACCAAAGGCGATCCGGTCGCGCATCGCTGCGTGGATATCCAATCCCACTGATTCGCGGGCCAAGGCTCCGTTCGCCTCATTGCCCGCACCTCCCACGTCTCCTCCAGCGCCGTCTTGGGAGGCACCGCAAGAAGGTCCACGAAGCGATGTCGGGCAACGAATCCGGCGCCTGCGTGATCGTTGCCGACCCGGTCCAGTCCCACGAACTCCACCCGCCCCTTCCCGTCGCCCATGTTCCAAAAGTCCGGATGCCGCCCCTCGAACTCGGTCTTGGTCCAGGGCGACCAAATGCCATGGTGATGGATATGGTTCGCCGGAAAGTCGTCGGTGACCTGACGACCCGAGGGGGTCAAGAGCGGATGCAGGTACCCACCCCGGCGGTAGATCTCGGGAATGTCGGTTCGAGGAAATTCGCCCGGTTCGGCCTGATACCGGCCCATCACCTGAGCGCCGGACCGAAAAACCATCTGCCGCCCTTCGCGCAGAGCCGTGACGGCTTCATCCCCGCGGACCGGTTCCAGTCCAGGCCATACCGCGAGCAGGAGTATCCATGGGGAACGCACGGCGCCACTTCGGGTCGTTCAACCGGTGAGGTCAAGTCCCTGACTCCGTTGCGCCCCTCCCTCCGCGGTCCGCAAGTTCCGCTTGCCTCTGTGGCCCCCTTCCCCAACTTCTGCCCGCTTTCGTATGCACATTCCCATCGCACGCCGCGCCGCCTCGCTGTCCCCGTCCGTCACCCTGGCCATCGATTCCAAGGCCAAGCAGATGAAGGCCGAGGGCCTGGACGTGGTTGGTTTCGGGGCCGGAGAACCGGACTTCGACACCCCGCAGCACATCAAGGACGCCGCCGCTGGCGCCCTCGCCGCCGGCTTTACCAAGTACACCCCCAGCTCTGGAATCCCGGAACTGCGTCAGGCCATCGCCGACAAGTTCCTGCGGGAAAACGGGCTGAGCTACAAGCCGTCGCAGATCATCGTCAGCAACGGCGGCAAGCATTCCTGCTTCAACGTCATCCTGGCCACCTGCCAGGAGGGCGACGAGGTGATCATTCCGGCGCCGTACTGGCTGAGCTATCCGGAGATGGTGAAGCTCGCGGCCGCCACACCGGTCATCCTGCCCACCAGCGACCAGACCGAATTCAAGGTCACCCCGGAACAGCTCCGCGCCGCCATCACCCCGCGGACCCGCCTGTTCATCCTGAATTCGCCCAGCAACCCCACGGGGTCGGTGTACACGCCGGACGAGATCAAGGCACTGGGCGACATCTGCGTGGAAAAGGGCGTGCTCATCATGAGCGATGAGATCTACGAGCACCTGCTTTACGACGGCGCCCAGCATCGATCGGTGGCCAGCTTCAGTCCGGCACATCAGGAGAACACCGTCATCGTGCACGGTTTCGCCAAGGCGTGGAGCATGACCGGATGGCGCCTCGGCTTCCTTGCCGCTCCGGAGTCGGTGGCCAAGGCGATCGACGCCGTTCAATCGCACAGCACCAGCAATCCCTGTTCCTTCGCCCAAAAGGGCGGTGTGGCCGCGCTCACTGGACCGCAGGATCATTTGCCGAAGTGGCTGGCCGAATACGCCAAGCGCCGCACTTACGCGTGGCAGAAGCTGAACTCCATCCCGGGCATCACCTGCGTCAACAGCCAGGGCGCCTTCTACCTGTTCCCCAACATCAGCGGAACTGGACTCAAATCAGCCGACTTTTGCGCCCGCCTGCTGGAGCAGGAAAAGGTTGCCGCCGTCCCGGGCATTGCCTTCGGAGCCGACGATTACATCCGCCTCAGTTATGCCACCGGCATGGCGAACATTGAAAAGGGATTGGACCGACTGGATCACTTTGTGCGCGGCCTGAAGGCCTGAGCGCCGGCAGGGATAGATGCGGCCTGTGGCACGTGGGCCTGCCCTCGAAGGGGAAGGTCAGACTCGCACACCTGGTTCGCGCCAGTGATCCCGCGCCGCTTCCTCGAAGACCGACCCGGTAGGTCCATGGAACGGATTCCCATCCATCACCGGTGAGAGCTGAATGCGGGCCAGCCAATCCCGTAATCAAATTGCATAACCTCGATAAACCCCCATCGTTGTGTGAAATCCCATCGACGAAGCCCCATGAATCCCAATTGCATCAGGCACTGGATGGCGTTCCTCGTGTTTGGCGTGTCTGCCCTGGGCCAGGGAATGGTCAACATCCACAATAACTTCACTCCCCAGGGATCCTCAACCAAGGCCTATGTGATCGGCATGGATAACCAACCCTTGGCCAAGGCCGTGGGCCGGGTCGAAGTTCTTGACTCGAATGGGGTGATCCTCAAGTCCGGCGGTTTCGCACTTCCGGGAGTTTTTGCACTGGGAATCATTGAGATCCCCGGAACTTTTCCCGGGGGCACTGGGGTTATCTCCCTGCGCTTTTGGGACAACTCCAGCGGCTCCAGCTACGACACCGCGATGTCCAGAACGCAGGTTCAGGTTCAGCTGAGCATCTTAGGGGGCGGAACCCTACCACCCCCGACGCTCGAAGTGGCGGGCGATTTCACCGGAGCCTGGCTGGCCACACCCATTTCGACGATCGCCCACATCAATGACATCATCCCCAGCGGGGACTCGGTTCGAATCCGGGCAATCGGCACGCTCAATCAGCAATGGACCTTGTGGACGACGAGCAACTGGATCACCTGGAATCCGACAGGATTGCCGCAGAAACCGTTTTATGACCCCTTGATTGGGACTTCGGTCGGATCGTTGGAGTGGGTAGTCCCCAGTACCGGGGACATCGCCTTCTTTATGGTGGAGTCGACGCCCTGACCAACCGAATGGGGGCAGGCTCCCACGCCTCGCCATCAGGCACCGCCTCGATGGAACCTTTCTCGCTGCGGCGATGGGATGCCGGGAGAAAGCCCTCTGCATCGAGCATCACCGCTGAGCAATTCGTTGACTCATCGGATTCCCCTCGGCGGTAGCGGATTCAAGGGCGCCGGCCGCGGAAAGCCCGGGCCGTGATCGAACCTTGGGCGTGACCCATTCATGGCGAATCGCGCCGGCATACCGCGGATTCCTACCCCTGCCCCAATTGCGGGAGGACTTGAACCTTGATTTCGCCGGCTTCGTCGCCAGCATCCGCCCGCAGTTCGTCAGTCGACGGACGGCATTCCTCCCAGATCCGCCGTACAAGGACTCTGCAGCAATCGTCATGATGTCAC
>JBDKKE010000457.1:0-8697 GCA_039796255.1 Verrucomicrobiota bacterium | reverse complement strand
GAATGCAGGTGGGATGGATCTGGGTGTAGCACGGGTTGGCCATGCAGGCGCCGCGCTTGTAGGCCCGCAAAATGGCCGTGGTGTTGGCTCCCCGCGCATAGGTGGAGAGATTGAACACATTTCCGTAACCGCCGGTGGCGAGAACAACGGCGTCCGCACTGTGCCGGGTGATCTCTCCCGTCTGCAGGTTGCGGACGATGATCCCTCGGGCCTGGGGAACTCCCTGGGAATCGGGCACCACCACCATATCGAGCATCTCGGCGTGGGTATACGACTTGACCCCGCCCGCCCCGATCATTTTGCACAACGCGGAATAGGCCCCGAGCAGGAGTTGCTGTCCGGTCTGCCCGCGGGCGTAGAAGGTCCGGCTGACCTGCGCGCCGCCAAAGGAACGGTTGTCCAGCAATCCTCCGTATTCACGCGCAAACGGCACTCCCTGCCCGACGCACTGGTCGATGATGTTGACCGAGACCTCGGCCAACCGGTGGACATTGGACTCCCGCGACCGGTAGTCGCCCCCCTTGATGGTGTCGTAGAACAGCCGGTGAACGGAGTCTCCGTCGTTCTGGTAATTCTTCGCGGCATTGATGCCGCCCTGTGCGGCCACGGAATGCGCCCGGCGCGGCGAGTCATGGAACACGAAGTTGTGCACTTCGTAACCCAACTCCGCGAGCGTGGCCGAGGCGCTGGCTCCGGCGAGGCCGGCGCCGACGACGATGATCTTGTACTTCCGCTTGTTCGCCGGGTTGATGAGTTTGGTCTCGAACTTGAAGCGTTCCCATTTCTGGGCCAGCGGACCGGACGGAATGCGCGAATTCAGGGTGGCCATGTCAGCGAACAACCTCCTTCCCGACGGCGGCGGCGGCAGAGGCCCCCGCAGCAAGCCTGGCTTTTTCGGTGTACGACTTTCCCAGTCCGGCCATCACCGAGACCGGGATGGACGCGTACCCAAGAAACAGCGCCACGCTGGCCACCTTGGCGAACAGCGTGACACGCGGCCACCACACGGAATTGCGCAGACCGAGGGATTGGAAGAGGGAGGAGAGACCGTGGCTGAGGTGGAGGAACAACAGCGCCTGGGCGATCAGATAAAAGAGCGACACCCACCAGATCTGGAATCCGCGGATCATCATCGCGTAGACGTCATGGGTCCGGATCCCGCCGGGCAGTTCGGCCTCCAACCGGCGAAAATCCACCCCGCCGTTGACCGCCGGCACCAGCGCAGTGAACTGCAGCAGGTGGTACACCACGAAGGCCAGGATCACCAATCCGCTCACCAGCATGGTCCGGGAGGCCAGCGAGGCCGCATAGGGAACCCGGACGCCGGCATACTGGACCGGACGGGCCGCCCTGTTCTGGGCGGACAAGGAAACCGCCGAGGCAATGTGGAGTCCGACGACCGCCAGCAAACCCAGCCGCACTCCCCAGAGCAGACCCGCCTTGCTCTTGAGAAAATACGCGTATCCGTTGATCAGTTCCGGAGAGCCAAACACCTGCAGGTTGCCCACCAGATGCCCGACCAGAAAAAGGAATAGCAGCAGTCCGGTGAGGGCCATGACGTACTTGCGCCCCACCGATGACCGCCAAATTTGTCGAACGAGATTCATGAGTTGCCCTGCACCCAGTGCCCCAGCCGCATTAGGCACTATGAAACGGCCGTCGGTCACCAACGTCAACGCACGACACTCCGGTATAAGGTGCGCTTCCCGGGATGGTTAGCATGCTGCGATCTGGATGGGCAGTTCTGCGAGGGAGCGGACCACGTTCAGTTCTCGATCCGTCGCGGAGAACTTGCCGCGCTTCAGCCAGCGCGCCTGAAATCCCGCGGCCCGCGCGCCCTCGAAATCCTCCCGCCACCCATCCCCAACGTGGAGAATCGACTCCGGAGGAAGCCCCAGGCGCAGCGAGGCCAGTTGGAAGAGCCGGGAATCCGGCTTGGGCGCCGGCCCCTCCACCGAGGGAAGCACGAATTCGAAGGCACTGGAGAGGCCCATGACTTTCAACACCTCGTGCAAACGCTCATCCCAGTTGGACAGCACCGCCATTCGAATCCCCAACGAATCCAGCGCGGTGAGACAGGGCCTGACGTCGGGGTAGACGTGCCACGCGTCGGGTTCGGAGAAGCGCTTCCAAATCGCCGAGAAGAGACGGTCGTCCGCCGCGGCAGGCGTGAGCCCCTCAAACACGGATTGAACCAGGATCGCCCAGGACGACCGCGAGTAATCGAAGGCACCGCGCGCCGACCACGCTCTTTGGAAACGCACGTCAAGTTCATTGGGGAGGAACGATCCGAAACCCGCCGCCCGCGCCGCCTGCGCATACACCACCCCGACCGAGGGACTGGGCTCCAGGAGAGTCCCGCCCGCGTCAAAGGTGACCGCCCGGATGGGCGGCAATCCGTCACGACTCATCGGAGGCCGACACGATAGAATCCCGTTGTTCCCGGCGCTTGAGTGGGCGGGAACCGAAAACTCCCCGGTGCCAGCGTCGCAGGCGGGGCAACCGCCACCTCGCCAAACGCTCCATCCAGGGTTGGCGACCATTGCAGCCGAAAATCCGAGGCCGGAGGCATAGGCCCAGACATCACGCTAAACTCGATGGACAACCTGCCATCTCCCGCCGTTACCGGGCTTCGAACGACCAGAACGAGCGGAAGGACCGGCACCACGGACGTCACCCGCAGGGAGGGGCCGTAGCCCGCAAAGTATTCGCCAAAGTACCGCGGCTGAACTTCCAGCAAGTAGTCTCCCAAAGCGGACGGCGTGAATGGGAATCGCGTCCCGTCTGTGGAAGCCTCCACCGCGTCCTGGACCCTTTCCGCGTTGGAAACGGCGATATCGTCCAGGTGAAAGCCGATCCCCACATCGGTTTGGGGGAAATAGCCTTCGCCAAACACATAATCGTAGACGAAACGCACCTGAACGATGCGTCCAGCGAAGGCGGTCAGGGGCACCACCTGCTCCGCAAAGACAACGTCGGGAACCGTTCCTCCATCCTGCCCCACCTGCGACCAGACATCGGCCCAGCTCAGTCCACCGTCCGTTGAAACCTGGGCAAGAGCAATCTGCCCGGACGAAGCCAACCCCAGGAACGCGGCAAAATGCAGCGCGGCCCCTTCCCCGAGCAGCAGGGGGGCAGTCAGGGTGATTCGCTGGGGGCGGGCCTCCGCATGGGCCAGATGAAAGGACGCCCCACCGGACGCCGCGGCGTCGGAGTTGACGACGGAGTATCCGGGACTCACGTCCAGCAGGACTCCCGGCTGGGCCTCCTCCGCCCCCTCGACCTGGAGGAAGGGACTCAGGCGCGACTGCCGCCACCGATAGCCGTCTGCCCGAGGTACTGCATTGAATCGGTATTCACTGGCCTGCCCGGCAGGCGGATCGATCGGCCCCGTGATCGCAGGCACGACGGTGTCGTCCCCGGTCACGGCGGGATCAAACAGGATGTTGGTGTAAACAAACGTCCGAGCCACGCCGGCGACCAGAACCCCCTCGATGCGGATGATGTTGGTCTGGTCAGAAGCCGGCGCCGGATAGGGATACAGCGTTCGATCGGCGTTCTGACCTTCCGGCACCCAGACCAGGGTGTTCTCACCGTAGCCCGCAGCCTCCCCCTCCAAACGGATGCCGAGCGGGACTCCGTTGCTCAGCATGCTCACCTGCGCCTGGGAAAAATTCGCCCCAGGATGGGAGAACGACCAACGGGAAAACGCGAGGCGGTACGGAACATAGCCGGGGGGTGGCCAGGCCACGAAGAGGTCCCGCACCGTCGGACGGGTTGGACTGGGCGCCGGGTCGTGGACCCAGATCGCATTCGCCGCCGGGAAGGTGTCATCGCTGTCCACGGACCCGATTCCCATCCGCCGAGTCTGCGGGTACAGGAGCCATCGCCGATGGCCCACCGCGGCATTGTTGGCGCCGAAGTCGGACATGTAGCCATCCACCGCCGACACCCCGCTGAACGACAGCGCGATGTTCCCGTGCGCCGCCGCCTCGGCACCCTCCTGGGTGTAGACCGGCCAGTCCGGCGTCGGAAAGTGGCTCAACTGCCGCGCCGCGCTCATCATCAGCGCCGCCTGTTGCGCCTTCCGACTCAATACGTCGTCCAGAATAACATTGCCCGGGACCCCCGCCATGGCCCGGAAGTAGTTGATGCGAACCAGCAGGGACTCCAGGAATTCCGGGGAATTGGTGCCCGCATTCCCCGTGGGGATATCCCCGGTCCAATGGGACAACTGATTCTCCGAGGAGAGGTAGACCGCATTGAAAAACACCCGGCTTTCCTCGCGCGACGCTGTGTTGACGGCCAAGTCGGCAGAAGCGGAACCCAGACCCAGCGATCGAAGTTCACGCCCGGGGTTCGGAATCTCGGTCGTCCACAGCGGTGGATCACCCAGGGTCGCCCCGAAGACCGGAGCAGCCTCCCCGCGCCTCCCCGGCGAAGGTCCGGCAACGGCGGAATCTGACCGCAGAATCACGGTCAGCACCCAGCTGGCCACCAGAAATGCATTTCCAAGTCGAGCCACCCAAACATCGTAGCCCACCGGCACCGGTTTTGCGAGGGGATACCTGGAGATCGCTGGTGGCCCGTACCGTTCCAGTCTCCCTTGGCCGACACGCGAGTCTGCGGGCGCTCGCCAAGGAGAATCCGCCGCATGAGGTGACCACGGACCTACTTCCCTGCTGCATCAAGTCCCCGGCGCTTGAGCAGGGGCTGGATGTCGGGCTCGTGTCCGGTGAATTGGCGGAACATCTCCTTGGCGTCCCGACTGCCGCCGCGGGAGAGCAGGAGGTCGCGAAAGCGATCCCCATTGGCCCGGGTCAGGCCGCCGTGCGACTTGAACCAGTCCACGGTATCGGCATCCAGCACCTCACTCCAAAAGTAGGAATAGTACCCGGCCGAATAGCCACCCGCGAAAACGTGGGAGAAGTAGGTGCTGCGGTAACGGGGCGGCACGGGAGCAAAATCCACGCCGGCCCGCTGCAGCGCGGCGGACTCAAAGGCCAGCACACCATCGGCTGCTGGCACCTGGTCGGGGACGAGTTGATGCCAGGCCTGGTCGATGATGTTCGCGGCCACCAACTCGGTGGTGGAATGTCCCTGGTTGAATTGATCCGCGGCCTCGACCTTGGCCAGCAGCTCGGCCGGGATCGGTTCGCCGGTCAGATGATGGCGCGCGTAATGGGTGAGAACCTCCGGCCAGGCGGACCACATTTCGTTCACCTGGGAAGGATACTCCACGAAGTCGCGCGGAACGCTGGTGCCGGCGAAGCGCGGGTACTTCACCTGCGAGAACATGCCGTGCAGGGCGTGGCCAAACTCATGGAACATGGTGTTGACCTCGTCATGGGTCATCAGCGTGGGCTGTCCGGCCGGCGGCTTGGGAATATTCTGGTGATTGCCGATCACCGGACGCGTCCCGCGCAGTCCGTTCTGCGGCACATAGGCGCTGGCCCAGGCGCCACCGCGTTTGTTCGGACGCGCATAAAAATCACCCAGGAACAGTGCGAGCGGCGAGCCGTCTTTATCAAACACCTCAAAGACAAACATGTCCGGACTGTACCCCTTGAGGTCCGGTCGCTCCTTGAAAGTGATGCCGTACAACCGAGTCGCCGCGTGGAGGACGCCGTCCACCAAAACCCGGCGAAGTTCATAGTACGGACGCAGCTGATCCTCATCGAAGGCATAGCGCGCCGCGCGGACCTTCTCGGTGTAAAGAGCCCAGTCAGCGGCACCCACGGTGAAATCTCCCTTTTCGGCCGCCACCTGGGACTGCAGGTCGGCGGCTTCCCGGCGCGCATTGGCCACCGCTGGCGGGGCCAGCCGGGCCAGCAATTGATTCACCGTCTCCACGTTGCCGGCGGTCTGCTCCTCCAACTGGAACGCGGCATGGTTCGGATATCCGAGCAGCCGCGCCCGCTCCGCGCGCAGCCGGGCCATGGACGACACCACCCCCCGGTTGTCAAACTCACCTCCGCGACTGCCTCGGGCCAGGGACGCGGCCATGACCCGTTCGCGCACGGCGCGGTTCTGCAGCGAGGCCAGCGGGGGCTGCCCGGTGGTATTGGTCAGACGGATTAGGAACTTGCCCTCGTGTCCGGCCGATTTGGCATCCGCCGCCGCGGCGGCGATGGCCGCGTCCGATAGACCCGCCAACTCCGCCCGGGTCTCCACCAGCACGGCGGAGGCGTTGATCTCCTTGAGAACGTTCTGCCGAAACTGCGTGGAGAGCGTGGCCAGTTCCGCGTTCAGGCGTTTGAGGGTGGCCTTGTCGGCATCGGACAGTTTCGCGCCGCCGCGGACAAAATCCTTGTAGTAGCGGTCGAGCAACCGGTCGGATTCCGGATCCAGTCCCAGCTCGGCGCGCTTCTCATGCAGGGCGGCAATGCGGGCAAAGAGTACGGGATTCAAACCGATGGCATCCCGGTGCGCCGCCAGCCGGGGCGACATCTGCGTGTCCAGTTTCTCCAGTTGGGGATTGGTCAGCGCGCCGCTGAGAATGCTGAAGGCTCTCTCGGCGCGGGACAACGTCTCACCCGACCGCTCCAGGGCGACGATGGTGTTGTCAAAGGTGGGCGCAGCCATGTTGGTGCTGATGGCCTCCACCTCCCGCAACTGCTCCGTCATCCCCTGCTCGAATGCGGGGGCGAAATGCTCGTCCCGGATCTCGGCAAAGGGAGGCAACTGATAGGGCAGAGGACTCTCGGTGAGCAGGGGATTGGCCGCGTTCTGGGCCGTGGTGGTCAGGGACATGGCGAGGGGAAGAAGGGAAAAGAGCAGCACCAGCCGGAGCCGGTCGGAAGACACAGGGCGCGTTGGCATTGTGAGCAACCCTTCAGGACACACCCGCACTCCGCAAGCCCCGGAACGCGAGCTACCAAAACTGGCAGGGATGAGTTCCACCTCGTCCGCAACTTCCACCGCCGACCACGTGGAAAAGTGGCGGGGAACGCGGGAAGCCCCAAGGCGATGGTCGGCCCGGTCGCACGCGCGACAATTTAGACCTCCCGGGCGCCATCAATTCTCAACCTGAATCACCCGATAGAGCGTGGGAGAGGGAGGCCGTGGGACCGTCCATTCGAACTCCGCAAGTTGCCACCAAGGAAGTTCGGACTGCTGGGGCGGCCCGACAGGAAACCATTCGACTAGATTGGTCGAACTCCACAGCGCCCAGTCATGACCCGCATCGCAGATGGCCCGCACCATTACCTGATCGCCGATTAGGCCGATTCCCTCTATATGCACGTAGGTAGGCCACCACGAAGTACAGAACAAGCATTCGAGTGAAATTCCTGTGAAATTGCCGATCATGGCCAAACTGGGAGTCTGAATCGATCCCCCACCCAGGCCCACCAGAGTCACGATGGCGTAACTCCGTCTTATCGCCGTGTCGTAAGAGGCCCCGGTAGAATTGTCCCAAACCCGAATAATAATCGAACCGCTTCCGCCCGGCGCAATCCCGGGAATCTCCACCACCCCAAACCAAAAAATCCCCGCGATGACAAGCCCTCCTGACTTAATCACATTCCACGAAGAATCGAGAATCTCCACCGACCCAAGAGCCTTCGCCATAGGCAGTCCATCATGGCCAATGATATACGCCTTGGCGGAGGCTCCGGTCGGTGTAAAATTATTATTCAGATTCACCAACCCCTGACCGAGGGCCGCCTCGCACAACAGAATCAGCGCGAACCAAGAAGCAAGGGGCATGGTCTTCATGATGGGGAACGATGCAATTCGGGCGGAGCAGCAATGGAGGTTTCGGTGTCGCCAGAATCAACATCGGGCGGGGACCGCGGGCAACTGGATTCCAGAAGGATTCTCGCCCAGAAACTTTTCACCACTGAGACACGGAGGCACGGAGAAGGACTGAGGCGAAGAGAATACGGGTGGAACCAGATCCTACGGCCGGTTAAACGGACTCTTGTAACACGCGTCATCCCGGGCGTTCTGGTCATCCTCGGCTTTGCCGCTGGTTCCGTTGGACAGCCCAAAATCACGGGCGCGCAGGGTCTTGGCCTTGCGGTATTGGGCGTGCCCGTCGACGAAGACAAAATTCCCGCCCCGGGAGTGAATGTCGCTGTACCAGTCCACACCCGGACGCAACTTCACATGCCAGTAGGTGTACTCCCCGTTGCAACTGCCAAAGTCCGCGGCAACCGCCGGACGCAGCGCCGTGAAACTCACCAGCCGGATGGTTTCCTGGATGATGATCACCTCGCTGGGATTGGGAATCGCCGCCAGGCTCAGCTCCATGGGAACCGCGTTGGGGAGATATCCGGTGGCACTGATGGCGGTGGCGTCACTGCCGTCCCCCGGTTTCTTGGCGTTCGGACACACATACACCTTGGAACTCCGGTTGGTCTGGCCGCCCTGCAGGTAGGGCGCGATGGCATAGAGGCAGTTGTTTCGCCAGCCTGCCGCGCGCGGATTCATGAAGTCGGGCACCTGGGAGGCCTTGGGCGGCAGTCGCCGGTGATCCGATTCGTACAGGGTGAGCGCAATGCCGATCTGCCGCATGTTGTTGAGGCAACTGGTTTGCTGCGCCATCTGTTTCGCCCGGGCCAGTGCCGGCAAGAGTAGCGAGGCCAGAATGGCGATGATGGCAATGACCACCAGGAGTTCGATCAGTGTGAAGCCCTGTCGCACCCCAATGCCACCCTTCGCGGACCGGCGTCGTTTTTGACCAGCAATGTG